>JAJYEK010000089.1 GCA_021785795.1 Pseudomonadota bacterium
GGATGCAATGCTGCCTTCCGGCGCGCAATTCATGCCGCCGGACTCTGCGGTCCCTGCAGTTGCGGTCTCGGGCCTCAGCCGCCTCATCGGAATCGTTGCCGACCGGTTTTTCGATTCACCCTCACGGAAGTTGTATGTGGTCGGGGTAACGGGCACCAACGGCAAGACTACCTGCACGCATCTGCTTGCGCAGGCGCTCGACGGGCCGCAGCGACGCTGCGGCCTGATCGGAACTCTGGGGGCCGGATTTCCCGACAGGCTCGATCCTGGCAGCCATACCACTCCCGATCCAATAAGCGTCCACAGACTGCTTGCCGGTTTTGTTGAGGCAGGCGCCTCGTGCGCATGCATGGAGGTGTCGTCCCATGCCCTTGACCAAGGGAGAGTGGAAGGGGTTTCGTTCAATGTTGCCGTGTTCACCAACCTCACCCGTGACCATCTGGACTATCACGGCACGATGGAGGCCTACGCCACAAGCAAGGCGCGCCTGTTCGGCTTCCCGGGCCTGGAAGTTGCTGTCATCAATCACGATGACCCGACCGGGCGCGAGCTTGTGCGGACCGTAGGCCGAAGTGTACGGGTAATGACCTTCGGGCTGGCCGATGCGGACGTCACGGCGACGGCGGTCAGGCCAACACCCGACGGCCTGGACATGACGGTGACGACGCCCGCTGGAGTGGTGGCGCTGTGCAGCCCGTTGATCGGGCGCTTCAACGCCATGAATCTTCTGGCCGCGCTTGCTGTACTGCTGGCCGCTGGAATTTCGCCGGTGCACGCAGCGGAACGGCTGAGCCGTGTCCGCCCGGTAACGGGACGGATGGAACGATTTGGCGGCGCTGGCACGCCTTTGGTGGTGGTTGACTATGCACATACCCCTGACGCTCTGGAAAAAGCCCTGGCGGCGCTGCGCGAGCATACCGAGGGACGTCTGTTGTGCGTGTTCGGCTGCGGTGGCGACCGCGATCGCGGCAAACGGCCCCTGATGGGCAGACTGGCCGAAGATTTGGCTGATGTCGTGATCATTACCGACGATAACCCCCGCCATGAGATCCCGGAGCAGATCATTGCCGAAATCGCCGGCGGCATGCGCTCGATCCCAACTGTTGTGCGAGACCGTGCGCACGCCATCGGATTGGCCATCAGAAGCGCCAAGACGGGGGATGCCGTCTTGGTGGCTGGTAAAGGCCACGAGAGCTACCAGCAGATCGGAGACAGGCGTGTGCCGTTCAGCGATCGGGAAGTGGTGATGCAGATTCTGGGGATGGCGGCATGATGGCCCTGAGCGCTGCGGCGCGCGTGCTGCATGGCAGGCTGGCCGGTGCCGATGCTCAATTCACAGGTGTGGTAAGCGACAGCCGCAAGCTTGCGCCGGGCGATCTGTTCATCGCGTTGGTCGGACCCAGGTTTGACGGCCACAGCTTTCTGGACGAAGCGGCACGCGCGGGCGCCGCCGGCGCCCTGGTTAGCCGGACCGAGGACTGCGCGTTGCCCACAGTGTGGGTAGCCGACACGCGGCTTGGTCTGGGTGTCCTGGCTGCGCACTGGCGCGGAACCTTCGATCTGCCGCTGATTGCCGTAACCGGGAGCAACGGAAAAACCACGGTGAAGGGCATGCTGGCATCCATCATGTCCGAGACGGGCACCGGACTGGCAACCGAAGGCAACCTCAACAACGATATCGGCGTGCCTCTCACCCTGCTGAGGCTGCGGGCGCAGGATCGTTATGCGGTGATTGAGATGGGGATGAATCATCCCGGTGAAATCGATTATCTCTCGCGCCTCGCCCGGCCGACGATCGCGCTGATTACGAATGCCGCACAGGCGCACCTCGCAGGTTTAGGCAGCGTCGCTGCGGTGGCGCGTGCCAAGGGAGAGATCTTCGTGGGTCTGAACGAAAGCGGCTTCGCTGTGATCAACTCCGATGATCCGTATGCAGAGCTGTGGCGCAAACTGTCAGGTCAGCGGCACCAGATCAGTTTCGGACTGGATACCGCGGCGGACGTCAGCGCTGATTACGAGCTCGATGGGCTGGGAAGCACAGTCCGGATGAAGACCCCTGACGGTGGCGTGGACGTACGGCTGCCCGTGCTGGGCCGGCATAATGTCATGAACGCGCTTGCGGCTGCCGCCGCCTCCCTTCCCGCCGGAGCAGGATTGCGCGACATAAAGAACGGGCTTCAGAGGCTCCGACCCGCTCCCGGCAGACTCGAGATAAAGCGTGGGTATCGGGGCGCGCATGTGCTGGACGATACGTACAATGCCAATCCTGGATCCCTGGCAGCAGGCATTGATGTGCTCGGTCATGCCGGTGGCGAACGTGTGCTGGTCATGGGCGACATGGCCGAGCTCGGAGAAGCAGCAGCCGAAATCCACAGCCGGGCAGGCGAGCTGGCACGACAGGCAGGCATTCACCGCCTGTATGCCATCGGCACGCTGACCTGGCCGACCGTGCGGAGTTTCGGTCCGGGTGGTCAGCACTTCGATGAGCAAGAAGTGCTCGTGGACAGTCTGCGCAATGTGATGCATCCGGACATGACCATTCTTGTTAAGGGATCACGCGTCATGCGCATGGAGCGTATTGTGGACGGCCTTGTGGATCCGGATGGCGGTGTCCGGGACAAGGCCCCCATTCCGGGTCCGGACAAAGATCACGAGAGGAACGCCTAGTGCTGTTCTACCTGTTCAAGCGGCTGGCGCATGACATTTCCTTCTTCAATGTCTTTCACTACCTCACGCTGCGCGGCATCCTGGGCGTGCTTACCGCGCTGGGGATCTGTTTTATTGTCGGGCCGTTCATGATCCGCAAGCTCAGCCAGTACCAGATCGGACAGACCGTTCGCAGCGACGGGCCCCAGAGCCATCTGACGAAGGCAGGAACCCCGACGATGGGCGGAGCGCTCATACTGGTCGCCGTATTTGTTACGACGCTGCTGTGGGCCGATCTGACCAACCGATTCGTCTGGGTAGTCCTGTTTACCACTTTTGCCTTCGGCGCGATCGGCTGGGCGGACGATTACAAGAAGCTCGTGAACAAGAATCCGCGCGGGATAGGGGCCAAAGCCAAATACTTCTGGCAGTCCGTGGCCGGTCTAGCCGCCGCCTTGTTCCTTTACTATACCGCCCGTTCTCCGGTGGAAATCGAACTGATCGTCCCGTTTTTCAAGCATGTGGCGATTGGCATGGGCCCATGGTTCATCCTGCTGACCTACTTTGTCATCGTCGGTTCCAGCAATGCGGTAAATCTTACCGACGGGCTGGATGGCTTGGCAGTAATGCCAACGGTCATGGTGGCCGGTGCGCTCGGGATCTTCGCCTACGTGACCGGTCATTACCAGTTCTCCCAATACCTCGGCATACCGTACATCGCCGGTGCGGGCGAGGTGCTGGTGTTCTGCTCCGCCCTGGTCGGGGCCGGACTTGGTTTCCTGTGGTTCAACACCTATCCGGCAATGGTTTTCATGGGCGATGTCGGTGCGCTCGGTCTCGGCGCAGCTTTAGGGGTCATCGCCGTGGTGGTGCACCAGGAAATCGTACTTTTCATCATGGGCGGAGTGTTCGTGATGGAAACCGTATCGGTGATGCTGCAGGTGCTGTCATTCAAGTTGACCGGACGCCGCATATTCCGCATGGCGCCGCTGCACCATCACTTTGAGCTCAAGGGATGGCCGGAACCGCGCGTCATCGTGCGTTTCTGGATCGTTACCCTGATCCTGGTGCTGATCGGTCTGGCGACGTTGAAGATTCGCTGACTATGCAGGCGGCAAATATGGCAAGCAAAGTTCCGAAGACAGCGCTTGTGCTGGGCCTGGGTACCACAGGCCTTTCCTGTGCACGGTATCTGAGTGCGCACGGGCACAGCGTTCGGGTCGCGGACAGCAGGAAGTCACCACCGATGCTAGAGCCGCTGCGCGCCGAATTTCCTGACATGCCGGTGCATACCGGGCCGTGGACCGCGGATGTCTTCGAGGATGCGGAGCTGCTTGTCGTCAGCCCGGGTTTGTCGCTGCGGGAGCCGATGATTGCGGCCGCCTTGGCCGCAGGCGCCACCGCCGTCGGGGACATAGAACTGTTCGCCCGCGCCACCACTTCTCCCGTCATCGCGATCACAGGCGCCAACGGCAAGAGCACCGTGACAACCCTAGTAGGCGAGATGTGCCGGGCTGCCCGTCTCAACGTCGCGGTGGGCGGAAACATCGGGACGCCGGCGCTTGATCTTTTGCGGCAACCCGAGCCGGATGTCTATGTCCTGGAACTCTCCAGCTTCCAGCTCGAGACCACGTACAGCCTCAATGCCCGGTCCGCGACGGTGTTGAACATCACGCCTGACCACATGGACCGCTACGTCAGCCTAGAGGAATATGCAGCCGCCAAGGAGCGCATCTTCCGTGGCGATGGGGTGCTGGTCCTGAACCGCGATGATTCCATGGTAATGGCCATGGCCAGGGCAGATCGACGCATGCTTTATTTCGGGCTGTCGGCGCCGCGCGATGACCGTGACTACGGCCTAGTTCGCAAGGACAACAATGAGTGGTTGGCTCATGGTGCACGCCTTCTTATGCCGGTATCCCAGGTCCGGCTCGCCGGACGGCACAACCTGGCCAACGCGCTGGCGGCAGCGGCCCTGGCTGGCGTGATTGGCGTTCCGTTCGATGCCATGAAGCAGGTGCTTGGCAGCTTCCGCGGGCTGCGTCACCGCACGGAGGTGGTGGGCGAGCGCAATGGGGTGCTGTGGATAAACGATTCCAAAGGCACGAACGTCGGTGCGACGGTCGCGGCGTTGAACGGAATGGATCGGCCTGTCCTCCTGATCGCGGGCGGTGACGGTAAAGGTGCTGATTTTTCGCAAATGCGTGATGCAGTGAGAAGCCGCGTGCGCACCCTGATACTTATCGGGCGTGATGCCCCGTTGCTCGAGCGTGCGCTGGGCGACATCGTGCCGGTGACGCGGGCTGTGGATATGTCGGAGGCAGTTCAAAGGGCAGCCAGCATGGCGCGCAGTGGCGATGCTGTGCTGCTGTCTCCCGCGTGTGCCAGTTTCGACATGTTTCGCAACTACGAGCACCGCGGAGACGTGTTTCGCGATGCCGTCGCCGGGATAGTCGCATGAGGGAGACCGGACAGCCCATCAAGCGGTACAACTTGCGGGCCGTGTCTTGTCGCTGCGGCGGCAGGCCCCGCTTTGCGCCGGAGGTCGACGAATGAGCACACTGCTGGCCAATGGCCGCAACTCAAGGACTGCCGCGCGGGCACAGCCCTTGTATGACCGCTGGCTGGTGAGCAGTGTGGGTATTTTGATCGCGATAGGCATCGTTATGGTCTATTCGGCCTCGATTCCTACCGCCGAACGCTATACCGGCAGCAGCTTCTATTTTCTGCTGCGCCACCTCCTGAGCATCGCCATCGGCCTGGCTGCGGCGGCGCTCATCGTCCGGACCCGCACAAGGTTCTGGGAGCAGGCCGGACCATACCTGCTTCTTGGCGGCATCGGGTTGCTGATTATGGTGATGGTGCCTGGCCTAGGGGTGCACGTGAACGGCAGTTCGCGCTGGTTGCGGCTGGGGTTGTTCAAACTGCAGCCGTCCGAGCTCGTGAAAGACTTCATGATCGTCTATGTGGCGGGATATCTGGTCCGTAAACAGGAGGAATTGCGGCAATTTACCCAGGGTATTTTGATGGTCAGCATCGTGGTGGCCGTAATCGGGGCGTTGTTCCTGCAGGAGCCCGACCTGGGCGCTGCCGTCGTAATCAGCGTCACCGTTTTTCTCATGCTGTTTCTCGGCGGCGTGCGGTTCTGGCATTTCCTGGTTGTGGTTGCGGCCGGTCTGGGCGGAATGGTCGCCCTCACCATTTATTCCCCGTATCGCATGGCGCGCATCACCGGATTTCTGCATCCATGGGCTGATCCGCTCAACAAGGGGTTTCAGCTCACCCAGGCCCTGATCGCTTTCGGGCGCGGAGGGGTATTCGGGGTCGGGCTCGGAGGCAGCGTACAGAAGCTGTTTTATCTGCCGGCGGCGTATACCGATTTCTTGCTGGCTGTATTAGCAGAGGAGCTGGGCCTGATCGGTGTTCTCGTCATTATTTCGCTCTTTGCCATTATCGTCTGGCGTGCATTCGTGATCTCGCGTACCGCCGACAGGCTGGGCCAAACCTACGGAGCCCGCTTGGCCCAGGGTATCGGCATACTGATCGGTGGCGAAGCGATGATCAACATGGGGGTCAACATGGGTGCGCTGCCTACCAAGGGCCTCACGCTTCCGTTCGTGAGCTACGGTGGCAGCAGCATGGTCGCAAGCTGCATCGCGGTGGCGCTGCTTCTGGTGGTCGATCGCGAAACAAGGCAGCGCCGGGCGACAAAGACATGACGACCGTAATGATCATTGCCGGAGGAACGGGAGGACATGTATATCCGGCCCTCGCGGTTGCGCGGGAGCTGCGCGACCAGGGGGTGGCAGTCGTGTGGGTCGGAACGCGCCGCGGTATCGAGGCGCGCGTCGTGCCGGCCGCTGGGTTTGAACTGGAGTGGGTCGCCATACGCGGTTTGCGGCGCACTGGATGGTTGTCTTGGCTGCTGTTGCCGATTCGGCTCGGGGTCGCCATGTTTCAGGTGTGGCGAATCATGCGGCGCCGTCAGCCCGATGCGGTGCTGGCAATGGGAGGGTTCGTGGCCGCGCCCGGCGGTCTGGTGGCGCGCCTGCTGCGCCGGCCCTTGCTGATCCACGAACAGAACGCGGTAGCCGGGCTGACCAACCGTTGGCTTGCCTATATTGCCGATACTGTGATGTGCGGTTTCCCAGAGGCGTTTGGAACGCTCCCAGGCGTACGCCATGTCGGCAATCCGGTACGGGCGGAGATTTTGGCTCTGCTTCCTCCGACCGAACGACTGGCTGGTCGCGGGGGGCCGCTGCGGATACTTGTTGTGGGTGGGAGCCAGGGAGCGCTTGTGTTCAACAGGGTACTGCCGGAAGTGATTGCCAGCCTGGCGCACCGCTATTCCCTCCAGGTCTGGCATCAGACCGGACGCAGTGAGCGCGAACGTACCGAGCAGGCCTATCGAGTTTCGACCGCCGATGCGCGGGTTACTGCATTCATTGACGATATGGCGCAGGCGTACGGGTGGGCGGACGTGCTGATATGCCGGGCCGGGGCCATGACAATTTCCGAGCTAGCCGCGGCGGGGGTTGCCGCCATTCTGGTTCCCTATCCGCATGCTGTCGATGATCACCAGACGGCGAATGCCAGATTCCTGTCCGATAGGGATGCCGCGGTGTTGATCCCGCAGGCTGAATTCGATGTCCCGCGTGTTGCCGAATTGGTTGCCGGATTCGCCGCGAATCGCGAGCTGCTGCAGAAAATGGCCATCAATGCGCGGGCCTGTGCGGTGACAGACGCGACGGAAGCGGTGGCGCGCCTGTGTCTGGAGGCAGCCAATGCGTAACTGGGTGCGGCGCATTCATTTCGTAGGGATAGGCGGGGCCGGCATGAGCGGAATCGCCGAAGTGCTGCACAATCTGAAATTCGGAGTCTCGGGTTCGGATGCCCAGCAAAGTGCCAACACGCGGCGCTTGAGCGAGCTGGGGGTGGCAGTGCACATCGGGCATGATGCCGCGTTGATCCAGGGAGTCGATGTCGTGGTGGTTTCATCCGCGGTCGACCCGCAAAACCCGGAGGTTGTCGCCGCGCATGCAGCCAAGATCCCGGTTATTCCACGCGCCGAAATGCTCGGCGAACTGATGCGGCTGCAGCACGGAATCGCAGTCGCCGGTACTCACGGCAAGACCACGACCACCAGCCTGGTTGCGAGCGTTCTGGCGCACGGCGGTCTTGACCCCACTTTCGTGATCGGCGGACGCCTGAATAGTGCCGGAGCGAACGCAAGACTGGGAAGAGGCGAGTATCTCGTTGCTGAAGCCGACGAGAGCGACGCCTCGTTCCTGCATCTGCAGCCGTATCTGGCCATCGTGACGAATATTGACGCTGACCACATGGGAACCTACGGCGGGGATTTTTCCCGTCTGAAGCAGGCTTTCATAGACTTCCTGCACAACCTGCCTTTTTACGGCCTGGCGGTCCTGTGCATAGACGACCCGGTGGTGCGGGACATCCTGCCTAAAGTGCATAAGCCGACACGGACCTATGGTTTCAGTCCCGACGCGGATGTCCGGGCGCAGGACATAATGCAGCATGGCATGCAGATGCACTTCACTGTCACCATGCCGGGCATCCCTGGAAATATGCGGGTCGTTCTCAACCAGCCGGGCCGGCACAATGTGCTGAACGCACTTGCGGCGATCGTCGTAGCGCACGAACTGCATGTTTCCGACCATGCGATTCTGGAAGGACTTGCAGCGTTCGCCGGCATCGGCAGGCGATTTCAGATAAACGGCACGATCGCGCTGCGAGGTGGAGACGTGATGCTGGTGGACGATTACGGCCATCACCCTACGGAGCTGGCCGCCACCATTGCAGCTGCACGAGCCGGCTGGCCCCAACGCAGGCTGGTTGTGGCTTTTCAGCCCCATCGCTACACGCGTACGCGCGACTTGTTCGACGACTTTTGCGCGGTTCTCGGCCACCTCGAACCGGTGTTGATTACCGAAGTGTACGCTGCCGGCGAGCATCCCATCTCAGGCGCCGACGGGCGGGCGCTGTGCCGGGCCATCCGTGCCCGCGGAGGCAATCCGATTTTCCTGGAAAAGGTAGACGCGCTTCCCGAGGTTCTGCGCGAAGTGCTTGCCCCGGGAGACCTGCTGCTTACGCTGGGAGCGGGCAACATCGGGCAGGTAGCGGCCAATCTGCCCAAGACTCTGGTAGCCGAACCGTGATGCCGCGTGCCCGCACTAATACCGGTCTGCGCGGCACGCTGCGGCTGAATGAGCCTCTCTCGCGGCATACCAGTTGGCGGGTGGGTGGCCCGGCAGACCACTACTATGAGCCGGCTGACCTCGATGACCTAGCCCAATTTCTCAAGACCGTGCCGAATCATGAGCCGATTCATTGGATCGGACTGGGCAGCAATCTTCTGGTGCGCGATGGCGGAGTGCGTGGAACGGTGGTGTGCGTGACCGGGCGTCTGAGCGGTCTCGAGCTGTCGACAGGCCATCGGGTGCGGGCAGAGGCCGGCGTTCCCTGCGCAAAGCTCGCGCGGTTCTGCGTACGTCACGAACTGAGCGGCGCAGAGTTTCTGGCCGGCATCCCGGGTACCGTCGGCGGGGCCCTGGCGATGAATGCTGGTGCCTTCGGAGGCGAGACGTGGAGGATAGTCGTGGCGGTCGAGACGATAGACCGCCAGGGAAAGATCCGGACACGACCGCCGGTTGATTATCGGGTTTCTTACCGCAGTGTCGTCGGGCCGGACCAAGAATGGTTCGTCGCAGGAATCTTCGAGCTTGCCGCCGGAGTTGCAACAGAAGGAAAGTCGCTCATCAGGTCGCTGCTGGCGAAGCGCGGTGCGACCCAGCCGACGCAGCAGGCCAACGCCGGGTCCGTGTTTCGCAATCCTGTGGGCGACCATGCAGCGCGCTTGATCGAAGCGGCTGGCCTGAAAGGGGTGTGCGAAGGCGATGCCTGCGTGTCGGATATTCACGCGAACTTCATCATCAATCGTGGCACAGCCACTGCGGCCCAGATCGAGCGGCTGATAGCCATCGTGCACGAGCGTGTCCTGGCTGTGCACAACGTCAATCTCGAGCGGGAAGTCAGGATCATGGGGGTTGAGGCATGATCAGGATCCTGACCCGTCCGACCCTCGTGCAAAATTCGCGGCCATGGGGATGGCAGGAGGCAGTCAATGGTTCCTGCTGAGGACCGGACCGAAGGTTCGGAGGTGACTCTGCTGTCTCAGCGTCACATGCTCATTCTGCTGACAATTGTGGCAGTGTGCATTCCGGTGCTGTTTGGCATCAATCACCTGTTGAGTCCGGATACTTTGCCCGTGCGCAAGGTCAGTTTCGAGGGGCCGTTCAAGCACGTCAGCAAGGCGGCTCTGGCGCGCGCGGTTGCGCCGGCGGTCTCCGGCAACTTCCTGCTTCTCAATCTGAACGCAATCAAGGAGCGGGCCAAGATGGTTCCGTGGGTCTATCAGGTGTCGGTGCGCCGGCAATGGCCCGACGGCGTGCGTATCCGGTTTACCGAACAGACGCTTGCGGCGCAGTGGAATAGCACTCTGTGGCTCAACACGGAGGGCGACCTGGTAGACCTTCAGGGTCGTCGTGGACCCCAAGATCTTCCCCGGTTTAGTGGTCCGAATGGCACGCAGGCGAAGGTCTTTGGCGAGTACCAGCAGTTGAATGCGCTTCTGGCCCCGGCCGGTCTGCCAATAGCGAGCTTGGTCCTTACGGCACGCCACACCTGGAGGACGGTCGTGGACCGTAATCTGCTTCTGGTTCTCGGACACCATGCGTTGAAACAGAAGGTCGAACGTTTCGCGTTGGTATATACACATGCGCTGGCAAACCAGCGCAAACAGATGCGCAGGGTAGACCTGCGCTACTCGAACGGCTTCGCGGTGCAGTGGCTCGACAACGCGGGTCCTGAAACAGCTTCGGGCGCAGAGGGTTGAGACATGTCCAGGAAAGGCGACGAAAATCTAATCGTGGGCCTTGATATCGGCACCTCGAAGGTGCTGGCGATAGTCGGAGAAGTGTCCGCAAGCGGCGAAGTCGAGGTAATCGGCGTCGGCCATCATCCTTCCCGCGGCATGAAGAAGGGAGTGGTGGTTAATATCGAATCAACGGTGCAGTCCATACAGCGGGCTGTAGAAGAGGCGGAGCTTATGGCCGGCTGCCAGATCCATTCCGTCTATGCAGGAATCGCCGGCAGCCATATCAGCAGCTTCAATTCCCACGGCATTGTCGCGATAAAGGACAAGGAGGTGGAGCGTGGTGACGTGGATCGGGTGATCGAAGCAGCCCGTGCTCTGGCCATTCCTGCCGACCAGAAGATCCTGCACATCCTGCCTCAGGAATTCATCATCGACAAACAGGAAGGAGTTCGCGAGCCGATCGGCATGTGCGGCGTCCGTCTGGAGGCCAAGGTGCACATCGTGACCGGTGCAGTGAGCGCCGCCCAGAATATCATCAAGTGTGTGCGTCGCTGCGGACTGGAAGTGGATAACATCATTCTCGAACAGCTCGCATCCAGCCTTTCGGTTCTGACCGAGGACGAAAAGGAGCTCGGCGTTTGCCTGGTCGACATAGGGGGCGGCACCACAGATATTTCAGTCTTCACCGAGGGCGCCATCCGCCACACGGCCGTGATTCCCATCGCCGGGGATCAGGTCACCAATGACATAGCAGTGGCGTTGCGCACGCCTACGCAGCATGCCGAGGAAATCAAAAAGAAGTACGGGTGCGCTCTTACGCAGCTCGCCGGATCGGATGAGTCGATCGAGGTGCCGAGCGTTGGCGACCGGGCGCCGCGCAAGCTCGCGCGCCAGACTCTGGCCGAAGTGGTTGAACCGCGCGTGGAGGAACTTTACGGCCTGGTGCTTGCCGATCTGCGACGCAGCGGCTTCGAGGACGTGATCGGCTCGGGCATCGTCCTGACCGGCGGAAGCGCCAAGATGGAAGGCATGGTCGACCTGGCAGAGGAGGTCTTTCACATGCCGGTGCGGCTCGGTATACCGCAATATGTGGGCGGTCTGAGCGGCGCAGTACACAACCCGATTTTTGCGACCGGCGTGGGTCTGGTGCTCTTCGGGGCCAAGGACCGCGACGGCAAGCACTACGATCTGCACGCACGCCGGGAGCTTCCGAGTGTGAGCGGGATGTTTCGCAAGATGAAGGGGTGGTTTCAGGGGAATTTCTAGAAGCGGGGTTGCGAAGCGGACCAAGACTTGTTCGTTCAGTTTAGCCACAGGAGACAAAACATGTTTGAGCTCATGGATACCTACGGTCAACAAGCGGTTATCAAGGTGATAGGAGTCGGCGGCGGAGGCGGCAACGCGGTCGATCACATGGTCGCCGCCAATATCGAGGGAGTGGAATTCATCATCGCCAATACCGATGCGCAGGCCCTCAAGCGGTCCGGCGCGCGCACAATCCTTCAGCTCGGAGCCAACCTGACGAAGGGTCTCGGCGCCGGCGCCGACCCGACTGTGGGCCGCCAGGCCGCCGTGGAGGACCGGGAGCGCATCGCCGAGGCCCTCAGCGGGGCAGACATGGTGTTCATTACCGCCGGTATGGGGGGCGGGACCGGGACCGGCGCCGCTCCGGTAGTGGCGCAGGTGGCGCACGATCTGGATATATTGACGGTCGCCGTAATCACTAAGCCGTTTCCCTTTGAAGGAAAGAAGCGTATGGCGGTTGCCGAACAGGGGATTAAGGAGCTTAGCGAGTTTGTCGACTCTGTGATCACCATCCCCAACGAAAAGCTGCTGTCTGTGGTAGGAAAGGGGGCTAGCCTTCTCGATGCTTTTGGCAAGGCAAACGAGGTGCTGCAGGGAGCAGTCCAGGGAATCGCGGAGCTGATCACCCGGCCCGGCCTGGTAAACGTCGACTTTGCCGATGTGCGCACCATCATGTCGGAAATGGGGCAGGCCATGATGGGCTCTGCCAGTGCCCGCGGCGAACAGCGGGCGATTGATGCGGCGCGCGCCGCGGTATCGAGTCCGTTGCTCGAAGACGTTAATATTTCCGGTGCACGGGGCATTCTCGTCAATGTGACCGCTGGGCAGGACCTGTCAATCGGCGAATTCGAGGAGGTGGGTAATGCGGTCAAGGAATTCGCCGCCGAGGATGCTACCGTCATCGTCGGTACGGTGATCGACCCGGCGATGCAGGGCGAGCTGCGCGTTACCGTTGTGGCGACCGGACTGGGGCAGGGGCAAAAGAAGAGCACCCCTTACAAGGTCATAAAAACGGGCACCGGAACAACGGATTACGAGCATCTCGACACGCCTACCGTCATACGCAACCGGCGTGTCGTTGAGCCGAAGCCGCTGGCCGAGACGGGTATCGAATATCTCGATATCCCGGCATTTCTCAGGAAGCAGGCTGATTGAGGCCTGTCTGCTATATTTTTCAGGAGCCGACCGGGGCGCCGGCATGCGCCGCGGGCCTGTCCGTTCGTCGGGGGTGGGTTACCGAAGTGCCGACATTTTCTGGAAAATACTGGACATTGGTGTATGTTTAATTTTAAATCGCGGACCAAAGGCGTGGGAACCTGCCCGGGTCGATGGCAGGCACCAGATTGGTTGCTCGGCGGTCCACGATCATTCACCGTTAAATCACCAGCTTGCGGGAAACGCAGTGGGGTTCCCTGCATCCTCGGAAATGAAGAGGACAGGCGGTAAGTTAAGGAAATGATTAAACAACGTACTCTAAAAAACGTGATCCGGGCAACCGGCGTGGGGCTGCACACCGGGGACAAGGTCTACCTCACATTGAGGCCGGCACCGGTCGAAACCGGGATAGTGTTCCGGAGAACCGATCTGGACCAGCCGGTCGAAGTCAAAGCCCGCCCCGAAAATGTGACCGATACGCGCCTCTCGACCACGCTGGAAAGCCGGGGAGTCAAAATATCGACGGTGGAGCACCTGATGTCGGCTTTCGCCGGACTCGGGATCGACAATGCCTATGTCGATGTTACGGCCGCCGAGGTGCCGATCATGGACGGGAGCGCCGGTCCATTCGTGTTCCTGATCCAGTCTGCGGGTATCGAGGAGCAGCCCGCACCCAAGCGCTTCATGCGCATCAAGAAGAGCATTCGCATCGAGGACGACGACAAGTGGGTGTGTTTTGAGCCTTGGGACGGATTCAAGGTCTCGTTCTCCATTGACTTCGACCATCCGCTGTTTCGTAACTCCACCCAGGTTGCCAGCGTCGATTTCTCCACCACCTCATTCGTCAAGGAAGTCAGCCGTGCCCGCACATTCGGATTCATGCGCGACCTGGAAGCCTTGCGTCAGGCAGGGCTGGCGCGTGGTGGCGGGCTGGACAATGCCATCGTGATGGATAGCTTCCGGATCCTCAACGATGACGGGCTGCGATACGAGGACGAGTTCGTCAAGCACAAAGTCCTCGACGCCATTGGCGATCTGTATCTGCTCGGACATCCATTGATCGGCGCGTTCAGCGCCTATAAATCTGGTCATGCGCTAAACAACCGCTTGCTGCGTGCGCTCATGGCGGACCAGGATGCCTGGGAGCTCGTGTCCTACGCGGAAACGGACAAAGCGGCCATTTCCTTCATGCGCACCGTTCCAGCCGTTTGATTGGCAGCGCCGCCGCCGGCGGGCGCGTTCATGGGACTGAATTGCAGAAGCATAACTAAAGATCGAGAACATAAATGAATGTAATTCTCGTTCCGA
>JAJYEK010000009.1 GCA_021785795.1 Pseudomonadota bacterium
TTCTGGCGTTGAAATCGTTAACACTCGATTAATCCACCTTTGTGCATATCCTTCATGAACTTACACGTTTCGCGCCGGGCAACGTTGGGACAGGCCTGACCTTTATTCTATACCGGCACTTTCGCACCCACTAAATTCCCTTCTGAGGCGGTCTGGCGTGGAGTTCATCGTAGCTGGCCTGGAATGGGGTTGCTGCCGGACGCGTACCAGCATTGGGCTAACAGGAAAATGAACAACAAACTCATCATTCGAAGTGTCGGCATTGCGACGGCTGTTCTCGTTGCGTCTTTCGCATTATCAGCGTGTGGGGGTGGTGGAGGAGGGAGCGGTGCATCGGCGACCAGCTCGACGCCGGTAACCTGTGGCAGCGGTACGCAGAGTAACGGCAACGGAACCTGCGTTCTGGATGCTTACGAAACTCTGCTCAATAACAATAATCATTGGGCCTGCACCGACCCGAACGGCTATTGGGGCGAGCTCGAGTTTTACGCCCCGGTGGGTGCGTATATTGGCACAGGAAAAATCAGTGTAGGCTCAGGTGGCACCGTGAGTTCGTATAGCTGGCAAGCTGGTCCGGTTAATGCGATGTACATGTCCGGAAGCCTCTATATCCTCAGTCTGACCAACATCACGCCCAACGCGCTGCTTAACACCACGTCTTTTACAGCAACTGAAAATACGCCGAGTGGCTCGGGTGGAGGCGGAACCATAAATTGCACCATCGCCACCGGAACCTTTTGAGCGGTGTGAGCTGAATGCAGCGGGGACGTATTGATGCCGCATCTAAACCAGTGGCGGCACCTGATCAGGGAGTTTGTTGCATCTCCAAATGCGGTGATCAAGTAATTTTCCCACGACCGGCTTCAGGGTTCGCCCCTGGAGCAATTGCCGGTGCGCACCCATATCGACGCACAGATCAGATATCGGTGCGCATTATGCTCTGGTGCAGCCGAAGCCATTTGCTGGCCTGCTTGGCCAAGGTGATTCAGAATGCAGCCAGGCGCCCCAGACCTCGGGGCCCATAGTCAGACGATGCTCGGTGAGCGATCCGCATTATGCGGAGGATTAGCCCGACTCCGTATGTGTCCCGGTTCTCGTCGATGAATTCCTGCCTGGCCTGATGCGGCGGTCAAGCTCCGTCTTAAGCAAGATGGGCGCGGGCCTTGCGTAGGCTCTCGCTGGCCTGACGCAGCGCGGGCTGGCTCACGTCCAACCCCAAGATGCGCGCAGCCGTCATCAGACCTTCGCGCTGCCTGGCGCTCCAATGATTGGGCAGTACAGCTGATTTCTAAGACGTTGGATCGCAAAGCGGACCGCAGGATTCGCCCTCTCCCTCGATGGCTCTGGTGGAAAAGCCGCGCGGTCCCGATCGCCGCCTCATCCTGGCAACCCCAAGCCTCAGACAAGCCGGGAGCAATTCAGCGGTATAGGTTGTCGCCAGTGTCGGAAAGATTGCGGGAAGATGAAGACTGCATTACAAAGCGGGTCCATGCGTCGACTTCCGCCGTATTTTGCTCTTCGGCTTCATGGCCGATCACTGCTCATCGGGCTGTCAGGTAGGCGATCGGAGTTCCGATCCGACCGAGACAGTGTCTAGAAATTACCCAATTGTTCGTGCTAGCCGTTTGGAGTATGTTCTGCACAGACCTCTGTAGATCTGTCGGTAGAAGCGAGGTTCACTGTGCTCCTGTTGCCAGTCTTTCGCTTGTGCGCAGCAATTCGCCGGGATGGCTGTCTGTCCGATGCCGGGCAAGCGGGTGCAGACAACTCGAATGTTGCTGTCTCATCGTCCGCCGTTCGCGCGACAGGCTCCGCATGACGCAAGGCATCTACCACGCCCTTGTTCTCAACCTGCATCAGCCAGCCGGTAACTTGCAGCAGCTCCTAGACCAACGTCCCTGGGAAGGCCGCGAAATCCTCCATGCAATGGATCGTATCGCGCGCTGGCTGTGGGGCCAGGAAGATCTGGCGAAGGTGCACTTATCTCTCTCCGGCACCTTGCTGGAAACCCTCGCGGATCCCGGCTTTCGGGATCGTGTGTACGGGATCGTCGATTGCGGCAGCCTGCTGTGGCATTTCCAAAACCAAGCCCTGTTTCGAGTCCTGGGTACTGGGTACTACCACCCGGTGCTGCCGTTGATCCCCGCAGTGGATCGGGAAGAGCAGCTCCGGCGCTGGCAGGGGATCGGGCGGCACCTCTTCTGGCGGACCGCCTTTCAGGGCTTCTGGCCACCGGAAATGGGTTTCTGCATGGATCTAGTGCCATTGCTACAGCGCTTGGGGTACCGCTACACGGTTGTCGACAGTGAGTTCGTTGAACCAGTGACGCCCATGTCCTGGCCTGAACTTCGCTATCGTCCGCACATTGCCCGCCACGACGGGGCCGAGATTGTTGTTGTGGTGCGCGACCGGGACCTCTCGAATGCCCAGGAGTCTGGCATGGATGCGGATTGGTTCGTCCGCGAACTGCGGGAGCGAACCAAGCACTGTGATTTCCCGCCGTTGGTGATGACCGCGACAGATGGCGACAATGGCGGCTGGTTTCGCAATTCGGAGCCCTGTGCAAACTTCTGGGGCATGTATCGGGAACTGCTGGACCGCGCCCGGTCGGGCACGAGCCCGGTTCGTCCGGATTTCATCGAGGACTATCTGGATCGTCACGGTGTATACGGCGAGGTAAGGGTCTCATCCGGCGCTTGGAACACCGGCTGGCACCATGGTCGCGGCTTCGTGCAATGGACAGGGTCCGAGGCGCAGCGTGATGCCCTCGTCCGGGTGGCGGAAACAAGCCGGGCCGTGAATGATGCGCGCGTGCATGTCAGGGAGGTCCATGGCCTGGACCCGGAACGTGAGCGGCTGCTGGAAGCGGCGACATGGCACCTCCTGAGGGCCGAGACGAGCTGCAATTTCTTTTGGGGAGCGGCATGGGTGGGGCGCGCCCACGAGGATCTCAACGCCAGCTGGGAAAGTCTCGAGCTGGCCCGCGACCATTCTGGAGGCTAGCCGACCGACAGGCGGCGCGCGGGCGTTCGAAGAAAAGTTGGAGTCGGAGGGAGCCGTTTATGTACATCGTTATGGTCGCATCGGAATGCGCGCCTGTCGCCAAAGTTGGCGGCCTTGGCGACGTCGTCTTCGGACTGTCCCGCGAGCTCGAGATTCGCGGTAATTCGGTGGAGATAATCCTGCCCAAGTACGATTGCATGCGCTACGATCACATCTGGGGGCTGCAGGTCACGTATCAGGATCTCTGGGTGCCCTGGTTCAACTACTACGTGCACTGCACGGTGTATTTCGGATTCGTACACGGACGCAAGTGCTTTTTCATCGAGCCGCATTCGGGAGACAATTTTTTCAGTCGCGGCGCTTACTACGGTTTTCCCGACGAGCACATGCGCTTCGCCTTTTTTTCCAAGGCGGCGCTGGAATTCATGTATCATGCCGGAAAGCGTCCGGAAGTCATCCATACCCACGATTGGCAGACAGCGCTGGTGCCGGTGATGCTTTACGAGATATATCGGCGGACGGGCATGGACAACATCCGCGCATGCCACACCCTGCACAATGTCAAGCACCAGGGGATAGCTGGCGAGAATGTGCTCTGGTTCACGGGTCTCGGCCGGCCCGATTACTATTATAGTCGAGACCGCTTGGGCGACGATTTCAATCCGAGCGCCATCAACTTCACCAAGGGTGCAATCGTTTACTCGAATTTCATAACAACTGTCTCGCCGCGGCACGCCTGGGAGATCCGCCACACCGAGTGGGGTTACGGCCTCGGCCACGTACTGCATGTGCACCAGAATAAGTTCGGTGGTGTCCTGAACGGCCTCGATTATGACATGTGGAATCCGGAGACCGATCCGGCCATACCGGTTCATTACACGGCCGAGCACATCGCTGCAAAGTGGCAGGACAAGCGCGTTCTGCGCGAACGCTTGTGGCTACGCCAAACGCACAAGCCCGTGGTTGCCTATGTCGGGCGCCTGGACATGCAGAAAGGAGTGGCGCTGATCCGTCACGCCCTGTTTCGATCGCTGCGCCAGGGCGCGCAGTTCGTGCTGCTCGGCTCGAGTCCCGAGCAGGGAATCAATGCCCAGTTCTGGCAACTCAAGCACGAACTCAACGATAATCCGGACTGCCACTTGGAGATCGGTTACGATGAGGAGCTCGCGCATCTGATCTACGCCGGTGCCGACATCCTGATCGTGCCCAGCCTGTTCGAACCCTGCGGATTAACCCAGATGATCGCCTTGCGGTATGGCACGGTACCCGTCGTGCGGTGGGTTGGCGGACTGGCCGACACGGTGTTTGACCGGGACTACTCCGACCGACCTCCTGGTGAGCGCAACGGCTACGTCTTCTACCAGACGGATAACCTCGCAATCGAGTCGGCGCTGGACCGCGCCATAGCCCTTTGGTTCGATAATGCGGACGAGTTTCGCAGGCTGGCCGAACGCGGCATGCGCTGTGACTACTCCTGGAACCGGTCCGGCACCGACTATCTGAACATATACGAGATGATCCGTCGCAAGTGATGCGGAACACGCGAGGAGATGGCGCGATGACCCAACTGCCTGAGTACGTAGACGGCTTGCCCAATATCTGTGGTGCCGAGAACGAGATCGAACGCGCCATCACTGCAGCGCGGGGGAAGCCGGTATTTCTCGCTGATAGCTGCATCGACTTTCAGCACATCAAGAGCGCTTTCGCCAATGCCCTGCATATGCATCAGCCGCTGATCCCCGCCGGGGGTAGCGACCTTCGTACCGCGGAAGTGATCGGAAATCTTCAGTACATGATGGAACACCAGGGTGTGGGGGACAACCACAATGCCCCCGTCTTCCTATGGTGTTACAAGCGCATGGGCGAGTTCATTCCGCAACTGGTGCACGAGGCGAAGGAGCCGCGCATCATGCTCGAATATTCGGGAACGCTGTTTCACGGACTGCGCAAGATGGGGGCCAACGATGTGTTCGATGCCCTGAACACAATCACCCGAAATCCCGAATACCGGCGCTGTGTGGAATGGTTGGGTGCGCCATGGGGGCATGCGGTTGCGCCGTCGACGCCGGTGCAGGACTACCGCCTGCATGTACGGGCATGGCAGCACCATTTCGCCGCCATTTTCGGCTTCGAGGCCCTGGGGCGGGTGCGAGGGTTCTCGCCGTCAGAGATGGCGCTGCCGAATCATCCGGATGTGGCGTATGAGTTTGTCAGGACGCTGAAGGAGTGTGGCTACGAATGGGTACTGGTGCAGGAGCACAGCGTTGAGGACCCTTCCGACGGCTCCAACCCGCATCGACCCCACCTGCCGCACCGACTGGTCTGCACCAACTCGCGCGGCGAGACGGCAAGTATTATAGCGATAGTCAAGACCCAGGGTTCCGACACCAAACTGGTTGCCCAGATGCAGCCTTGCTACGAAGCGCGCAGCCTGGGTACCGCCCAGCTTGTGGACCGTGCTGTGCCGCCCTTAGTTACACAGATTGCCGACGGCGAGAATGGTGGTGTCATGATGAACGAGTTCCCGCCCAAATACCTGGATGTCATGCGCGAGGCAAGCGGCTCGGAAACGCCGGCAATAAACGTCACTGAATATCTTGAGCATCTCTTCGCGCTCGGCGTGGCGATTGTGGATCTGCCGGTGCTTCAGCCGCTTTTCCAAAGACGGATCTGGGAGCGCATGAAGCCCGGCGACGGCCCGGACAGGCTGGGACAGGTGATCGGGGATCTCAGTCGCGAGGATAACCGGTTTCATATGGACGGTGGCAGCTGGACCAACAATCTCTCCTGGGTGCGTGGCTATGACTCGGTGCTGAAGCCGATGGAGTCGGTCAGCGCACGGTTCTACCACACCGTGATCAAGCGCGGGATTCCGACCAGCGAGACCCGCTACCGCAATGCCCTGTTTTATCTTCTGTGCGCCGAAACGAGCTGCTATCGCTACTGGGGTGAGGGTATATGGACCGACTATGGCCGCGAGCTGATCCGGCGTGCCGATGCTATCCTAGCTAACGATTTCTGATACTGATCCTTCACAGGAGCACGCGGATGACAAGAAGCAACCTTGATGCCGAAATCAGGCGTGTTAGTGAGGCACGCCATCACGATCCGTTCGCGGTCCTTGGGCGGCATCATGAAGACGGGGGCGTCGTGGTCCGGGCGTTCCTTCCCCACGCCACCGAGGTGCATATCGCCGAAGGCGGTTTGGCGATGACCCGCCTGTTAGACAGTGATCACTTCGAGTGGCGTGGTGACGGCCGGGACTTGCCTGCCCACTACAGCCTGATATGGCGCGACCGTCAGCACCGCGAGCATATTGCGCGCGACCCCTATACCTTCGCGCCCCAACTGGGCGATCTCGACCTGCATCTGTTTGCCGAAGGCGGGCATCGGCACGCGTTCCGATTTCTTGGGGCTCATGAACACGAGGTGGACGGGGTTGCGGGCGTACTGTTCGCAGTGTGGGCCCCGAATGCCGAACGGGTCAGCGTGGTCGGCGCTTTTAACGACTGGGACGGGCGATCCCACCCGATGCGGGTTCGCGGCGGAAGCGGGGTGTGGGAGCTGTTCATTCCCGACCTCGGTCCGGGTCACATCTACAAGTACGAGATCCGCAACCGCCACAGTGGCGCGATCCTGCTCAAGGCGGATCCTTATGGCCAGCGTCACGAACTGCGGCCAAGCACTGGTTCGATCGTTGCGGCGCACAGCAGCTATGCCTGGAACGACCACGAATGGATGGAGCAGCGCCACCAGCGTGACTGGCAGCACGCTCCGATGTCCGTGTATGAAGTGCACCTCGGGTCCTGGCGGCGCGGGCAGGAAGGAGAGTTTCTCGGCTACCGCGAGGCAGCGCATCAGCTTGTGGCCTATGTCAAGGACATGGGTTTCACCCACATCGAGCTGTTGCCCATCACCGAACATCCATTTGATCTGTCCTGGGGTTACCAGACGACGGGCTACTTCGCGCCGACCAGCCGCTTCGGTGAACCCGATGACTTTCGGTACTTTGTGGATCATTGCCACCGCAATGGCATCGGCGTACTGCTGGACTGGGTGCCCGCCCACTTTCCCAAGGACGCCCATGGCCTGGCCCGATTCGACGGTACGCCTCTGTACGAACATGCCGACCCGCGTCTCGGAGAGCATATGGATTGGGCCACGCTCATCTTCAATTACGGCCGCAATGAAATAAAGAGTTTTCTAATCTCCAGTGCAATCTGCTGGCTGGAGGAAATGCACATCGACGGTCTCCGGGTGGATGCGGTCGCTTCGATGCTTTACCTCGATTATTCGCGCAGGGAAGGTGAGTGGGTCCCAAATCAGTATGGGGGGCGCGAGAACCTGGTGGCTATTGATTTTCTGCGTGAGCTAAACGTTGCGGTGCACGATCAGTGTAGAGGCATCCTCATGATCGCCGAGGAGTCCACCTCTTGGCCGCAGGTCAGCCGGCCGACTTACGTTGGCGGACTCGGCTTCGACATCAAGTGGAATATGGGCTGGATGAACGACACCTTAAGCTACATGGCCCATGATCCCGTGCACCGCAAGTACCACCACGACCTGCTGACCTTCAGCATGCTCTACGCGTTCACTGAAAACTTCATGCTGCCTTTCTCGCACGACGAGGTGGTCCACGGCAAGGGATCGATGCTGAATAAGATGCCGGGAGATGAGTGGCGCCGGCATGCCAACCTGCGGGCGCTCTACGCCTACCAGTTTACGCACCCCGGCAAGAAGCTGCTGTTCATGGGCACGGAATTCGGTCAGGGTCGGGAATGGAACAGCGCCGCGGTGCTCGACTGGTACGTGCTGCAATATCCGCTGCATCAGGGCATGCAGCGCCTTGTCCGGGACCTCAACCATTTGTATGTGACGGCGCCGGCCCTGTTCCGCTATGAATTCTCATGGCAGGGTTTTGAATGGATCGATTGCCACGACTCCGCGCAGTCGGTGCTGACCTTTCTGCGCAAAGGCGATGGCGACGATTTCATGGTTGTCGCAGTCAATCTGACTCCCGTACCGAGGCACGGCTATCGCATCGGTGTCCCGCGCGCGGGCAGTTACCGAGAAATTCTTAATACCGATTCCGTCTATTACGGCGGCAGCAATTTGGGAAACGGCATGAATCCCTTGCCCGCGGAGGCGCATTCATGGATGAACCGTTCCTATTCACTGACGCTGACTCTGCCACCCCTGGCCGTGCTCGTGCTGCGTTACGAGGGTGGGGGTGGGAGACCGTAGACCGATGGGTTCGAAAACGACCGGCGGGAGGGTCTGCTCCGCTGAGGGTCGCAAGCATCGGGGCGGCCCCCGTGGTGCGCCCATAGTGCGCTTCGCGCACGTGCAAATCCTCCCGTGATGGAAATCGCGAGTTTCCTTGCAGAGGTTCTATGAAATATGTCGAGATCGTTGCCGATGCCGGCAGTGTTGAGATGGTCGCAGCCATCGCTGCCAAAGCCGCAGCAGCCGATTTCAGACCCGGCATCGCCGGCGTGGATGGCTTGCAGCAGATGAGAATGCTGGTCAGCGACGACCAGCTCCAGGTGGCCCTCGACGCCCTGGAGAACATTTTGGAAACTGAACCTGCTGCTCGCATCGTTGTGTTGTCTGTCGAGGCTTCATTGCCGAAATCCGATGAGGTTCCCGGCGGAAGCAAGGATTCGTCTACGACGGCACGGGAGCTGATGTATGAAGGGGTGGAGAGGGGTGCCAGGCTCGACTGGAATTTTGTGCTGCTGGTGGTCCTTTCCACGATCGTGGCTGCAATCGGACTGATCAAGAACAACGTCGCTGTTGTAATCGGTGCGATGCTCATCGCGCCGCTGCTGGGGCCGAATCTTGCGCTGAGCTTTGGAACCGCGGTAGGTGACGGCGTCCTGATGCGTAAGTCCGCCAGGACCATTCTCACCGGCATCCTGCTGGCGGTAGTTCTTTCGGCCATTTTCGGCCTGTTTTGGCCTTCGCCCCTGACAAGCCACGAATTGTTGTCACGAACCAGAGCCAGTCCCGATTCCATCGCTCTGGCTCTAGCTTCGGGTGCGGCGGCGTCGCTTTCCCTGACCTCGGGCCTGCCGGCGGTGCTGGTAGGGGTTATGGTTGCCGTGGCACTGCTTCCGCCCGCCGCGACACTCGGCATCATGCTCGGTCAGGGAAACCTGGCACTCGCCGCGGGGGCGGGTCTGCTGCTTGCCGTGAACATCGTGTGCGTCAACCTTGCGAGCAAGATCGTGTTCTTCGTAAAGGGAATTCATCCCCGAACGTGGCTGGAAAAGGAAAAGGCGCGGCGTGCGATGCTCCGGTACGTGATGGGGTGGGTGGTGACTCTGCTTATGCTCTTGCTGCTCATGTATTTGCGCCATTCCTGACGATGCGGCATCCGGCAGGCGACCGCATCGGGTTGGCCGAAGCCGACAGTTTTGCTGGGTCTGCGGGCCGCCGATGAAGGTCAGGCCGGTTGGGGCCGAGCCAGTATCGACACCCATTGGGCGCGATTGTTTCGTCCGCATCGACTCCCCATGGGAATCCGCGGCATGCCGCAACGGACTTGCGCTGTTTTGACCGCCTCTCTACGCTGCAAGCCTTGTCTCCTCGATAAGTGGTTTTGCGCGTGAGTTCACATTCCATATCCGTTCCAGGCACGCAGAATCCGGCATGGATTGCGGTGACGCTGACCGCGGCTGTGTTCCAGGTCTGGTGCGGCGCTATGCGGGGTAGCCTGTGAACGGTTGCCATGCAGGGTTGGAGCCAGCTACGCGGGAACATTTGTGCATTGGCCGCGGGAGTGTCAGCCCGTCGGTACCGTAGGCTTCACGGTTCGGGCGTGATTGGTCCGCAGCGCCAGCAGGTGGCAGGTTTGCGAAATAAGCAATACGGGATAGGCAGCCTGCAGCAAATCGGCGATCATGCGCCATTCGGCCCGAATACCCTTCCAGTATCCCAGCTTCTCGGTCTTCCGCGCCTGCGTGACCTGTGGCCAGCGGGCTACCGAGACCGAGAGCCGGCGTGCAACGATCCGGCGGTTCATGAATATCTCTATCCCAAAACGCGGCAGCCTGGAAATCTCCTCCAGCGCCTCGCTCAAGAGTTCCTTCCGGATTACTCGTTCGCCCGAAACGAAGTCCAGGCCGATGGCCCGGAATATCAATAGGCTGTTTCGCCGCAGGCTCAGGCTGACATCCGCCTCGCCCGACAAGACCGGCATGGCGAGAGCAGTAATGTGCTCGATGCCAAGGCCGGAGAGATCGGCGTCAAGAAGCATGAGAAGGTCGTATTTTGCCGCAGAGACGCCTGTCGCCATGGCAGAGCTTTTGCCGCGATTTTCCCGGTGGGATATGAGCTTTACCGAGGAGAAATTCCTGACGACTTCGGCAGTATCGTCGGTCGAGCCGTCATTGACCACGATGACCTCGTGCAGCAACGGGTGCGCCGAAGCGACCTCCAGAACGGCGGCGATTCTTGGTGCCTCGTTGTAGGCACATATGATGCAGGAAATGCGGGCATGGCTAAGGTCAGCAGAACAGCCGTTCATAAGACATCCCAGGTTTGAATTGGCTTGGCACAGCATTCACGGCGTCGCAATCGCGCTGGTCCTTCCTTTGTAGGTCAGGGCTGCCAGACTTATCGCGCCGACAATCAGAGGAACGTAAAGCGTGGAAAAGCGCCACAATAGAAGGACCGTTGCCATTGCCGGATTCGCGACCCAAGACGCCAGGGCAGTGGCCAGCCCCAGGTCGGCACTGCCGCCGCCAGCAGGGATTCCTGTCCACTGTGCGAGATGAAGGATTACGATCTGCGAAATCAACACGAAACCGAATGGCACTCGGTAGCCGAATTCGCGCAACACCAGCCAGAGCACGCCATATCGGATGGTCCACTGCAAGGCCGTCAACAGCATCAGGGCCGCATTCCTTTGCGGGGCACCCCTGATCAGAATGCCGATCTGCTCCAGAAGCGCTGCAACGAATTCTCCGATCCGCTCCTGTCTTGCTCGAAGCCAGGGTATGGCACCAACAAGATTACAAAGCGCCTTGAGTATTGGGTGACGGCACCACCACAGGCCAATAACGGCCAGCAATGCGACGGTGATGGATATTACGCCTACGGATCCCGGAAAATTCGGCGCAAGCTGCCTTAGCGGAGCCAGTCCGGAGATGGCAGCCACAGGAACGGCAATGGCGAAAAAAAGCAGATCAAGCGCCTGCTCAGCACCCAGGATGGTCATGGAGGCGGTCCATGAGGTGCCGGATTTCCGAAGCAGCGCCACGGTGACGACGTAGCCGGCAGCTCCTGCCGGCGAGGAGAGGAATGCAAAATCCGAGGCCAGAGTAATCGCTATCGTGCGCGGGAATGGGAGACGGTGTCCGAGGCCGCCCATCAATATCTGGAGCTTGCCGGCCTTCGCGATACCGCTGACCAAAGACAGTCCCGCCAGGATGATGAATATCTGCAAGGGGACATTGCCCAGTTTTTCCAGGACGGCGGTTCCGCCCAGCGCAAACGGAGCGCCAACTGCCAGCCCAACACCGATGATGGCCATTACCGAGGTTAGGCGGCGCAATCGCATTTCCCCACTGTCCTGACCCTGGCCAGCAGGCGATGACTAATGCCGCTGCCGAGCAACACCATGGGGAATGCTGCATCCGCGGAATGCATTCGGCGTCTTCTGGCCACTCGATCGGACATTGCAGCCTAATTATCCCCTTTGGTCGGTGACAACTGGATTACGTTGCGATGACATTGCTGCTTGGAGGCGATAACTGAAATTGTCGGACCGGCCAATTCTGGCTGCAGGAGTCGACCGAAGCAGGGTCGCGCCATACGTGTTCCCGGACTGGAGGCTTGAGGCCGAAGTGAGCTGCTCGAGACCGGCATTTCCGCGGCCGAACTGGTCGGGCAGTTTTCCTTCGCCCCACCGAGCATGGGTCTGCAGGAATACGGCGTGGTAAAGGTCAGAATCGACCACAAGGGCAAAAAAGTTGTTGCCGAGGCTGTGAATGCCGTGGCGAGTATAGTGCCCGACAAGGACATTCCGCCGTCCGATTGCTACTGGCTTCCCTGTGATCATTGTCCATGGCTCCGGATTCCCTATTGCTACGGGGTGAAAGGAGCCGGCTGGGAATGAGCACAAGACCCTTCTGGACGTGGTGCCAGCCTCGCCCGACCGAAAACGGCCGGCTGCGGGTCTGAAAATGGCAAGTAGGGCGATTTTCTGCCAGAAGGTCCGGCAAATGGGTACTGTATTGACAGTGCATGCCAGTTGTTGGCAAGCGTTTTGGATTGACCAGGGATGATGGGTGGCATTGCCATGCGAATCGCATCATCTCTGCGTCAAGCTCAGGCAGTGCGGATCAAGGTGCAACAGTGACTGCCCGGAACCTAGTGCGCAGAGTTTTGGGTAGCGTTGCCCTCGCGACCGACAGGCAATGGTGGCCACGCAGGCCAATGTGTTCGTGAATGCACCCGTATGTCATTTGGCCATCGGAACAATGCCGGCTATCGCGGATTGTTAGGATCATGTGGCGCGGACTGCAGTGCCGGTCTCGGGAGATGTCGGGGAGTGCACGATAATCCCGGTTGTTGCCGGGTGCTCAGGAAATGACGTCAATTTCCCCGGGTATTGGTCGCGGTGTCCGGAGATCAGCTGATCTTCTCGACCACTTCGGCAAGCGAACAGGCCGGCGCTGCCTGTTCTGGCAGGTCGTGACCCAGCATCCGGCTGATGTTGCTGGTGGAAAACATGCCGATCACCTGGTGGGTGTCGGTGGCTGGGTCGAGTTTTGCAACCAGCGCGTGCTGGCGACCCAGCATGCGCAGGGTGTCGGCAATGTCCCCGACGGTCGCGGCGTTGACGCGATCGGCGTCTAGTACCTGGATATCGGATTGGGGTGTCATGATTGACGCGACCGTGAGCTTGGTGCGCGGAAGCCGCGTTTGCTGTGCCACTTTGATCGGCCGCTCGCCAATGATATCGGTGGTCGTGACAAGACCCACGATCTCGTCAATGTCGTTTACTACAAAGAGAAGACGGACGCCTGTGGCCTTCATCTTGCGAAGCGCCGCATCGATCGTAGCCTGTGGCGTCGTTGTAACCGGGGTTACGTATGCGAAATCTGTCAGCACCGTGTTCGCCGGACTGCCGGGCTTGACCACCAGGATGCCTCTGGCGCGGCGGCCGAATGTGGATTGAGGCTGCAGGGAAATGGCCGGTAGGAAGGAAGAAGAGTGCAGCATTGTGGTCTCCTCGGTTCAAATTGTCCCGTCATTGCGCATTTGAGTGGTAACTGATTGCGTCGTGTGAGCGCCATTGGTGCTTCAGCCACAGCAAGTGCTGTGCCAGCTGTTGATGCGTGTCCATGCCCCCGCTATTCCGCGATTTTTCAGCGTTCGGCGGTCGACAGCCTTTTCGTGGGCGATTCGCCTGGCGCCGCATGCCTCGGTGTGGTGCACGCAGTCTCGTCGTCGCACCATTTCCGGACGTGATTGCCGGTGCCCGGATGCGCCTTGCCATGATTGCCAGTGCACCTCGTCAGGCTGGGGCCGGTGGTCGGACGTCTTCGTGCGGTTCTTGTCGGAAAAGCGTGGTGGCGTCGGCAGCCTGCGAGCACACCGACCGCATTGATTCCAGCCGGTAATCCGGAACATGCCTCAATGGATTTGCGTTATGGCAGCAGCCTCTTTACGCTGCGCTCGTTTCTCTGTCGAGAATGGTTCCCCGCATGAGTCTACATTCCATAGCTGTTCCAGGTACGGGGATTCCGGCGTGGATTCCGGTTACGCTGGTTGCGGCGGTGTTCCAGGTCTGGCGCACGGCGCTGCAGTCGCGGCTGCATACGGAGTTGTCTGCCGGTGGCGCAAGCTATGTCCGCTATATCTATGCCCTGCCTGTGGACGCCGCGCTGCTGGGTATCGCGTGGTGGTCGCTCGGTCGCGGGTTGCCACACCTGCTTCCCGGTTTCCTGCTGTTGTGCCTGCTGGGAGGCCTGGGCCAGATTGCCGGCACCATCCTGCTGCTTATGGCGTTTCACCTGCGCAATTTTGTGGTGGGTACCGCTTATGCCAAGACCGAAGCGGCGCAGCTGGTGTTCATTTCGGTGGTTGTCTTCGGCATGCACCTGCCGCCCCTGGCGATTGCCGGCATCCTGATTGCCGTGGTCGGAGTGCTGGCGCTTTCCTTTGCAGGCCAGCGCCTGCACTGGGACACCCTTATCCGCGCCTCCCTGCAGCCGGCCGCCCTGTGCGGGTTCGGTGCGGGTTTCGCATTTGCCGTCACTGCGCTGGCGCTGCGCGCAGCGAGCCAGTCGCTGCCGACCTCAAGCCCGGTCATGATCCGGTCCCTGCTGGTTCTTCTTGTTACCAACACCCTCCAGACCCTGACCCAGGGGGGCTATATGGCATGGCGGCAACCCGAGCAGTTGCGTCGTTGCGCATTGGCTTGGCGCCGCGCGGCCCCGGTCGGCGTGTTGTCAGCGCTGGGATCCTGGGGATGGTTCACGGGTTTCACGCTGACTCATCCGGCTCTTGTGCGCGGCCTCGGGCAGATCGAGATCGTGTTCGCCTTTCTCTTCGGCCATCACTTTCTGAAACAGCGCACCCGGTGGAGCGAGGCGCTGGCCGTTGTGGTGGTGCTCCTGGGCGTGACGCTGATCGCAGTTGCCGATGTGCGCTAGTGCATGCCCCCGCCGTGGTCGGCATCCGGCCGGCGTGCCGGGCGTCGCCGGAGCCAAAACGGTACCACGTGAATCGCCGCACGCGTTGATGTCAGAGCATCTCCGAAAGAAATCGCGGGCACCGGATTATCCGGTCGTTCGACCGCGCGTCCTTACCCGGGGCCGGATCGGCTGCTATCAGAATGCAAGATCAGCGTCTTGGCGGCAGGCGCAAGCCGGATGCGCCGCGGCATACAGGGTATCGACGGATTGCGGGCCGCGCAGCGGGGTGTGGTGGAAAAAGAACGTTGATGTTGCATCCACCCGCAGTTCGCGTGCGGCGAGCGCGTATTCTTTCAGGCGCTGCCCGTAGCGGAGGTCGCGCCAGGCCCGTTCGGCAGCTGCGGGTCGAGACCAAGCGAGGCTGCTTCGGCGCGCAACGCCGCTTCGTCCGCAAGATTGCGGCCGTCGCATAGACCGACCTCGAACAACCGCTTGTGGAGAGGATAAAAGGCGGTGGCGCCCGGCACCTTGGCGGCTTCGGCAAGCAGCAGCGCGCGGTGCGAGCAGCTTGCGCGGCTGAAATCGCTCTAGCGCACTCCCTCCTGGGCGCCAGGGAGGGCGAGATCCGCCACCATCCGGCGCCACTGTTCTGCCGAATAGGCGAGCTCGCTGGACGGAACGGTCGGATCGAAGGTCGGGGCGGATTTCGGTCATGCACCAGTTCACGCGCAGATCATATTGCTCCCGTAATCGTTCCAGGCGCAGGAAGCCGAGATAGCAGAAAGGGCAGGCATGGTCCGAGGACACGGGGACCCTCAGCCGGGATATAATGGACTGCTCATGGCATACGCTCCAGTACTCTAGCCGTGCCTGACAGGGCGACAGGCGGAGGATTTGCTCCCCGTTTCAGGGCCGGACGGATGCATTGTGTCCCCGTCCACCACATACTTCCTTCCCGAGCCCGAGAACTCACATCCCTGACATTTCGATGTCGGTGCGGACCGCATCGAGGCCTGCGCGCGCGCAGTGCTCGTCGGTCACTCCAGACGGAGATCCGCTGACACCGATGCCGCCGATGATTGAACCGGCTGCGGTGATCGGCAGGCCGCCCGCGCTGATGATCACCCCGGGCTCCTTGGGTACGGAATAGGAATCCGGGAATCGGTGCTCGAGCCGGGACGTCGGCGCATCGAATGTCATCGCGGTGTAGGCCTTGTCCCGGCTGACCACCAGGGCCAAGTTCATGGCGAGGGTGTCGCGCAATACAACCTGGGGATGACCGCTGCGATCGACGACCGTCACGGCCACGTTTACCCCCGCTTTGCGACAGGCGCTTATCGCCGCCCGGGCCATGCGCAGGGCAGTGTCCATGGTGAGCCGCGGCAGGTTGATAAGTACCGGCGGAGCCGCCGTCTGCGCCATTGCCGGACTGGTTATCAACGTCAGCAGGAAAATCGCGGTGGGTTTCGAGAGTCTCATGTTGTCTTCCTCCTAAAGTGCTATCGTCTACAGCTGGGGTGCCCATTCGTGCCCGGCCTGCCTGAGGGGCGATGAGGGATGCTGGGCTCGGACCGTCGGGACTGAAAGCGGTCGACAGCGGCAAGCCGTCGGCGATCAGCGTAAAGGAAGGGTGGCCGGACCGTCCACCGGGCCCTCGGCACGAGGCTGCTGATCCGGTCTGCCCTGGGACCACTTCAGCGGCTGGCGAAGTCGGATGGGCTCCTAAAATCCCGAAGGACGATCAAATCGGACGCGATGACGCCTGCCGCGAAGACATCGCGGTCATGGCCAGACTCCTGCTTGGTGGTCAGCCCGCAGACGCATATCCCGGCCGCCACACAGCCCGGTTCCGCGGGTGTTCCTGTCGCGCCGCGCCCCGTCCTGGCCGTCCGCGATCAGGATCCGGTCAGGACGGAGCTGACAGAGATTACTGCCGGGCGCGCAGTTTCTCTGACACGTGCAGCCGTTCGCGCCAACCGGGGTACAGCCTGTCGGCATCCTGAGGAAAGGATTCGAACGCACGGGCGAATTCATTATGTTCCTTGGCCCAGTCGATGGGATCGGCCTTGGCCTTCCAGCACTCGTAGGCTTGGCGCAACGATCTGGCGCCAGCCGCCGGAGAGTCGATATGCCCATAGGCGCCGCCGCCGGCCGTGTTGATTACGTTGCCGTGGCCGAGGTTCTCGAAAAAGCCGGGCAGGCGCAGGGCGTTCATGCCGCCGGAGATAATCGGCGTAGTAGGTTTGATTCCCTGCCAATGCTGGTAGTACACCGGTCCCTGGCACTCGTCGCGTTCGATCATGTAGGCGATGACGCGGTCGTCAGATGCGCCTTCCATCTTGCCGTAGCCCATGGTGCCAACGTGGATGCCGGATGCGCCCTGGAGGCGAGCCATCTTGGCCAGGACGAAGGCGGTGTAGCCGCGCCTGGATGATGGAGAGGTTACGGCGCCATGGCCGGCACGGTGGTAGTGCAGGTACTGGCTCGGAAAATAACGCCTCGCCGTGGTGATCATGCCGGGACCGCCCACATAGCCGTCCACCAGAAAGGCGACCTTGTCCGCGTCAGAACCGAAAGTTTCCAGAATGAATTCGCCGCGGGCGATCATCTCGTCGTGATCGTCAGCGGTGATATTGGCGGAAAACAGCTTGGCTTCGCCGGTCTTGTCCTGGGCGCGCTTCATGGCATCGGCTACCAGCGGGATGGTCCGGCGCAATGGCGAGAATACCTGGTTGCCCTGGGGTTCATCGTTCTTGATGAAATCCCCGCCCAGCCAGAACTGATAGGCGGCTTCGGCGAAGGGCTCGGGACGCAGGCCCAGCTTGGGCTTGATGATAGTGCCGCAGATATAGCCGCCGTTCCGGACCGGGCGCCCCAGAATGCGCCAGAGGTCGGAGATGTCCCGGGAGGGTCCGTCGAACAGCTGGATGGCGCGTGGCGGTACGTAGAAGTCGATCAGCTTTCCGTACTCGATGTCGCCCATGCCCTGGTTGTTGCCGATCGTGAGCGTCAGAAAGGAGACCATCATCATCCGGCCGTCGGTAATGTTCCGGTCGAACAGTTCCAGTGGATACGCGATGCGCATATCCTCGGTTGTCTCGTTAATGTGATACACGAGGGCATCCACGCCCTTGGTGAAGTCGTCCGTTGTGCAGACTTCGACGTTGGTTCCGGTTGACGATTCGGCAGCAAAATGTGCCGCCGCTTCGAGGTAGCCGACTCCGGCCTTAGGCTTCATATGGTAGGCGCACAGGATGTGCCGACCGCCAGCAATCAGATCTGATTCCTTGAGTGAAAGGTCGGCGTAGCGGCCGGATTGATCATGGGCCATGTAAGTTCTCCAAATTGATTTAGAATATTTCCAATAACCATAAATTTCATATGGACTATACATGGCCGGATATATAAGTAAAATTAAGAAATACTGGTACTGAATCAAAGTTATTCTTATGTTGAGACTGACGTTGCGCCAGTTCACGATTCTCGATGCCGTCGCGCGTTCCGGCAACTTTTCGCGAGCGAGTGCCGAGCTTCACCTCAGTCAGCCGGCAGTGTCCATGCAGATCCGGCAACTTGAGGAGGCGGCAGGCCTTCCATTGGTCGAGCCGATTGGCCGAAAGATTCATCTGACCGAGGCTGGACGCGAGGCGCTTGCGACCGGCCGCGCCATCCATCGGGAGCTGGTCAATCTGGAGAGCACTCTGGCGGCGTTGCGCGGATTGAAGGGAGGCACGCTGACGGTATCGGCGGCCAGTACCGCAAGCTATTTCACCGCCCGGCTGATGGCACAGTTCCGCCACGCGCATCCAGATGTTCGCGTCAGCCTGAACGTAGTCAATCGGGAGATGTTGTTGCATCACCTGAACGACAACGCAGTCGACCTGCTTCTGATGGGGCAGCCACCGGATGGCTATGAGGTCGAGGCCCGGCCCTTTATGGAGAATCCGCTGGTCGTCATCGCGGCCCCGACCCATCCGCTCGCCGGCATGCACGACATCCCTCTCGCGCGCGTCGCCTCTGAGGTGTTTGTCAGCCGAGAACGGGGATCCGGGACGCGGGGTGCAGTCGAAAGCCATTTCGCAGCACACGGACTGGCGCTGCAGGGCGCCATGGAGATGAACAAGAACGAGGCGATCAAGCAGGCCGTGGAGGTAGGTCTGGGGCTGGGTGTGGTCTCCCTGCATACCGTGCAGGCCGAACTCGCGTCGCAGCTTCTGTGTGTCCTCGACGTTGAAGGCTTTCCGTTGCGGCGTCAGTGGTATTTGGTGCAGCGGGAAGGCAAGCGTCTAAGCCCCGCAGCACAGGCCTTTGCGCAATTTGTCCTGGCGGAAGCGGCCAGGATTGCACAGGCGGCTGTATAAGGGGGTGGATCCGGGCGGGTGCGGTCCGGCGCGGGTGGCGGAAATCCTGCAGCAGAGACCCTGCCGCGGCAAATTGTTCGATGTATAATTGTCTGACTGCAAACAGTATCGGACAATTGAGCATGGGCAGAAAATCGGTCAGGAACGGGGCGAAGGCTGGCGCCGGCTCGGGCCGGGACGGGCAGGAACAGTTCATTGGCGTATTGCGGGCGCTGGCCGAAGCCTACCATGCATTTTCCGCCTATTCCGCCGGTCACGTACGCCGGATGAGCCTGACGCCGGCGCAATTCGACATCATCGCCACGCTGGGTAACACCCCAGGAATGCCGTTCAATGAGCTGGCCAGGCGGACCCTGATCACCAAAGGCACGCTGACCGGAATTATAGACCGTCTGGAAGCGAAGGGCCTGGTGCGCCGCGAGGTGCCCGCCGGCGATCGGCGCAGTTTCCGTGCCGTGCTGACAGCGGCGGGCGAGATGCTGTTCTCTGAGATTTTTCCCTCCCACATCGCCTATCTCGGGCGGGTGTTTGCCGATGCCGACCCCGCTGAGTTGCAGCAGATTATCCGCCTCCTGCGCCGACTCCAGAGCCGATTCCTGGAGGCGACAGATTCCGGCTAGCAAATAGTTTGCATCCGGACGGTCCATGTGCCAAACTAGTTTGTACAGAAACAGTCACAGCGCAAATTAAATGCGCGCCAATCGAGGAGATCAGCGTGAAAACCCAGCCGTATTTACTCAACCTGGAACCGGGGAATTATTATTTCTGTGCCTGCGGCCGCTCTGCGAATCTGCCGTACTGCGACGGCTCGCATCAAGGCAGTGCGGTGCAGCCCTATGGGGTCGTTATATCCGAATCGCAGAACATCGCCATCTGCGCCTGTGGCCGGTCGGCGACGCGACCTTTCTGCGACGGCAGCCATAACGGCGGTACCGGCGATTAATTTCACTGTGTGATTCCTGGGACAAAGGAGGTTTGTCATGTCGCATTACAAGTTCTCTGCAATGCTGAAGGCCGCAACACTCTGTCTGGGCCTTGGAGCGCTGATTGCGCCGGCCGCCGAGGCCGCTGTTTATCACGTCGCGACCGGCAGCCCGGCCGGCACCTACCGCGTGGACCCGGACCATTCGCTTGCGTGGTTTACAGTCGGCCATGCAGGCGTGGCACTCGTTGTTGGGCGCTTTGACAAGATGTCCGGCACCTATACCGTTGATCCTGCCGATGCAGCCAAGGACCGCGCGAACATCCGCATCGAGGCGTCCAGCCTCGACACCAATCTGGCGGCGCGGGATCATGATCTGCAGGGACCGGACTTTTTCAATGTCCGGGAATTCCCGACGATTGAATTCCACAGCACCCGCTTTCGGTCCACCGGCGCCAAAACCGGGCTGCTGTATGGAAAGCTGACCCTGCGCGGGGTCACTCACCCGGTGGTCTTTCATGTGCGGGAGATCGGCGCCGGGCCGGTCACGGCGTTGCCCAAACCCTGGGGTGGCTATCTGTCCGGATATGAAGCCACGACCACCATACGGCGCAGCCGCTTCGGCATGAGCGCCTATGCCGGCATGATCGGAGACGTGGTTCACCTGCATGTGAACATCGAAGGCGTTCGTAACTCGAAGTAACGGGATGCCGGCGGGCGCTGCCGGGAGACTTGGCGGCGCCTGCCGGCCAATTTCAAGAAGGAGGTGTGATGCTGGGCCTGTTCCAGTCTGCCTTCGTCCGCACCCTGATCGAACGTGTTCTGCTGCTGCCTGCCGTGGTCACCGCGATATACGGGTTCAGCCTGCGCCGCCTGACCGGCGCGGCGGTGGACCGGCGCGGGGCCCTATGGGCGGCAGGCTTGCTGGCCGGCTTTTTCGGCGGCTATGCAGTCACTTACCGCGATTTTTCCTTTCCGCCACGCACCGTTCTATCGTGGTTACCGTTGCTCGCCGTGGGAGCCGCAGTCGTGATTGGGGCAGTCGGTCGTCATCCCGGGAAATTCCGGGTCCCGGGAGCGCGCGCGCTCATTGTCGCCGCTTCTACGTACATTCTTCTGCGGCCGGTTCTGCAGCAGGAGCCCGGTTCGGTTGCATGCATGTCGTGGCTGGGCGCGGCGGCCCTCTGGTTCCTGCTGTGGTCCGGGCTGGCGTTGTCGCGAGAGGACCAGCGGGCCGGAGGCGTGGCGGTGTTCGTGGTCGCCGCGGGTCTCGCGCTCGTGGCGCCGCTGTCAGGAAGCATTGAAATCGCCCAGTTCAGCGCATCACTTGCGACCGTACTGGCGGTCGGCCTCGTCTTCTCGCTGTTCCTGGCGCGCACGCGCTGGAATCCGCCGACGGCAGATGTCGCGATACTGATCCTCGGCGCCCTGATGGTGGATCTCCGGTTCTATGCGGACGCACCTTGGACTGTGATGGCATGGCTGGTTGCCGCGCCGGCGGTCGCCTGCCTTGTCATCGGATGGATGCATCGGCGCAGCAGTAGCCGGGACGAACAGGTCATTGGCGCGGGTCTGGCAGCGCTGCTGCCGGTTGCCGTGGCGCTGTGGAAGGCGCTGCGCATCTATCATCAGGGCGGAGGTTACTGATACTGCCCGGGCCAATCGAGCCTGGTTCAGCGGAACGAACCTCCGGCGGGATGCGAATGCGTCCCGACCTCGTGCCTTTATCCCCGGTAATTCCGCGGCGGGCTTCCCCAGCCATTCCTATCGATCCAGGCTCTGTCATGTCGAAATGGCAGGTCTGCCATGACTGCTGCCCCCGAGAAAGCAATATTATCTTGATATATCAATATGATGGGATATGGCATGGCAATTGCTTTCGTAGTTAGACGGACCACCCTGCGTCCCGGGCGGCAACGGCAGGCAATAACACCGAATCAATAACACTGAAGTAGGAGCAACGAGGAGCAATCCATGAAAACCCCAATCAAACTGACTTGCATGGCAGCGATGCTGGCAGCAGGCATTCTGGCGGGAACGGCGCAGGCGGCGGTAACGGAAATCGAAGGCTCCGGAGGTGGCGGCATCGTGCCCTGGGCGCTGCTGTCTGGCGACAATCCGAACAGCAATTTTGGTGCGGTAGCATCCTACACTTTTGTGAACACCGGCGCGTTTACCCTGCACAGCATTGGTGCCGCGGCCACGATCATGCATCGGGTGGAGATCTCGGCTGCCAATCTGTACCTTGGTCTGCCCGGAGACCTGCCTGGTGTCGGCACCAACTATGCCTTGGGTACCAACAACATTCAGGCCAATGTGCTGGGCGTCAAGATCAAGCTGCTCAGCATGACTTCTACACTGCCGCAGATCGCGGTCGGAATCCAGTACAAGAACAACAACGACAAGGCGCTGGTCGAAAGCCTCGGGGCACAGCATTCGAGCGGCACCGACGGCTATGTGGCAGTGACCAAGGTATTTCCGGTTGGAGGGATGAATCTGCTGCTGGATGGCACGCTGCGAGAGACCAAGGCCAACTGGATGGGGTTGCTCGGATTCGGCGGTCCCACCAGCGACAGCTACAAGACCGAATTCGAGGGATCGGCCGGACTGTTTCTCAATCCGCAGACGCTGGTTGGCGTGGAGTATCGGGGCATGCCCAACAACCCGCTGGCCAACGGAGCGGTGCAGGAAGACACCAGCATCGGTGATGCCTTCATCGCCTATTTTCCCAACAAGAACCTGAGCTTTGTGCTGGCCGCAGCCAATCTCGGACAGATCGCGACGCTTACGAATCAGCGGGCGCTTTATGTGCAGGTGCAGGCCGGTTTCTGACCGCGGGGTGCGTGCTCGGCCGGGATCCGGTGCGTTTTGAATTCTCGTCCGAAGACGAGTATGGTGAAAATAGTGAACTCGGGCGGTTGGCGGACTTCTAATTCATTGCGGCCGGAAGCTCGATAGGCTGGCTCGTCGCCGGAAGTGTCGGGACGGCACTTCCGGCGACTGGAACCGTCGGGAATGCCCGTCGCGCTCCCATACCACGCCCGCGGGGCGGTGGCGTTCAGCGTCTGCCAGCCCCGGTCATCAGGAGGCAAAGCAATGGCAGCAGATAAAATCAGCATCGTCCTGGTCTCCGAGGACCGTGAACATCTTCAGATGGCAGGTATGATCGCCTCGGTAGGGGCGGTCAGCGGAAACGAAGTGTCGGTCCTCGTCTCCATGAATGCCCTGAAATACTTTCTCAAGGGCGCCAATGACAAGGCGCCGTCCTCCGGACAGATGGGCGAGATGCTGGAGCGCAAGAAGGCGCCTTCGTTCAAGACACTCTTCGAGCAGGCGGCAGAGCTCGGTGATGCCCGGGTACATCCGTGCTCGATGGCCATGGACATTCTGGGTGTCGAATGGCGCGATCTTGATACGTTTATGAAAGAGCCCATGGGGCTCACGAAATTCCTGGATGACGCCAAGGGAGGTCAGGTCTGGTCATTCTAGGGATCAATACTGAGAGGGCTGTAATGATGGCGGAAAAGAAACAGATAGATGCACGCGGCAGTTTTTGTCCCGGCCCCCTAATGGAACTCATCGCCGGCATGAAGTCGGCCAATGTAGGCGATGAGCTCGAAGTCCTGTCTACCGACAAGGGTTCGGCCGCGGATATTCCGGAGTGGATCAAGAAGGTCGGGCATGAGCTGCTTGCTACGACCGAGGAGAACGGTGTGTGGCATATTACCGTGCGCAAGGTGAAATGATGCGCAGAACAGCCGATTAACAAGAATCGTTAATATTGTCAAGAACTTGGAGAACTAGGAGGCTGCCATGAAGATAGTCATTGTAGGCGGGGGCATGGGCGGAACCATTCTGGCGAACAATCTCGCGCGGCGTCTGCACCACGAGCTAAAGATCGGCAAGGTCCGCATCACCATGCTGTCTGCATCCGAGAAGCACATGTACCAGCCCGGACTGCTGTATGTCGCTGTCGGCAGCATGATGCCCGACGAGCTGTACCGCGATCAGGCGAGTCTGCTCGAGCCCGGTATCGGTTTCCACGTGGACCCGGTCGAAAATTTCATTCTGGACAAGCGCCAGGTCAAGACGAAGAGCGGAGCCGTCCACGATTACGATGTCCTGGTGATTGCCACCGGGTCGCGCCCGGTCATGCAGGGCATTCCTGGCCTGGCGGAAAATGCCGAGACTTTCTATACCGAGGAATCGGCGGTGAAGATGCTGAAGCGGCTTCGCGAATTCCAGGGCGGCCGTGTCGTAATCACTGTCGGCGTGCCGCACAAGTGCCCGATGGCGCCGCTCGAGATTACTTTCATGCTGCATGACTTCTTCAAGGAGCGCGGTATGCGCGACAAGGTGCAGCTGCATTACACCTATCCCATCGGCCGAGTCCACAGCCTCGAGAATGTCGCCAAGTGGGCAGCGCCGGAATTCGACCGTCTGGGCATTACCTACGAGACGCTGTTCAACATGAAGGAGGTCGACGGGAAGAACAAAGTGTTGAAGAGCGAGGAAGGAGGGTCGACCAAGTTCGACCTGCTCGTCGCGATTCCGGCACACAAGGGCATGGAGGTCGTCGAAAAGAACGGGCTCGGCCAGAACGGCTGGATCCCGACCAACCGCACCCGCCTTAATATGGAAGGGCAGGAAAATGTTTTCGTGCTGGGCGATACCACAAACCTTCCTATCAGCAAGGCGGGGTCGACGGCACATTTCGAAGCGGAGACCCTGGGCGAGAACATCGCCGCGATGGTCAAGGTCGGCTCGGCGGTGCGCGACTACGACGGCAAGGTGTTCTGCTTCATCGAAGCAGGAAAGGACCGGGCAACCTACGCGATGTTCAATTACACCACGCCGCCCGATCCCAAAGCGCCAACGCGCGCGGTGCACTGGTTCAAGGTCGCCTATAACAAGCTGTACTGGGCTTCGGCCCGCGGACTGTTGTGATCGGAGATCCCCATGGAAACGCATGCGGAGAGCATTCTGAACAACGGAGGCGAGCTCGAACGGGTCGCGCAGGCGGCCAAGGACTCGCTTACTGACGACATGGTCGGGCGGCTGGCGGCAACCGCGACCGGCGCAATGGATCTCGTAGACCGCATCAACCGCACCGGCCTCGCCGACGCGATCCCGGCACTGGCCGCGCTGGTGCAGAATGGAGACCTCGAGCGTATTACTCATCTGGCGCGGCTCGTCGGCTCTGCGCAGGATGCCCTGACCGACGACATGGTGGGGCGGTTGTCCCAGACGGTGTCGAACGGGCTCGACCTGATGGATCAGGTGGCGCGCGCGGGGTTCGAGCGCGCAATTCCGGTGCTTTCGCGCCTCGTGTCCGACGGCGATCTCGAGCGCATCGTTCAGTTGGCAAGGCTCGTGAGCTCGGCCCAGGATGCCCTGACCGACGACATGGTGGGGCGGCTGTCGGAGACCGTCGGCGAGGGCCTGTCGCTGCTAGACCGCCTCAATCGGGCGGGCGCCGGCCAGCTGATCGGCGTGCTAGAGCAGATGCACAGCAGCGGGGCGCTCGAGCGCATTGCTGCCATCCTTCCGAGTCTTATGGGGCGGCTGGAACGTCTGAACGTGATGCTGGAGGCGATCGAGCGGTCGGCCACGGCCTTGGTCGGCGAGGCGCCTGCATCGGGTGGAATCGGCGGAGCGTGGCGGCTGCTGGGCAATAGCGAGAATCAGGAGGTCATGCGTTTTCTGTTCGGGATCGGCAGGGAGCTGCGCGCGACCTTCGTCCAGAAAAAATAGCGCCAAAGTGGCGCATCCGCCGGGCGCGGGTTCCGGCAGCTGCGCCCGGCGCGCGGAGGGTCCATGCCGTCATTCGACGTGGTCTCGCGGGTGGCGATGCAGGAGGTCCGCAACGCAGTCGAGCAGACGAACCGCGAAATCGCAAATCGCTTCGACTTCAAGGGGTCGGACGCGCGCGTTGAGCTGGTGGAAGCGCGCCTGACCCTGTTCGCCGATGATGAATTCAAGCTCAAGCAGCTCAAGGATATCCTCCTGCCGCGGCTGGTGAAGCGCCAGGTTGACCTCGAGTGTCTCGACGAGAGCAGGATCGAGGTGGCCGCGGGAGGCAAGGTGCGCCAGGAACTTCGGATACGCGAAGGGATTGACGCCGAGCTTGCGCGCCGGATCACAAGGCTTGTCAAAGACTCGCGTATCAAGGCGCAGGCCGCAATACAGGCCGACCAGGTGCGGGTGACGGGCAAACAGCGCGATGATCTGCAGGCGGTCATCGTGCTGCTTCGTGCCCAGAAACTCGGTCTGCCGCTTCAGTTCGTCAATTTCCGGGATTGACGTCGTCTTTGCGGCCGATGCGCGGCCCGCGTCGAACGTCGACCGGTAGCCGTTTTCAAGCCATGCGGTTACCCCAAGCAGTCCATTTCGGTTATTCTTTGTCAAAGATCAGGGGAATGTGCCCAAATCTCCGGGAGCCATGACTGCATCCGTGAACAGGCTTTTTTCGGCGGAACCACCGTCAGTGTTTCCGCTGCCGCAACCCCTGCCAGGCTTTGCCGGCCAGGGGTCGTCCGGCCCTGAGTCCGGGTGAGGGGTGCGCTAGGTGGCATCGCCGGGTGACAAGGAACTCGCCGAGCTGCAACGCAGCATTTCCCGGTCGCACCGACACCTGGAAGCCCAGGTGCGGCACAACGAACGCATCTGGGCTGGCTTCCGGCAGATCGAGATCCAGATGATCGGTGCGCAGTCGCTGGGCGAGCTGGTGAACACGCTGGTTGCCCGGATCCCGGAGCTGTTTCCGACAGTCGACTGCGTCAGTCTGGTGTGCATTGATCCGGAATACGAATTGTCGCGGCTGATGGCCGCCTACCCGAATCGCCAGACCAGTCGCTTTTTCATTCCGGTCGACCGCGAATGGCTGGAAAGTCTCGTTTCGGCGCAAGGTAAGCCGCGTCTGGGACCCTGTGACGGACAGTTCCAGGCCCGCATGTTCTCGGGCTGCAGCGTGCGACTCAGTTCCTGTGCGGTTGCGCCGCTCACGCTGCACGGCACGCTGATCGGCTGCCTTAATCAGGGTAGCCGGGATGCGAACCATTTCAGTGCCGATGCCGCCACGGACCTGCTTGGGCACCTGGCAGCCGTGACTGCCATGTGCATCGACAATGTCGTCAACCGCGAGCGGCTTAAGCGCGATGGGCTCACCGATGCGCTCACCGGCGTGGCCAACCGGCGGCTATTTGAGCGGCGGCTGCGCGAGGAGATCAGCCTGAGAGAGCGGCGTGGCAATTCTCTTGCGCTGCTGCTCGCGGACCTGGACCATTTCAAGGATCTGAACGATCGCTATGGCCACCAGATCGGAGACGATGCCCTGAAGCAGGTTGCGCATGCCCTCAGCCAAGGACTGCGGGCGAGCGATGTCCTTGCCCGCTACGGAGGAGAAGAATTTGCGCTCCTCCTTCCGGACACAGGCCGTGACAAGGCCCTCGAGATCGCCCAGCGCCTCCGGGCGCAGGTCGCCGGACTGGCCATTGATGCGCTGCAGGGTGAGGTAACTGCGGTGACCGTGTCGATAGGCGTGGCGTGCTTGGGGCCCGATGGGGCCCCGGGCCCACAGTCCGCCGATGGCGTTGGAGCATGGCTGTTGCGCCAGGCCGACGATGCGCTTTACCGGGCCAAGGCGGCTGGTCGTAATCAGGCCGTGGTCGCCGTGCAGCTTGTGCCGGGCGGGCGCCCGCCGGATCCCCGGAAACGCTGAAGGTAAGCGCGGGGCCCGGTGATTTGAGGCGGGCATTCCTGAGTGTCGCCGGCCCGAGCACCCGGATTCGTTCCAGCGCCGAATGCGGACCGATGCCCTAATTCGACTAGTTTAGGACAAACGCGAAAGGTCCAAATGTATTCATTTTTTTGAAAACAGAACAATCACGCAATAGTTTGTTTTTAATAATAAAAATTGTCTTGTTGAAAAAGGCGTGAAGGATCTCTCTTGATTTTTCGCAGCATCGGGTTATAGTCTTTACGGACGGTACGGAAACTGTAGCCAATGGAGCAAAGCGACACTGGAGGTCTTCTGCTTACAAGGATGACTCCGGTGCATGGAAGCGCCGGAGAGTAGTGGTCCATATACCCGCAGGCGGCCGTAAGGCCGCCTCTTTTTTTGTTCGGAAATGGTGGGGGATCGGCCGGGCGGACCTTAACTGGGAATGCTGCCGGCAGCGACGAGGTCAACGCTCAAGGTATTTCAGTTTGCCGGGGATGCTGTCCCATTCCTTGGCATCAGGCGGCTCCGGCTTTTTCTCGGTCAAAACCGGCCACGCGCGGGCCAGTTCTGCGTTGATGGCCACGAACTGTTCCTGATCCGGTGGCAGGTCGTCTTCCGCAAAGATCGCGTTGGCCGGACATTCGGGCACGCACAGCGTGCAATCAATGCATTCGTCGGGGTCTATCACGAGGAAGTTAGGGCCTTCGTGAAAGCAGTCGACGGGGCACACCTCAACACAATCGGTATATTTGCACTTGATGCAGTTTTCGGTGACCACATAGGTCATTGCTATTCTCTCCCGCAAAATCGTGTCTGTGCACCGCGGCGCCGCAGGCGTCCAGGGCATTCTTCAGCTCTTTTAAGGACGGCCTCGGCAGTGGGCGGGCGGCAAGTGCGGGATGATACACGCTCCACGGCTCATAGTGGAACCGCGATACCGGTGTGCCGTGACCCCAGCCGTACTCCGGTGGCCGCGAGAGGATGGCGGCAGCAGCGGCCCTAGGCATCGCGCTGTGCATGCGTTACATTAACGGGAATACCGTTGGTGTATCGACCATGTTCGGGAGTCCGCTCATGAGTCACGTTGTTTCCGCTGATTCCAGCGCGTCCCGCGGGGCCGGAAAATGGCAGATCCGGGTCCGAGATGTCCGATCCTGGATTGCGACGCTGCCGCTCGCTGGCAGTATCCCGAGTGCCGAGCGCCTCTACCAGGCCATTTCCGATCTCAACCGACGCGAACTTGATCCGGGTCAGCGTTTGGATCTGATGGAACTCTACGCACAGCCGGTGGCATCGGTGTCGACGGCTTTGCAGGCGCCTTGGGCGTATCTGCGGCTTCCAATGGCCCCCAAGGCGCGTCGGACTGCCGAATTCCTGCGCAACCTGCATGGCGAAATGGCATGCGGATACCAATGCGTACTCCGGGATCTGGTCAAGGCGCATCATGCCTGGGATCGCAAGGCCACAGTATGTGTGGCCGCCGCGAGGGCGATCCAGCAGCTCGGGGAGGTGCTGCTGCGGTCCTACCAGGTCTACATGCCGGCTCCGGCGGGCGTGTGGCGCGAGATTCACGGCCTATACCGCCTGGTCGAGGAACGTGGATTGCTCGACCATCCGGTGAGCCGGGCGCAGCAAGGGTCCGGCATTCGGAAGACCGTGCGCAACACGTACACGCGGGTAGTGGCCCTGGGTTTGTGCGGCCCCTATCAGCTGCCGCAGAACGAGTGTTTGCGGGTCAACGCTTTTCTGCGGAGCCGGGCAGACTTGGTGTCCCTGGCGCCGCGCCCCGGCATGGTGAGCCCTGGAGGCCAGTTTCTGATCGATCTGTCGGCCGATACGCCCGCCCGCGCCATTCCCAAAGGCGCCGCGCCGGCATCCGGGCCCAATCTTCGCGTCCTGAGCACATTTGGCCTGGCGCGCGCCGCACACGATGGCATTGAGCGGCTGCGTGACGGGCAGGTCCTGTCGAAATCCGAAATGGGATTTGACTGCTCCGACGCGGGTTGTCTGGATGTGCTGTGGCTCATGGTCCGCTTCTGGGGTGCCGGAGCCTACCGCTTGTATCCGCGCCGCAGCACACGCGATTCGGAGCTGTCCCTGTGTGTGGGACTGAAAGCATTGCATTTTTTCAGCGGTGGGCGCCGCACGACTCCGATGCTTCCAGCCGAGAACGATTCCGGATATCCGGATGCGGCGGTCGAGGAGTCGTCTGCAGGCGATTCGAACGAGGCGTTCATCGACCTGGAAAGCGGTGCTGGTTTTCCCGAGCTAGAAGCACCGATCCGCAGGTCGCGCCCTGTGGGCGGACAGCGATACGAATTCCGCCAATGGATGGTCTGTGATGAAAGTGCGGGTGGGCTGGCGCTCGTGCATCGGGGCGGCGATGTTTCGGTGCACGTGGGCGAGTTGCTCGGGATTCGCGGACCGGATGCGGACGCCTGGAGCGTAGGCGTCGTGCGCTGGATCAAGAGTCCGGAAACCGCCCGAGTCGACCTGGGTGTGAAAATGCTGGCCCCCGTCGCAATACCGGTTATGGTGAAGCCCGCCGAGGGCGCCGGGCGTGGCGGCTACATTCAGGCGTTGCAACTTCCGGAAATTCCCGCGGTGGGCCAGCCGTCGACGCTGCTGCTGGAGCGTGGCCTGACGTTGGTGGACAGGGACCTCGAACTGCGCGATGCCCGCAACGGGGGGCGGCTGCAGCGTGTTCGCATCCTGAAGGTCATCCGGCGCACCGCATCCTTCGAGCAGGCGGTTGTTGTTCCGGCGGCCGGACCGTAATCAGCGCTGCAGCGTGTCCGGGATGCTCTGCTGAATCCTGCGGAGCAGTTCCGGAAATATCTTGGGATTGGCGGCGACCAGGTTACCGCTTTCCAGGTGGTTCTGTTCACCCCGGAAATCGCTGAGCAGCCCGCCGGCCTCTTCGATCAGCAGGCAGCCCGCCGCCATGTCCCAGGGGCTGAGGCCGAACTCCCAGAATCCGTCCAACCGACCGCATGCAACATGGGCCAGATCGAGCGCGGCGGATCCGGCGCGGCGTACGCCGCTGGTCTCCGGGAGCAGGGTACGGAACGTGTTGATCCAGCTTTCCAGGTGCATCATCGTCTTGAACGGAAATCCCGTGCCCAGCAAACTGCGCTCGAGCCGGTTCGTGGCGCTGACGCGGATGCGCCGGTCATTGAGTTGCGCGCCCACGCCGCGGCTCGCGGTATACAACTCGTTGTGTAACGGATCGAAGACCACGGCCTGATGGGGCTTGCCCTGGTAATGCAGAGCGATGGACACGGCGAACTGGGGATAGCCGTGCATGTAATTGGTGGTGCCGTCCAGCGGATCGATGATCCACAGGTAATCGTTTCCGGCGTGCTGTCCGCTCTCCTCGGCGAGCACGCCGTGGTCGGGGTAGGCGCTGCGCAGCACACCGACGATCTCAGCCTCGGCCATGCGGTCAACTTCCGTCACGTAGTCATTATATCCCTTGCTTTCGACCGCAAGCCGATCGAGCCGGTCGTAGTGACGCATGATGACCTTGCCGGCGCGCCGTGCCGCTTTGATCGCCGTGTTGAGCATCGGATGCATGGGGATTCCGCCATCGCCTGCTGCTGGAGGGCCGCGCATTTTAACTGTTCCTGCCCCATCTAGAAAAGAAATTTCTGTCCCGGCCGGCTGTCCGGCGCCCCGGAACAGGGAAAGTCGCTGGTTGTAGTGGTAGGCTTACGGCACCGACCCGCCCGCCGAAAGCCGCAGATCGACTGGCGTGGTTTTTCGATTCTTCGCGCAAACCGCACAGGATTTGGCATGGCTCTTTCCAATATCAGGGTGGTCTTGGTGCGCCCAACCCATCCGGGCAATGTGGGTGCAGCCGCCCGCGCCTTGAAGAACATGGGCCTGCGGCAGCTCGTGCTGGTCGCGCCTTCCGGATATCCGCATGCCGAGGCGCGCGCCCGTGCGGCCGGCGCGGATGACGTGCTCGATGCCGTGCGCGTTTTTGCGACGCTCGAGCAGGCGATTGCCGGATGCCGACTGGTTGTCGGCACCAGTGCCAGGGTCCGCTCGATCGCCTGGCCGTCGCTGGACCCGCGGGCGGCAGCCGTCCAGGTGATCGAGGAATCGGCACAGGGCGAGGTCGCCCTGGTTTTTGGAGCCGAGCGTACTGGATTGACCAACGAACAGCTCGACCGGTGCCACTATACGGTCTCCATTCCCGCTGATCCGGAATTCTCCTCGCTCAATCTCGCGTGCGCGGTCCAGATCATGGCGTATGAAATCTGGTATGAAGCCTCGCGGGCTGCGGCGAACTCTTCCGGCGATGCTGCTGCCGGACCTGACGCACAGCCCGCAAGCAGCGAGGATCTCGAGCGTTTTTACGCGCACCTCGAAGAGGTTCTGGTGCAGATCCGGTTTCTCGATCCGGACAATCCGCGCAAACTTATGCGACGGCTCATGCGGCTGTTTAACCGCAGCCGGCCTGACAGCAACGAGATGAACATACTGCGTGGCATACTGACGGCCGTGCAGCAGTCGCTGGCCCAGACAATGTTTGACAAAACCCGTCGGGAATCACAAAATTAGGATGTTCTAATGTTTGATCGCCTCCGAGAAGATATCCGCAGCGTATTCGAACGCGATCCAGCCGCGCGGTCGACCCTGGAGGTGCTGACGGCCTATCCGGGGATGCATGCCGTGTGGACCCACCGGCTTACGCACCGCCTGTGGCGCTGGCGGCTGCATTGGCTGGCGCGCGTCTTATCCCATCTTGCACGCTGGTTTACGGGCGTGGAGATTCATCCGGGGGCGGTGATCGGGCGGCGGTTCTTTATCGACCACGGTATGGGCGTTGTAATCGGCGAAACCGCGGAAATCGGCGATGACTGCACGTTGTATCACGGGGTCACGCTCGGCGGGACCACGTGGAGGAAGGAAAAGCGCCATCCGACGCTGGGCAAAAACGTGGTGGTCGGTGCCGGCGCCAAGATTCTCGGTCCGATCTTGATCGGAGACAACGCCCGGGTCGGTTCCAATTCGGTCGTAGTGAAGGATGTGCCGCCCGGGGCGACTGTCGTGGGAATTCCCGGCCATATCGTCGCGAGCCGAAGCGATGAACAAGTGCGGCGGCGCGAGGCTATCGCCCGGAAGATGGGCTTCGATGCATACGGCCAGCGCGGCCAGATGCCCGATCCGGTCGCGCATGCGATCGACTGCATTCTGGATCACCTGCACCAGATCGACCAGAAAATGGAGCGCGTGGGCATGGCTCTGCAGGAAGCGGGCGTCAAGGTGGAAGGCGCCGAATTGCCGGCGATCGAAGCCTGCCGCCTGGAAGATGGCGCACCGGACGGCAACGGGACCCAAGCTGACGGCACCAACAGTAGTTGACTAGATTTGTCGGGTATGTAGAATATGCACCCAGTTCCTGACAAATAGGATAGTCCAATGAAACTGACTACGAAAGGTCGCTACGCGGTGACGGCGATGTTGGACCTGGCTTTGCACTACGAGCAGGGAGCGGTGACCCTGTCGGACATCGCCGGCCGCCAGGGGATTTCCTTGTCGTACCTGGAACAGCTCTTTGCGCGGTTGCGCCGCAGCGGGCTGGTGGAGAGCGTCCGCGGTCCCGGGGGCGGGTATAATCTGGCCACGGCGCCGGGCGAGATCTCGGTGGCCGAAATCATCATCGCCATCAACGAGAACATCGATGCCACGCGCTGTGGCGGAGACAAGAACTGCAGTGGTGACGACCGCTGCCTTACCCATTATCTGTGGGAAGGCCTGAGCGAACGCATTCATGAATTCCTGAGCGGCATCACGCTGGCGGACCTGGTGGACAGACCAGCCGTCCAGGAGGTTGCCCGGCGTCAGGAAGACCGCAACCGGGTGACGGCATCGCAATGATTCGCCGCCTCCGCGCTGGGTACGGCCTCGCTGGCCGCAGCCGGTGGTTGGATCGGGGCGGGTGCGACATTGGTTGTCGGGACGAGCGTACGTAGCAGAAGACCGGCAGCGCAGGGCACGGCAGGTGCGCCTGCTGCGGTCGTGGATTCGGAGAGTGAAATGAGAAAGCCGATTTATCTGGATTATTCCGCAACGACCCCGGTCGACCCGCGGGTCGCGGAAAAGATGTGTCGCTATCTGACGCCCGATGGCGAGTTCGGAAATCCGGCGTCGCGTTCGCACCAGTTCGGTTGGGCGGCCGAGGAAGCGGTAGAGGAAGCGCGTGCCCAAGTGGCGGCGCTGATCGGTGCTGACCCTAAGGAAATCGTATGGACTTCAGGCGCCACGGAATCGGACAACCTCGCGATAAAAGGGGCGGCGCATTTCTATCAGACCAAAGGCAGGCATGTCATCACCTGCAAGACTGAGCACAAGGCGGTACTCGATACCTGCCGCCAGCTCGAACGCGAAGGATATGAGGTGACCTACCTGGATCCGGAACCGAATGGTCTGCTCAATCTGGCCAAGCTGGAGGCTGCGATGCGGCCGGATACCACGCTGGTATCGGTGATGCACGTCAACAACGAAATCGGGGTCATTCAGGACATTGCAGCAATAGGCCGCCTTTGCCGGTCGCGCGGTATCGTGTTCCACAGCGATGCAGCCCAGAGCGCGGGCAAAGTGCCGATCGATGTCAATGCAATGAATGTCGATCTGATGGCCTTGTCGGGACATAAGGTGTACGGTCCGAAGGGCATCGGAGCGCTGTACGTGCGCCGCAAGCCGCGCATACGCATCGAAGCGCAGATGCACGGCGGCGGTCACGAGCGCGGCATGCGGTCGGGAACCCTGCCCACGCACCAGGTGGTCGGCATGGGCGAGGCGTTCCGGATTGCCAAGGAAGAGATGCCCGCTGAAACATGCCGGATTGGCGCACTGCGTGACCGCCTGCTCAACGGATTCCGCAGCATCGAGGAAGTCTACGTGAACGGGGACATGGAACAGCGTGTTGCCGGCAACCTGAACATCAGTTTCAACTTTGTCGAAGGCGAGTCGCTGATCATGGCGCTCAAGGACCTCGCAGTTTCGTCGGGTTCAGCCTGCACTTCGGCAAGCCTCGAGCCTTCCTACGTTCTTCGGGCGCTCGGTCGCAACGATGAGCTTGCACACAGCTCCATCCGCTTCACGCTTGGCCGCTTTACTACCGAAGACGATGTCGACTACACGATCAAGCTCGTGAAGGAGAAAATTGGTAAACTGCGCGAGCTGTCTCCGTTGTGGGAGATGCATAAGGATGGCGTCAATCTGAGCACGGTGCAGTGGGCGGCCCACTGAGCAGTGCGACGGGCACGACTGTTTAAGAGGCGAAATCCGGATTGTCCTGACGAGGAGCAACGAACATGGCGTATAGCAACAAGGTATTGGATCACTACGAAAATCCCCGCAACGTGGGTTCATTCGACAAATCCGACCAGTCGATCGGCACCGGTATGGTCGGCGCGCCCGCCTGTGGCGACGTGATGAAGCTCCAGATCAAGGTTAACGAGCAGGGCATCATAGAAGATGCCAAATTCAAGACCTACGGGTGCGGTTCCGCCATTGCCTCGAGCTCGCTGCTGACCGAATGGGTCAAGGGCAAGAGCCTGGAAGAGGCAGGCAAGATCAAGAACACGCAGATCGCCGAAGAGCTGGCGCTGCCGCCCGTGAAGATCCACTGCTCGGTGCTGGCCGAGGATGCGATCAAGGCAGCCATCGCCGATTACCGCAAGAAGAACGCCATCGGCGATGGCGGCGCGGAAGCATCGGCCGCCTAGCAGTCAGTGACGGAGGTACGATAGAACCATGTCCATTACCATGACCGAACGGGCCGCCGAGCATGTGCGCAAGTCCCTCGCGCACCGCGGCAAGGGAGAGGGGCTGCGCCTCGGCGTACGCGCCTCGGGCTGTTCCGGCAAGGCCTACGTGCTGGAGTTTGCGGACTCGATCCAGCCGGACGACGAGGTCTTTGAGAATCACGGTATAAAGGTGATCGTAGACCGCAAGAGCCTGATGTTTCTTGACGGAACCGAACTCGATTACGGCAAAGAGGGGCTGAACGAGGGTTTCAAGTTCAGCAATCCGAACGTCAGGGGCCAGTGCGGCTGCGGGGAAAGTTTCACTGTCTAACGCCGGCGGTGCAAGGCGATGCGGGCCATAGTGGAGAAAAACTATTTCGAGCTGTTCGGCCTGCCGGTAGGCTTTGACCTGGATACTGCCGACCTGGCGGTGCGCTACCGTGAATTGCAGCGCCAGTTCCACCCGGACCGACACGCGAGCTCCACCGGCCCCGAACGCCTGCTGTCGCTGCAAATCACAGCCCGGATCAACCAGGGTTTCCAAACGTTGAAGGAACCGTTGGCGCGCGGCCGCTACCTGCTGGCCCTGCGCGGAGTGAATACTGACGAGGAGACGGACACCAGCATGGACCCTGATTTCCTGGTCGAACAGATGGAAATGCGCGAGAGCCTGGATGAAGCACGCCAGTCGGCGAATCGTGGTGAGCGGCTTGCGCGCCTGGCGAGCGAGACCAGCAAACTATTGCGCGCCCGGACCGACGCGTTGGCGGAGAGTCTCTCCGGTGGCAATCCCGAAAGCCTGCGGCGTGCACGAGAGTTGGTGAGGGAGATGCAGTTTCTGGCTAAACTCGCACGCGAAGTCGAAGAGCTGGAGGAGGCTGGCTAGGACGGTCCGTTTCCGGTTCCCGGCTTGTGAACGGCGGCCCCAGCCCCATTAAGTTTATCACTATGGCATTGCTCCAGATCAGCGAACCGGGCCAGTCAACGGCTCCACACCAGCGCCGCCTGGCCGTGGGCATAGACCTCGGTACTACCAACTCGCTCGTTGCCTGTGTGCGCAGCGGCATAGCGGATACCCTGCCGGATGACGAAGGCCGGCACCTTCTGCCGTCGGTCGTGCGTTACCTGGCAGGGGCGGACGCCAGCGTCGGGGAGGCGGCGCTCGCGGTGGCGGCCGACGACCCGCTCAATACTGTCGCTTCGGTGAAGCGACTGATGGGGCGCGGCCTCGATGACGTGAAGCGGCTCGGTGGCGCGCTGCCGTACGAGTTTGCGCCGGGCGACAGCGGGATGCCGCGCATCCGCACCGCAGCCGGGTTGGTCAGTCCGGTGGAAGTATCCGCCGAAATCCTCCGCTCGCTCAAGCGGCGCGCCGAGGCCACCCTCGGGGGCGAGCTGAGCGGTGCGGTCATCACCGTTCCGGCCTATTTTGATGACTCCCAGCGCCAGGCAACCAAGGATGCGGGACGGCTCGCCGGCCTCAATGTGCTGCGTCTGTTGAATGAGCCAACTGCTGCGGCGGTTGCCTACGGTCTGGACCAGAAGGCTGAGGGCATCTTTGCGATCTACGATCTCGGCGGCGGCACCTTCGACATATCCATCCTGCGGCTCAACCGCGGGGTTTTCGAGGTACTCGCCACGGCCGGGGATTCGGCGCTCGGAGGAGACGACATGGATCACGCGATCGCCGACTGGATGCTGCGGCAGGCCAGTGTGGACGTGTCTGCCGACCCGTACGCCGCGCGCCGCGCGCTGCGTGATGCGCGCGTTGCGAAACACGCCTTGTCTCAGGCCGCGGAGACCCTGGTGCGGGTAATACGTCCGGACGGTTCGATATGGCAGGGCCTGCTGACGCGCGGCGAATTCGAGGCTCTGGTCGACCCGATCATCGAGCGCACGGTTGCTCCCTGCAGGCGTGTCCTGCGCGATGCCGGCATCACCGCATCCGATGTCTCGGAAGTCGTATTGGTTGGCGGTTCGACCCGCATGCCGCGCGTGCGCGAGCGTGCCGCCGCGGTCTTCGGTCGTACTCCGCTCACCGATATTGACCCGGACCGGGTGGTCGCGATCGGGGCGGCGATCCAGGCCGACATTCTGGTCGGCAACAAGCCTTCAGACGAGATGCTGCTGCTCGATGTCATCCCGCTGTCGCTCGGGATTGAGATCATGGGTGGTATGGTCGAGAAAATCATCGCGCGCAACTCGACCATTCCGATTGCCAAAGCCCAGGATTTCACGACCTTCAAAGACGGGCAGACCGCCATGGCGATCCACGTGGTGCAGGGCGAGCGCGAACTGGTTTCGGACTGCCGTTCGCTCGCCCGCTTCGAGCTGCGCGGCATTCCCCCTATGGTTGCGGGAGCCGGGCGCATACGTGTGACGTTCCAGGTGGATGCCGACGGGCTGCTGAGCGTTTCGGCGCAGGAGCAGACGAGCGGTGTGGCAAGCAGCGTAACCGTCAAGCCTTCGTACGGCCTGTCGGATGACGAGATCGAGCGCATGCTGCGGGATTCCATCGCGTATGCGCGGGAGGACAGTGCTGCGCGTGACTTGCGGGAGCAGCAGGTCGAAGCGGACCGTGTCCTGGACGCAGTCGAGGCCGCTCTAGCGGCTGACGGGGCCGCACTGCTGTCGGCGTCCGAGCGTCAGGAGATAGAGCAGGAACTGTCCCGGCTGAGGGCGCTGCGTGCGGGCGCGGATGCCGCACGCATCCGTGAGGGTATTGCTGCGCTTGACCGGGCGACCCGGGAGTTCGCCGCGCGGCGCATGGATGCGGGGATCAGTAAGGCACTGTCGGGGCATCGGCTGGATGAGTTCAACTAGGATACGTCCGATGCCCAAGATCACGTTTCTGCCCCATGCGGAGATCTGCCCGCAGGGAGCCACCATCGAGGCAGCCCCTGGAACCAGCATCTGCGATGCCGCCCTCGAGGCCGGCATCCGCATCGAACATGCCTGCGAGAAATCCTGCGCCTGCACGACTTGTCACGTCATCGTGCGCCGTGGGTTCGAGTCCTTGGAGCCGGCGAGCGACAAGGAAGAGGATCTCCTGGACAAGGCCTGGGGCCTGGAGCCGCAGTCGCGACTGAGCTGCCAGGCTAAGGTTGGCGATACCGAGATGGTAATCGAAATTCCCAAGTACACCATTAATATGGTGGCGGAAAAGTCTTGATAAGGGGGCAACGATGAGCCTGAAATGGACGGATAGCCGGGAAATTGCCATTGCCCTGAGCGATAAATACCCGGATGTGGACCCGCGGCAAGTCCGGTTTACGGATCTGATGGCCTGGATCCAGGGGCTCGAGGGTTTCGACGATGCCGAGGAGCGCTGCGGCGAACGCATTCTTGAGGCCATCCAGATGGCCTGGGTCGAGGAATCCGGCGACTGAGCCGGTTTCGTTGTGCGTGCGCTTCCAAACCGTTAAACTACGGAATTCAAACGCTTAAGGGTGGGAGAGCACCGATCCCGGTATCGCACCGTCCTTGGGCTGGCAAACTAACCGGACGGATTATTGATGGCTCTTGAACGTACCCTTTCGATCGTAAAACCAGACGCTGTTGCAAAGAACTTGATCGGCGAGATCTGCGCGCGCTTTGAAAAGGCCGGTCTGCGGATCGTGGCGGCGAAGATGGTTCACCTCAGCCGCAGCCAGGCAGAGGGTTTCTACGCCGTCCACCGGGAGCGTCCTTTTTTCAAGGACCTTGTGCAGTTCATGATTTCCGGCCCGGTTATGGTGCAGGTACTGGAGGGGGAGGGCGCGATTCAGAGGAATCGCGACATCATGGGAGCCACCAATCCCAAGAATGCCGCGCCGGGCACGCTTCGTGCCGACTTTGCCTCGAGCGTTGAGGAAAATGCGGTGCATGGCTCGGACGGTCCGGATACCGCGCGTACCGAGATCGGGTATTTCTTCAGTGCGATGGAGCTGTGTGCCCGCACCCGTTGAGAAAGACCGTGGCGACCAAGGCTAAAACCAACCTGTTCGGTCTCGACCCTTCCACGATGCGGGCATTTTTCGTGGATATGGGCGAGAAGCCGTTCCGAGCTGCGCAGGTGCTGCAATGGATCCACCACTACGGCGCCGACAGCTTCGAGGTCATGACCAACATCGGCCGCCCGCTGCGTCAGCGCCTCGCCGAAGTAGCCGAAGTCGTGGCTCCGCAGATCGTGCTGGACCGGGAGGCATCGGACGGTACCCGCAAATGGCTGCTGCAGTTGGCCGACGGCAACTGCATCGAGACCGTGTTCATCCCGGAAGACGGGCGCGGGACGCTGTGCGTATCGTCCCAGGTCGGCTGTACCCTGAATTGCTCTTTTTGCGCAACCGGACACCAAGGGTTCAACCGTAATCTAGAGGCCAGTGAGATCATCGCGCAGCTTTGGGTTGCCAACCGCGCGCTTGGCCGTGACCCGCGGGGCGAGCGGCTCATCACGAATGTCGTCATGATGGGCATGGGCGAGCCGCTGCTCAATTTCGACAACGTCGTTGCGGCCATGCAGCTCATGCTGGACGACATGGCTTACGGACTGTCCAAACGCCGGGTCACGCTCAGCACCGCCGGCGTGGTGCCCGCCATAGACCGGCTGCGGGAAACCTGTCACGTGAGCCTGGCCGTGTCGCTGCATGCTCCAGACGACGCGCTGCGCGACCGGCTGGTGCCGCTCAATCGCAAGTACCCCATCGCAGCGCTGCTCGATGCCTGCCGGCGCTATGTCGCCGTGGATGGTCGGCGGCGCGTGACCTTCGAGTATGTGATGCTCGCAGGCGTGAACGACAGCATTCAGCACGCGCGCGATCTGACCCGGCTCCTGACGGATGTTCCTTCCAAGGTTAACCTGATACCCTTCAATCCATTTCCCGCCAGCGTCTATGCGCGTTCCGACCAGTCGACCATCGACCGCTTTCGCGACGTCTTGATGAATGCCGGCCTGATGACGGTCACGCGCAAGACCCGCGGCGATGACATCGATGCCGCCTGTGGTCAGCTCGCCGGCCGCATCGAAGACCGGACGCGGCGTTCGTTGCGACCCAGACAAGGAGGCGTGAGCAACCTATGAATCCGCTGATGCGAGGCGCAATCGCGGTCGCGCTCAGTCTTCTGCTGGGCGCCTGTGTCACGGTCGGACCGACGGGGAAGCCCACCAACAAGAAACAGCTGGTATCCACACTCACCCAGCTCGGAGCCGGCTACATTGCGCGTGGTGAGTACGACGTGGCGCTTCATGAATTGAAGCACGCGCTCGAGATTGATCCGGATGATTCGGAGGCAAACAACATAATGGGTCTGCTATACGCACGACTCAAGGATAACGACAGGGCCGAGCATTATTACCGCAAGGCGATCTCGCTACAGCCCGACAATTCCGATGCCCAGAACAATTACGGAGTATTCCTGTGCCAGCGCGGGCAGCTCAAGTCTGCCGAGAAGCATTTCACGGCGGCGTTGTCGAACCCGCTTTACAAGACCCCGGAATTGGCGGATATGAATGCCGGCGTCTGCTACATGAAGGGAGCCGATTCGCTCAATGCGGAGAGGTATTTCCGCGCAGCACTCGAAATAAACCCGAAACTTCCGCTGGCGCTGTACTATATGGCCAAGATCGGTTTTGATCAGGGGCAGCCGGGGCTGGCGCGCGGCTATATCCAGCGCTATTTCAAGGTGGCGAAACCATCCCCGGTGCCGCTGCTGCTGGCGGTGCGGATTGAGCGCGCGCTCGGGCACGTCAATGCGGCGGCAAGCTATGCGGTATCACTGAGCGGTATGTTCCCGGATTCGCCCGAGGCGCAGCAGTTACGCACGCTGGATGGCGGATAGATTAAGATATCGTCCCATGGAAATGGAAACTCCCCAGAAGAAATCCTCCTCCGGCTTTGGGCCGGGGCCGGCCCTCGCCAAGGCGCGCGAAGGTCTCGGGCTGACGCATGAAGAGGTCGCCGAGCGGTTGCGCCTGGCACCCCGGCAGGTTCAGGCGCTGGAGTCGGATGATTACGACCATCTGCCCGGGCCGACGTACATCCGCGGTTACCTGCGCAGTTACGCCGAACTGGTGGGTTTGGCCTCGGGCCCGATCCTCGAGGCCTACGGGCACGTGCCTGCCGCCAGCAAGACAACCAGCCTCGACAGCATTGCGCCCAGGGAGGACGTGACCAGCCAGCACCGCCATGTCCGGCTGGCGACGTATGCGCTCGTAGCGCTCATCATTGCGCTAGCGGCAAGCTGGTGGCAGGGCCGATCGCACCGCGAAACCCCTGTACCGGCAAGGGTGCCGGCACCATTGGCGGCCGCGCCGGCCGTCGCCGCGCCGGCAGTTCGCCCCGCTGCGGTACCGCCGAAACCGGGCTTCACTCCTGCGAGAGTGTCCGCCCGCCCGACTGCGGCGTCCGTGCGCACGGGGACGGCGGTCTCATCCCCGTCTGGATCGCAGACCGCCGCGACCAAGTCGCCACAGGCGGCTGTGCCCGGGAATGTCGCGGCCGCGACCGCAGCCGCCGGTCGGGTGCTGCTGGTGCTAAAGATGGTCCAGGACTCGTGGGTGGATGTGCATGACGCCCAGGGCAACAAGCTGCTGTACGAGACCGTGCCGGCTGGCCGGGTCGTCACGCTTGAAGGCAGCGCGCCGCTCAGCGTTTTTCTGGGCAATGCCGCCGGCGTGCAGGTCGAGTTCGACGGCAAACCCTTCAATCCGGCACCCTACATCCACGGACAGGTCGCACGTTTCATTCTGGGTGCGGCCCGAAGGCACTGATATGGAAAACCCGAGCCCGATTGTGCGGCGCCAGACGCGCCGTATCATGGTAGGAGAGGTACCGGTAGGCGGCGGCGCACCGGTGAGCGTGCAGAGCATGACGAACACCGATACCTGCGACGTAGACGCCACGGTTGCCCAGATTCGTGCCCTGGCCCGGGCGGGCGCCGACATCGTGCGTGTTTCAATTCCATCCATGGAAGCCGCCGAGGCCTTCGGGCGGATCCGAATGCAGGTGGACATCGCGCTCGTGACGGATATCCACTTCGATTACCGGATTGCGCTGCGCGTGGCCGAACTCGGGGCCGACTGTCTGCGCATCAATCCCGGCAATATCGGACGTGAGGACCGCATCCGCCAGGTCGTCGACGCGGCCAGAGAACAGGGTATTCCGATCCGTATCGGGGTCAACGCCGGTTCCTTGGAGAAGGAGCTGCAGAAGAAGTATGGGGAGCCGACTCCACAGGCGCTGGTCGATTCGGCGCTGCGGCACATCGATATCCTCGAGCGTCTCGGCTTCCACGACTACAAGGTGAGCGTCAAGGCCTCGGATGTGTTCATGGCCGTCGCGGCCTATCGCATGTTGGCGACCCAGACGGACAATCCGCTGCACTTGGGCATTACCGAGGCTGGTGGCGCCCGTTCCGGTGCGGTGAAGTCCGCAATCGGCCTCGGCATGCTTCTTTCCGAGGGCATAGGCGACACCATTCGCGTTTCACTCGCGGCCGATCCAGTCGAGGAGGTAAAGGTCGGCTTCGATATCCTAAAAAGCCTCCACGTCCGCAACAAGGGGATAAACTTGATCGCCTGCCCGTCGTGCTCGCGGCAGGAATTTGATGTCATTGGAACGGTGAACGCACTTGAGGCGAGGCTGGAGGATATTACCGAACCTATGGATGTGGCGGTCATCGGTTGCGTGGTCAACGGACCTGGGGAGGCGCGCGAAGCCCATGTCGGCCTTGCCGGGGGTTCGCCCTGCCTGCTCTACGTCAATGGCCGTCCGGATCACAAGGTTTCGAAGGAGCAGCTCGTCGATGAGTTGGAGCGGGTAATCCGCGCCCAGCTCATTCTGCGTCGTGAATCGGCCGGCACCACCGCAGCCGGTACGGTCCTTCCCATCAAGCAGATCGACTGAGGGGCGCCCCGGTGAGTCGGGCGATACAGGCAGTGCGTGGGATGAATGATCTCCTCCCGGACGCCCTCGGGCTGTGGCAGCGGGCGGAGCAGTGTGCTTCCGGGGTGCTTCATTCCTACGGTTATCGAGAGATCCGTTTGCCGCTGCTGGAGAAAACCGAGCTCTATGTGCGCTCGATCGGGCAGGTCACCGACATCGTCGAAAAGGAGATGTACACCTTCGAGGACCGCAATGGCGAGAGTCTGAGCCTGCGGCCGGAGGGTACTGCCGGCTGTGTGCGTGCCGGCATAGAAAACGGTCTGCTGCACAACCAGATCCAGCGGTTCTGGTATGCCGGGCCGATGTTCCGCCATGAGCGTCCGCAGCGCGGCCGTTACCGCCAGTTCTACCAGATCGGCGTCGAAGCATTCGGCATGTCGGCACCGGAGCTGGATGCGGAACTCATCCTGATGGGCGCACGTCTGTGGCGCAGCCTCAAAGTGCACGACGTCGTGCTGCAACTCAATTCCCTCGGCACGCCCGCCTGCCGGGCGAGCTATCGCCGGCTGCTTGTCGATTACCTCGAGGAGCACCGCACGGTGCTCGATGAGGACAGCCTGCGGCGTCTGCACAGCAATCCGCTGCGGGTTCTCGACAGCAAGAACCCGGCGCTGCAGGGTGTGATCGAGCGCGCCCCCAGCCTGTTGGATCACCTCGATCCGGAGTCGGCCGCGCATTTCGATCGCCTGCGCAGCCTGCTGGATGATGCCGGTGTCGGCTATGTGGTCAACCCGCGGCTGGTGCGAGGCCTCGACTATTACACGCGGACAGTGTTCGAATGGGTGAGCAGTGCGCTTGGTGCGCAGGCGACCATTTGCGCCGGAGGCCGTTACGATGGGCTGGTAGAACAACTTGGCGGGCGGGCGACGCCGGCAGCCGGATTCGCGATCGGCATGGAGCGGGTCGTCGAACTGCTCGCGCAGCAGGAGTTGGCGACGGAGACCGGGCGGTCCCAGCTGTACATGGTGCTGCTCGGGGAATTGGCGCAACGGCGTGGCGCGCTGCTTGCGGAGCGCCTACGCGATGATGGAATCGCCGTGGAATGCGATGCGGCCGGTGGTTCGCTAAAGAGCCAGATGCGGCGCGCGGACCGCAGCGGCGCGGTCTACGCGGTGTTGATCGGAGATGCCGAGATCAGCGCCGGACTGGTGAGCATCAAGTCGTTACGGTCGGAAGGGCCGCAGGAGCAGATCCCGGAGGGCAGCCTGGCGCAGGCGCTCAAACAGAGACTGGTGTGCTGAGGCGCGCAGCGGCGCCTGCACCCGAACTACAGACGGACGGAGAGAAACTTGGAAGCATTCGATTCGGACCAACAACTCGAGTGGCTCAAAACCTGGTGGAACAAGTACGGCAATGCCCTGATCGCCGGAGTTGCCCTCGGCATCCTGGTAATCGCCGGAACCAACTACTGGTTGAGGCACCGTGCGTTCAGTGCGGATGCTGCTTCTTCGCTCTACGATGTCATGCTGGGGGAGTTGTCTCAGAAGAACGTGTCCGCAGCGCAAGCCGACGGTCAGCTGCTCATCAGGCATTACGGCTCGACACCCTATGCCGGCGATGCGGCGCTGGTGCTCGCGCGCCTGAGCATGGATGCGGGTAACGCCAAGGCTGCGCGCGGCCATCTGCGGTGGGCGATGGACCATGGAACCGGAGCCGGAGTGCGCGTCGTGGCGCGACTGCGCCTTGCACGGCTGCTGATGCAGGACGGCAGACTCGATGCGGCGCTGAAGCTTGCGGACAGCAGGGATCGAGATGGCTTTGCATCGGATTACGATGAGCTGCGTGGTGACATCCTCGTGGCGCAGGGCAAGAGGAACCAGGCGCGCCAGGCCTACAGCGCAGCCCTGACCGAACTCGACCCCAATGCGCCGTATGCGCGTGTGCTCCAGATGAAGCTCGATGATCTGGGTCCGGAGGTCGGCAAGTGATTCGTAGCATGTTGTGGCGCAGCGTTCGTATTCTGTCGATGCTGATTCTGGTGCTCGGCCTCGGGGGATGCGGCATCATGAACTGGATACATGGCGGGAAGAGCAACGCTGCGCCGCCAGCCAAGCTCAAGAGCTTCGCGGCCGCATATCGCGTGGAACGCGTCTGGAGCGCCGATATCGGTGGCGGTGCCGGCGCCAAGTTCATCAGACTTTCCCCCGCTCTTCACGACGGCGTGCTCTATGTGTCGGAGCCGCACGGTCAGGTCCGGGCCTATGTTGCGGCTACCGGCAAGAAGCTGTGGGGCAGGGACCTGAAAAATACTGAGATCGAGGGCGGCACCGGCTATGCCGATGGCATGGTGCTGCTTGGCACCCGTAACGGGACGGTGATCGCGCTCAATGCAACGAATGGTGCGCCGCTGTGGACGGCTTCCGTGTCGAGCGAAGTTCTGTCTCCGCCCCGTGGTGCCGACGGAATCGTGGTCGCCCAGACCGTCGATGGTAGCATCTTCGGGCTGTCTGCAAAGAGCGGCAAGCAGCTGTGGATGCAGGAACACACCGTGCCGGCGCTCAGTTTGCGCGGGAGCTGTACGCCGCTGATCGTAGACCATGTCGTGGTGACGGGCCTGGCCAACGGAAAGCTCGCGGCCTACCATGAGTCCGACGGCAGGCAGCTTTGGGAAATTCCGGTTTCGGAGCCCCATGGGCGCAACGAGATCGCACGTCTGGTCGATGTCGACGCGCCGCCGGTGGTTGTTGGTGAGACGCTCTATGCTGATGCCTATCATGGCAAGCTCGTCGCCTTCAATCTCGCGAGCGGACGCATCCAGTGGTCGCGCGACGTCTCGAGCTACGCGGGGATGGCGGTCGATGCCAACAATATCTACGTCTCCGACGCGCGCGGCTACGTAACGGCCTATGATCTGGCTACCGGCGCCAATGTGTGGCAGCAGACGGGCTTGCACGGTCGCTGGCCCACCGCACCGGTGGTGATCGGAGATACCGTCGCGGTTGGCGATTTTCATGGATACGTCCACTTCCTGTCGGTGGATGACGGGCGGTTCGTCGCACGCTACCGGATGGGAAGCGCAGCGATCCTGGCTACGCCGGCGGCCGATGCCGAGACTCTTTATGTCGCCGACCAGGATGGAGACGTCGTTGCCCTGCGCCTGCACGCGAAGGTACAGTCGGTGCCGTAACGCACGTATCGGGTGCCTGGAAGCGAAGCAATGAAACCGGTGGTCGTTCTGGTGGGCCGGCCGAATGTCGGCAAGTCCACCCTGTTCAACGCTCTGACACGCAGCCGTGACGCGCTGGTGGCCGATGTCCCGGGGCTGACCCGCGATCGGCTGTACGGCAACGGCCTCGTAGGGGACCGTCCGTATCTGGTGGTGGACACCGGCGGCATCAGCGATGACCGCAGCGCCCTGGGCGAGCTGATGTCGGTCCAGGTACGACAAGCCATCACCGAGGCCGATGTCGTGGTGCTGCTGGTCGACGGGCGTGCCGGTCCCAATGCGGCCGATCGGTCCATTGCCGACGAGATCAGGCGGCTCGGCAAGAGCGCAGTGCTCGCGGTAAACAAAACCGAAGGCATGGATCCGGGCCTTGCGGTGGCGGAGTTCCATGCCCTGGCCGGCGGGCAGCCGGTGGCCATTTCCGCATCCCACGGCGACGGTATCGACGAACTGATGCGCCGGGTTCTCGTGCCGCTCCCGCGCGTGGAAGAAGAGCACGCGTCGGGAGACGTTCCGCGGATCGCTGTGGTGGGACGACCCAATGTGGGCAAGTCGACGCTGGTCAACGCGATGCTCGGCGAGGAGCGCGTGGTGGTTTACGACGAACCCGGCACCACGCGCGACAGCATATATATTCCGCTGGAGCGGGCGGAGCGACGTTACGTATTGATCGACACGGCAGGCGTGCGTCGACGCGGCCGCATCGACGATGCCATTGAGAAGTACAGCGTCATCAAGACGCTGCAGGCGATCGAGGTAGCCAATGTGGTGCTGCTCGTGCTCGATGCCCGGCAGGAGGTCAGCGAACAGGACGTGAGTCTCGCCGGCCATGTCCTCGAAGAGGGACGTTCGCTGGTGCTGGCCGTCAACAAATGGGACGGTCTGGACGAGAGCCGCCGTGACTGGATCAAGCGCGAGCTGGAGCGCAGGCTTGCGTTTGTCGCCTTCTGCCCGCCGCACTTCATCTCGGCGCTGCGTGGTTCCGGTGTTGGCGCGCTGTTTCCGGCTATCGACCGGGCCTACGCATCGGCTCGGCGCACTATTCCGACGTCGCGACTGAACCGCATTCTGCTGAAGGCGGTGCAGGTGACTGCACCGCCGATGGTTCATGGCCGGCGCATCAAGCTCAAGTATGTGCACCAGGGTGGCAAGAATCCTCCGCTTCTGGTGATCCACGGCAACCAGACCGAAGCGATGCCCGGCTACTACACCCGCTATTTGTCCAATGCCTTCCGCCAGGCTCTTGGGCTCGAAGGCACGCCGGTGCGCATCGAATTCGTGCAGAGCGAGAATCCCTACGAAGGCAAGAGGAACCGGCTGACCCCGCGGCAGTTCGAGAAGCGCCAGCGGCTGCGGCGCATTGCGCGCAAGAAATACGGGTGATGGCCGTGTGCCGCTCAGGCTCCAGGCCCGTCGTTCCTCGCTAGCCACTGTGCCAAGTAGCTGGCTGTCTGCGCGATTCCGAGTGGCACGACCGATGGCGGTCGGGGTGCCGACCACAGGGCCGCAAGCGCATCGCCGATATCGCCGCGTTCGAGCTGGTCGCGCGTAATCTCGAGGCTACGGGCATGTCCGTTGAGCCAGCGCACTAGAACGGGCTCCTCCGGCCAGTCGGGGCGCCGGATATAGAGCAGCGGTACGCCATTGCAGGCCGCCTCCGCGAAGATACCGTAGCCTGGCTTGGTGACAAGCGCGTCACAGCTGCGCAGCAGATCGGGGAAGGTTATTCCGAGCGTATCGATGCTGACAATGTCCGCACGTGCCCCAGCGATGTCCCGGTCGCCCACCCAGTGCACTCCGGGCAAGCGCGGCCAGCAGTTCAGGTCGAGCGGCAGGGGGATGCCTCCAAGGGTGATGACGATGAGCCGTCGGTTCCGACCGAGCCGCAGGCGGGCGTCGAGTTCCGCGCGTCGATCGACCCCGAGCTGCGCAATGACGCCGGCCGGCCGGCCGTTGCGGATCCCCGGCATCGGCATGCTGGGTTCGATTTGGAGAAATGCGGCGGCGCTGTTGTAGGCAGCAAGCATCTGGTCGACGATGGCCGGTGCCTCGGGCTGCGCTCCGCAGTAGTGCCGGTAGATATCCGCCCAGTTGAGGCAGCACAGCGCCACGGCCGGAATGCCGGCGGCGGCGGCACCGGCGAGCGGCAGATAAGCGATGTCGGCCAGCACCAGATCGGGCGCTAGCGCGCGTAGCCGCTGTGCTTCAGCCGTTACCTTCCGGTCCCAGTTACAATGAAAGGCGCGATAGGCAGCCGCACTTTCGTCCACGCGCACTTCCACGGCTGACTTCATGATCATACCGAAGTCGCCAGTCTCCGCCAGATAGTCCCATCCGGTACCTAGCCTCGCCTCCAGCAGCTGGCGTGGCAACGCCGTGCGCAGACTGACGCGCAGGCCCGGGATGCGTCGGCGGAGCAGTGCGATGACCGGCAGGACCTGTGCAGCATGCCCATAGCCATGGGACGAGATGGACACCACGAGATGCGCGGAGCGTGGCACGCCGGTGCTCAGTGGGCCCGCCGTTCAGGACCGTCCGGAGCAGCCGCTGCGGACGGCCGGAGGGGACGCGATGGCGCCGGCTTGCTGCCACCGCTGCGGTGGCCCCGGCTCACTGTCCCGTCTCCTCTACTCGTGCCTTCAGGTGTCCCCGGGCCAGTAGCGCGCGGATGCGCTGGCCGGGGCGCAGCTGGCGGGCATCCTGAACCAGGACCCCGTTATCGTCGCGCTGGACAATGGCGTAGCCGCGGGCAAGCGTCGCCAGCGGACTCAGCGTGTCCAGTCGACCCGAGGCGGCGCTCAGGCGATGTCCGGCCCGTTCCAGGCTCTGGCGGATCGCCCGCTCCAGACGCTCCAGGTGGTGGGTAAAACGCAGCTGTCCCTGGCAGATGCGGGCCGCGGGTGAGAACTGGTGGAGGCGCGCGGTCGCAGCCAGTAGTGCCGAGGCTGCCGCGTTATGCCGGGCAGTGTGGGCCAGGCTCAGGCGGCGGGAGATGTCGGCGAGCCGCTGGCGCAGGTATCTGATCCGGTCTGCCGGGTGGATCAGCCGGGAAGCGAGCCAGTCGAGACGCAGGCGCGCGCTGTCCAGGCGGCTGTTCATGCAGCGGCGCAGCCGCTGCTCGGCCGCCGCGCATTCTGCCAGCCATTCGCGGGAATCGGGACTCAGCATGACCGCAGCCGCGGTCGGCGTCGGCGCACGTGCATCGGCCACCAGATCGGCAATGGTGAAGTCGGTTTCATGGCCGACACCGGAGACAACCGGCAGCGGACATTCGGATAGTGCCCGGGCTACGACCTCCTCATTAAACGCCCACAGGTCCTCCAGTGATCCGCCACCTCGGGCAACAATCAGCGCATCGCAGTCGCGGCGTTCCCCGGCCAGCCGGATGGCGGCGGCAATCCGCTCGGCTGCCCCCGCTCCTTGCACGGGCACCGGGTAGATGAGCACCGATATCAGGGGAAAGCGGCGCGCCAGCGTTGTGATGATGTCGCGTATGACGGCGCCGCTCGGTGAGGTGATGACGCCGATGCACCGGGGCAGCTTGGGAAGAGGTTTCTTGCGAGTGAGGTCAAACAAGCCCTCCAGGGCAAGCCGGTTCTTCAGCGCCTCGAAGGCGCGTCGCAGTGCCCCTTCGCCCGCTTCCTCCAGGTGTTCGACGATGAGCTGGAATTCGCCGCGACCCTCATACAAGCTGACGCGGGCACGCAATACCGCATGCATGCCGTCTTTGGGTACGCAGGCAAATACCCGCTGGTTGCTGCGGAACAAGGCGCAGCGGACCTGTGCCTGGGCGTCCTTCAGGGTGAAATAGCAGTGGCCGGATGCCGGTCGTGCCAGGTTCGAGACCTCGCCTTCGATCCACAGCAGCGGAAAGCCCCCTTCGAGCAACGCTTTGGCTTCGCGCGCCAGGCGCGATACCGAGTAGATCTCGCGCAGGGGTGTGGTTCCGGGCGGGGCAGGAATCAGGTTGCGGCTGGCCATCCCGCAAACATAACCTGCGGCTTCGAAATAGAGAAGGCCTTGCCGCGGTTGCCGGACCCGCCATGGGGTAGACCGCGTGCCCGGCGTCTCATCTTGCAGACCGGCCGTTGCCATTAGTGGCATATAGCTTGCATGTTTATCGATTACGAGGGATGCACCCAGGCGGACGCGGCCTTCCACCGGTTTACCGGGCCGCGAGGGACCGGAAAGCCGGACCCGGGTCAAATAACCCGTGTCGAAGAGAACGTTTGATCCTGCGCCCGGTAGGGAAATATTTGAGCTACCGGATCCTGTGTCCGGTTCACGCAGCGGTAGCGGAGCAACCGGAAACTGGCTGTACAGGCGACGGGAATGCGGGTCTGGATTCGAGCTTATGCCGGTGGCCTGGTTCGGCATGGGGCCTTATCCGAATCGCCGGCCGCAGAGTCGGATTCCGTGGGCGCCGTTCGCGGCGTCGTGGCCAATGGCGGGGAGGCATGCTCTACCGATGTCCGAATTCGCTAAATCGATGTTCCGCGTGCGGGGGGCGCGGCATGCACGTCTGCTGCTCGTGGACGACGAACCGGGCGCCCTGGACCTGCTGCGCCGGGCATTTGCTGCCGAGCCGTACCTGATCGAGTCCTATACCGATCCGACCGAGGCACTTGCACGGGCAAAGCAGATTGAGTTTGATCTGGTGATCTCCGATTACCGTATGCCGGAGGTTGACGGAGTCAGCTTTCTGACGATCTTCCGGACGCTGCAGCCGGATGCCGTGCGGTTGATACTGAGCGGTTACGCCGACAGCGATGCGCTTCTCGGTGCAATCAACGATGCCCGGATCTTCCGCTTCATCTCCAAGCCGTGGATGGACAGCGAACTGCGCGCTACGGTGTTCCAGGCGCTGGCTTATCGCGCCACGTTGGTGGAGAACCGCGAGCTTGCCGAACGGGCTCGTTTCGGGGCGCAGGAGTGCCCGCGCCGACAGCAGCAGGAGCTGGAGCGCCTGGAGCGTGAACAGCCGGGCATCACCCGGGTGCGACGTGGCGCGGACGGCGCTATCCTGATCGGCAATGAAGAGGACGACGAACAGTAGCCGGGCCGAATCCCCGAGACAGAAACGAGGGTTTGGACCCCGGACCCCCGTCCAGCCGGAAGGAACGGGCCGGTACCGGCCGCAATCAAGAAACGCCCGACCGCGCCGCCTTCACGGCGCCCTGCCGCAGCGATACTGGCGACGGCCGTCAGTCAGCGTGGATAGACAGGCTTGGCGTCGATTTGGGACTGTGCCTGCTCTTCGGCGAGTTTCACCTGCTCCAGGGCGGTCTGCGCGAGTTTCAGGGCTTTGGCGCTCTTGCCCTCGCGGTTCAGCTTCTCGGCTTTCTTCACGTACTTTGCGGTGTTGACCCAAAGGTCTACATGCTCTTTGTGTGCCCGGGCGACCGCCTGTTTCGCGGCGGCGATTGTATCTGCCACGGATGGTCCCCTCGGGGCAACGTGCGTCGCACAGCCGCCGGCGGCGAGGGCTAGAGAGACCAGGAGCACGGTTTTTTTCATCGTCAGGTTTCCTCCTCGGGTGGTGTTGGCCACAATTAAAGGTTAGGCGTGCGACGGCGTCAACCGAAAAAGTTTTCCCGCACCGGCCCGGAAGGGGGAATATTACGGCTGACACCGACGTCGTGCGGCCCGGCTGGCAGGCCGTTCTCAGCCGCCGGCCGCGAGACCGCGCTGTGGAAGGGGCCAATCCCCAGTTTACGGCCGCAGAGTCAATCCGTATAATGCAGCATGCGTATTGTCCAAGAAGCCTTGACCTTTGATGATGTGCTGCTTTTGCCGGCACATTCAAAGGTACTGCCCAAAGATGTCGACCTTTCCACCGCGCTGACCCGAAGCCTGCGTCTGAATATCCCGATCCTGTCGGCGGCCATGGACACGGTCACCGAATCGCGTGCCGCCATCAGCCTTGCCCAGGAAGGGGGGGTGGGGGTCATCCACAAAAATATGACTCCGCGCCGGCAAGCCGACGAGGTGCGCAAGGTCAAGAAATTCGAAAGCGGGATTATCAGCGAACCGATCACGATCACGCCTGATACCACGGTGCGGCAGGTGCTAGACCTGACGCGGGCGCAGCGCATATCCGGGGTCCCAGTCACGCAGGACGGCAAGCTTGTCGGTATCGTCACGAGCCGTGACCTGCGCTTCGAGACGCGCTACGACGAGCCGGTCAGCCGCATCATGACTCCAAAAGAGCGTCTTATAACCGTCCGGGAGGGTACCAGCCGCGAGGAAATCCTGCGGCTGCTGCACGCGCACCGCATCGAGAAGATCCTGGTTGTGGACGAAAAGTTCGGTCTCAAGGGGCTGGTCACGGTCAAGGACATCCAGAAATCGAGCGAATATCCACGCTCGGCCAAGGATTCGGCCGGACGCCTGATCGCCGGCGCGGCCGTCGGGGTTGGCAAGGGCACTGAAGAGCGTGTCGAGCAGCTGATCGAAGCCGAAGTGGACCTGATCGTGGTGGATACCGCCCATGGCCACTCGCAGGGGGTGATCGACCGGGTGCGCTGGATCAAGAAGCACTATCCCAAGATGCAGGTGGTTGGCGGCAATATCGCCACGGCATCGGCGGCCCATGCGCTGCGTGATGCCGGCGCCGATGCCGTGAAAGTCGGTATTGGACCGGGCTCGATATGTACCACCCGTATGGTAGCCGGCGTCGGTGTGCCGCAGATTACGGCGGTTGCGAATGTCGCTGACGCCCTAGCCAGCACCGACGTGTGCGTGATCGCCGACGGCGGGATCCGTTTTTCGGGAGACATCACTAAGGCGATCGCGGCTGGCGCTCATGCAGTCATGGTCGGCAGCCTGCTTGCGGGTACCGATGAGGCGCCGGGCCAAATCGAGCTCTACCAGGGCCGTTCGTACAAGACTTACCGGGGTATGGGGTCCCTCGGTGCCATGGGCGAAGGGTCGAGCGACCGTTATTTCCAGGAAGGTGCCAGTAGTGAGAAACTGGTTCCCGAAGGCGTGGAAGGGCGGGTGCCTTACAAGGGTCCGATGGTAAACATCATTCATCAGCTCATTGGAGGTCTGCGCGCGGGTATGGGCTATACCGGATCCTCGAATCTGGAAACGCTGCGCACCAATGGAGAATTCGTGCGGATCACTAATGCCGGCATCCGCGAGTCGCACGTGCACGACGTCACCGTCACCAAGGAAGCGCCGAACTACCAGCGGGATTAGGCGGTAACATGCAGCCCGTGAACCGTATCGATTGCGCTGCACGCGCCGCTTCCCGCACTGTACAGCTGCCGCCATGACTGATCCCCATTCCCAGAAGATCCTCATTCTCGATTTCGGTGCGCAGTATACCCAGCTCATCGCCCGCCGGGTGCGTGAAGCCGGCGTATACTGCGAGATTTATCCCTTCGATATGGGAGAGGAGGAGGTACGCCGGTTCGCGCCGCGCGGCATCATCCTGTCCGGCGGTCCCGAGTCGGTTACCGAGGCCGAGACGCCGCGCGCTCCGCGGTCGGTGTTCGATCTCGGCGTTCCCGTGCTGGGTATCTGCTATGGCCAACAGACCATGGCCGCGCAGCTTGGTGGCGAAGTCGAAACCGGCGAGACGCGCGAGTTCGGGTACGCGCGGGTGCGCATGCACGGCCACTCGCGGCTGTTCAAGGGCATACGCGACGAAGTGGGCGAGGGCGGCGAAGAGTACCTGCACGTGTGGATGAGCCACGGTGACCGCGTGACCAGGCTGCCGGCCGGTTTCCGGGTGATTGGCTCCAGCGAGGGCGCGCCGTTTGCCGGCATCGCCGACGAAGCACGCCATTTTTACGGTGTTCAGTTCCATCCCGAGGTCACCCACACCACCCAAGGCGCGGCGATCCTGGAGCGCTTCGTACGCGATATCTGTGGCTGCGGTGCGCTGTGGACGCCCGGCAATATTGTTGATTCCATGGTGGCAGCAGTGCGCAGCCAGGTCGGAACCAATGAAGTGGTGCTCGGACTTTCCGGAGGAGTGGATTCTTCGGTGGTTGCGGCGCTGCTGCATCGCGCGATCGGCGCTCAGCTCACCTGTATTTTCGTCGACAACGGCCTGCTGCGCCTGAACGAGGGCGATCAGGTGATGGCGACCTTTGCCGAGCACATGGGGGTCAAGGTCATCCGGGTGGATGCCGAGAAGCGGTTTCTCGATGCGCTGAGGGGTGTCAGCGATCCGGAGTTGAAACGCAAGGCCATCGGGCGTGAGTTCATCGAAGTTTTCGAGGAAGAAGCGGCGAAGATCCGGGGCGCGAAGTGGCTGGCCCAAGGCACGATCTATCCGGACGTGATCGAATCGGCCGCCGCGCGTACCAGAAAGGCGCACGTGATCAAGTCGCACCATAATGTAGGCGGCCTGCCAGAGCGCATGCATCTGCAGCTGCTTGAGCCGCTGCGGGAGCTGTTTAAGGACGAAGTGCGTGCGATTGGCGCCGAGCTCGGACTGCCGCACGCCATGATCTACCGTCATCCCTTCCCCGGACCGGGTCTGGGCGTGCGCATTCTCGGAGAAGTGAAGAAGGAATACGCCGATATCCTGCGCAAGGCCGACGCCATCTATCTTGAGGAGCTGTACCGCAGCGGACTGTATGACAAGGTCAGCCAGGCGTTCGCCGTATTCCTGCCGGTGCGGTCAGTGGCGGTGCTGGGCGATGCGCGGGCCTACGATTATGTGGTTGCGCTGCGTGCGGTCGAGACGGTGGATTTCATGACTGCCCGCTGGGCGCACCTGCCCTACGACGTGCTCGGGCGCATGTCAAACCGCATCATCAACGAAGTCCGCGGCATTTCGAGAGTGGTGTACGACATTTCAGGTAAGCCGCCGGCTACCATAGAGTGGGAGTGACCGGAATTTTTAACACATGGAATTATAATAATTTAAACAATCCCATCGAGAACATAATCCGCATCATCAATGGTATTTTTCCTGGTATTTATTGTGCGTAGCAAGGCAGCGCACATCGATACCATGAGAGGCGAATTGGTGCAGTCATGGTATTTCGTGGGCGCCGCTCAGATGCCGGTTCTTGATCGAGAATGGCGTTATTGCGGGCTGTAAACACGCCAAATATGTATATAATATGGCGTGAATAAGTGCTAGAATCACGCCATGAGATGGATATGGCAACAATCGGACTGGCCCGATTTCAGCTATAACAATCGCGCGCTCAATGATCGGGAACTTGAATTTCGGCTGAACTCTGAGCGCCTGGCAGGCAGCTTTGATGCGCTACCGATGGCATCTCAAGAGGATGCCACGATTGACTTGATGCTTTCCGAGGCCATCAAAACCAGCGCGATTGAGGGCGAGGATCTGGACAGAGAGTCGGTCAGGTCATCACTACTCGCTTTGATAACATCGGATACGCTACCGGACAATGCAGACCAGAAAGCAGCGGGGGCTGCTTCGTTGCTGGTGGACGTTCGCAAGAACTGGCAAGCATCCCTGACGCATAAACTGCTGGGCAAGTGGCAATCCATGGCTGTCCCGGAACAGCGCTATACACCTATTCTGCGAGGTGCATACCGCAACGATCCTTCACCAATGCAAATAGTGAGCGGGCCTTATGGGCGGGAAAAGGTTCACTATGAGGCCCCGCCAGCAACCCTGGTGCCTGAAGAGATGGCGAGATTCATCGACTGGTACAACAAGATCAGCCCTTTGAAAGGTGATAAGAAGATACGGGGGATTGCCCGAGCAGGTATTGCACACCTTTGGTTTGAAGTGATTCATCCTTTTGATGATGGCAATGGGCGAGTTGGCAGGGCGATTGCTGACCATGCGCTTTCACAGTCTCTCGGTTATCCGACTATGGCCTGTCTTGCCACAGCGATAGAAGGGGACAAGAAATCCTATTACCTGCATTTGGAGAAAGCGAGCCGGGGAAGCCTGGACGTTAACACCTGGCTAGATTATTTTGCCGATAGGGTTATCAAGGCACAGGAAATTGCCAGGGAAGAAGTGGATTTTGTACTGGCCAAGACGCGTTTCTACGAAGCCTATGGCGACCAGCTGAATGACCGGCAGGCCAGGATGGTGTCGAGGGTGTTCGCTGAAGGTCGCAAGGGCTTTGAAGGTGGAATAACGACCAAGAAATATGAAGCGATTACCAAGTGTCCTAATCGGACGGCCAGCCGTGATCTTTCTGACCTGGTTTCTAAGGGAATCATCGTTCCGTTACCAGGTGGCGGCAGATCAACCCGATATGAGTTAACGATTGTTGAACCGGCTCAATCTGGTCTGACGAGGTAATGATTCCCTTCGCTCTGCACTCTGCAGCGAGCGATTTTATCTACACAAGCCTGATCGATTTAATGAGTTACCATTTGTCCTATGAACATCGATACACTCAAAGAGAAACTGGCTGATATCGACGCCGATACCTTGCGCAATTTTATACTCGACCTCTACCACCGCTATCCGGAGTTGAGCGACAAGATCGAAGCATTGACATTGGCAAATGATCCGGTCGCCCTGTCCAGGGTGCTGCGCAAGCATATTGCATTGCTGAAACGAGGGAGGAGGTTTGTCGACTATCGGGCGAGCTTTGATTTTGCACACGAACTGGAGGCGGCCCTTGCCGACATTGAAAGCGGACTGCTGGGGTGCTCGCCGGAACATGCGTTTGATTTGGTCGACCAGTTCCTGGCGACGGCGGAATCGGTGCTCAACCGTGTCGATGATTCCGGTGGGGCAGTGGGCGAGGTATATCGCCAAGCCGTACTATTGTGGTTGACGGCGGCTAAAGGCTGGCGGGATGCCAACATCGATTGGCTTGAGCGGATTTATCAACTGTATCAGCAGAATGATTATGGTGTGCTTGATCCGCTATTGCCGAATGCCCATCTGCTGTTAACCCCGGATCAGCTGAAGCAACTTGCCTGGCGCCCCCGTGTTGCCTCACGTAATTTTGTTACCGGTTGCCTCATGAGTGATGTTACCGGCGCGTCCCGTCTTGCCGTCTCCTTTCCATCTGTTTGTAAGCCGCAAAGCGGCAGAAGTCCGCGGCCGGTGGGGCAAGATGTGTTGAATGCCATCCAAATCTAGGCCATTGGGGGTGCGGACAATTACTTGGACTCAGGCCTGTCCCAACGTTGCCCGGCGCGAAACGTGTAAGTTCATGAAGGATATGCACAAAGGTGGATTAATCGAGTGTTAACGATTTCAACGCCAGAAAGTGTCAATGTGGCCCCGGAGACAGGTT
>JAJYEK010000090.1 GCA_021785795.1 Pseudomonadota bacterium
CTGCCGGAAAACCGCAGCGACGTTGTGCTGCCTTCCCGCGCCCATGTCCCGGCGCTTTATCGAATCCGGAAACCCGGCACGCGCGTGCCGGGTTTATCCGCGGGGGACGGATCATCCCCCACACGGGCCTTGGGCGCACGTATCCTCAACTGCAACTTATCAGCAAGGAGAATCCATTATGCGCATCCTGTTCGACACCCTGGCCTACTACGCTACCTTACGCAAATCCGGCGTGCCGGAAGACCAGGCGCACGCGCTGACGCGCGCCCTGGAGGCGGCACTCTCGCAGGGAGTCGCCCGGCGCGAGGACCTCGAGGCGCTTGCCTGCCGGATCGAGACGGCCTTCAGCGCGCTCGTGCGCGAGCTCGCCGCGGGCGCCGTCCCGGCCCTCCCCCGGATCGCCGCAGCACCCTGAGCGCGGGGGTCTCGCAGGGCTCCGCACCCAAGGAAAACTGGAGGGCGGACACCTGGGCATCGATCGTGATATCTACCGGGGCGCCGGCGGACGGCGGACCGCAGCGCCGGTGTGCGGAAGCGTCCGTCAGGATCCAGCGCGGGCTGGTCGCTGCGGCAACGACTCATGGCTCGCAGGAGGGGTCAGTGACATCGGGGCGGCGCCGATCCGGCGGGGGATGGCGGTGGCGAAGGGCGTATACGGCGTGGCAGGCCGGGTGCGCGACGGGAATGCGGAAGGGGCGACGGCTCCTGACCGTCACGGACGGCACGGCTTAGGCGGGGCGCGCCGCTTCAGATCGCAACGATCGTCACCGCGATGGGACGCCCGGGTGATGGAAAGCGCCACTACTGGCGCCACGACTAAAGGAACCCGACGGTCACAGGCCCAGGCGTGAGATCGATGAGAGTCAGGTCCGGGCGCCCCGGGACTTTCGCGATCGTGACGGGACTGTACCGCGATTGCGGGGCGTCCGGGTCGACACCTTGCGCGGGGATCTCGCTGCACGCGGCTTCGGATGCTTGCGGTGATTGCGGTCGTTGAGCCAAGCCAGGGCCAATGCGACCACCGTGAACAGGCTCATGGTGATGAGTCCCGGGACGACGGCGATGTGGTTCATGGTGTTCTCCCAGCTTTCCGCGGCTCGGGGGGGAACCCGCCCCCTGGCCACACGATCTTGGATCAGCGGCACATCTGGCCGCTTCCTCCTGATACAGGGACCGGAAGATGATCCTGTTGCACCCCATGACGGTCGGCAGGGTCATGGGCAAGGCTCCATCAGAGTGCCGAGCCAGTATACACGAGGATCGATTCCGGGTGTCCTGCTTCGCCCGGTTGGCCTAAAGGAATTCCGGCGGCCCGTTCCGGCATCCCCTTACGTGCGTCAGCCTCAAAGCGCTGTCGACTGAACCCCGTCAGCGTCGCCGGACTCAAGCCCGGTTCTGCCTAGGCGAATGGCGGCTTTGCGCAGCCGGAATCAGTGACCGGAATGGGCCGGAATGCGCACGAGGATACGCAGAGGGGAGTTGGGATGTCTTGTTGCATACCCCGAAATATCACGACGCTATGGATTGAGATTATGACCAAGTACGCGCCCGGGTGCCCTTGTCGGTGCCGACATGGGCGTGCTCACTGGATTTTTGTTCAGCCTGATAGCGTTATCGAACGCACTGACCGTTACCGTCTATCTAGAAACAATGGTACTGACTTAAGGAATCTGTTCTCCGGTCAGGAGGAAGAGGGCTGAACCCTCCTCGGTTATCATGACGGTGTCTGACGCCGTATCACGATAACCACAATGGAGGATCAGCCCGGATGCATCGTAACAAAAAGGAACACCTGTTGGCACAGATTCAGCGTTTCCGCAGACGGTTTGCCCAGTCGGCTGGGGGCACTTTGATCCGGGTGATCCCGAAAGACGCCGTCCTGCGCTGGATCCGTGAGGAAGTGGGCCCGTATCGGGAGCGTCTCTATGGTCCCTTTCGGACCCTGGGGCTTTTTATCGAGCAGGTGCTCTCGCCCGATCACAGCTGCCAGGATGCCGTGGCACGGGGCTTGAGCGCCCGGGTGGCCCTGGGGGAGCCTCCCGCGCGCCTCGATACCGGGGGGTACTGTCGGGCCCGCGCCCGACTGCCGCTCGCGTTGCCCGCGCGCGCCGCACGCGAGGTGGGCGCTTCCTTGAGCCGCACCGCGCCCCAGGCCTGGCGCTGGCGGGGCTCAGGAGGTGAAACTCATCGACGGGACCATGGTGTCGATGCCGGATACGCGGCCCAACCAGCACCGATTTCCGCAACCGTGCTCTCAGGCCCCGGGGTGTGGATTCCCGCTTGCCCGGCTCGTCGCGATCGTCTCGCTCAACTCGGGGGCAGTCCTTCAGTGGGCGTCGGACCCGGGGCGGGCAAGGGCACGGGCGAGATGGCACTCCTCTGGCGCCTGAAGGCCACATTTCGCCCGGCCGATGTCGTCATCGCCGATCGCTACTACACGAGCTATTTCCTGATCTCCGCCCTCCTGGCGCTCGGGGTGGATGTCGTGTTTCGTCAGCATGGGGGCCGCTCCACGGACTTCCGCACCGGCACCCGCCTCGGTGCGCGCGATCACCTTGCGCGCTGGGAGCGCCCGGCTCGTCCGGCGTGGATGGACGAAGCCACCTACGCCGAAATGCCCGAGACCCTTTGCCTTCGCGAGGTGCGCATCGGGGGCTATACGCTGGTGAGCACCTTCACCTCGCCCCGGGAAGTACACAAGCAGGAGCTGCTCCGTCTCTACCGGAACCGCTGGCACCTGGAGCTTGACCTGCGCTCCATCAAGGCGGTGATGCAGATGGAGGTGCTGCGCTGCAAGACCCCGGAGATGGTGGAAAAAGAGATCGCCGTGCACTTCCTCGCCTACAACCTCGTGCGCACCGTCATGGCACGGGCTGCGGTGATGAGTGAGCAGTTGCCGCGACAGCTGAGCTTCAAGGGCACCTTGCAGCTGCTCAACACCTTCGAGACGAGTCTGCGGCACTGCCCGCGAGGAGCGCTTGAGGAGCGGACCGCGGAGTTGCTGCACGCAGTGGCCCAATGCCGGCTCGCCTACCGGCCCAACCGGGTGGAACCGCGCCTCGTCAAGCGACGACCGCACCGAACCCGGTGGCTGCAGGAGCCCCGACACGTCTGGCGTACCCGGCTGCGTCGAAAGCAGACGCAGCGGAGACGCCAATGCGCTTAAGTCAGCACCATTGTATCTAGAAACGCTCAAGCACCATTTCACCTTATTATTCCTCCCCGAGCATCGTGAAGACCGGCAGTGGGCTCGAGGATCAGGCTGATGCGCAGCAGCAGCGTGCTCTTACCCGAGCCGCTCGGGCCGAGCAGGGCCATGAGCTCCCCGGCGTCCACTGAGAAGCTGATGTCCTGCAGGGCGGTTACCGCGAGCGTGCCGCTGCCGTAGATCTTGCTCAACCCCCGTACGGTGAGCACTGCCACTTCAGCCCCCGAGCGCGAGCGAGGGTGGCGTGCGGAACTGAACTACACGATCGCACCGCGGCGCAGGACCCGCAGGCGAACCAAAATAGGATAGGTTATTTTTTACGCGCCCTAACCGCCGGTAGCAGACATGAAGCGCACAATCTTCTGTGGCATCTCGCGGAACTCATGCCGCTCCGGTTTGAGATCAATTGCGGCCCGGATCGCCGCTACCAGCTCGGTATCGCAGGCACCCGCGCGCAGTAACGGCCGAAACTCGTACTTCTCGTTCTGTCCCAGACACATGTATAGTGTCCCGTCCACCGTCAAACGCACGCGATTGCAAGTAGCGCAAAAATGTTGCGAGATCGGCGTGATGAATCCGACGGAAAAATTTCCGTCCGGCGTTTGCAAATAGCGGGCGGGTCCACCGCCCGGCACAATGCCATCAACCAGATTAAAGCGCTGCTGCAATTGGTGCTTCCTCGGCTGTAGATCCAAGTATTGAGCGTTGCGGCCAGACTCGCCCACGGGCATCGTTTCAATCAGGCGCAATACAAAGCCATGGCCCATGCAAAACTCAACCATGCCGTCGATCTCGTCATCATTCACACCGGAAAGCGCCACCATATTGATCTTGATCGGCGCGAATCCGGCCTCTTTCGCCGCCATCAATCCAATGATGACACGGTCGAGACAATCACGCCCGGTAATGCGGGCAAAACGCTCGTGCTTAAGTGAATCAAGACTCACATTGATGCGGGTGATGCCTGCCTCCCTGAGCGCCTCGGCATGCTTGCCGAGCTGCGTCGCATTAGTGGAAAGCGAAATATCCCGGATTCCGGGCAGGCGGTGCAGCCGCGTCGCCAGCTTCGCTAGGTTATGCCGTAGCAGCGGTTCGCCACCGGTAAGACGAATGCGGTTTATTCCCAGTCGCGCAAACACGAGAAGCAGGCGCTCAATCTCATCGAAGGTAAGCCAGTTTTCCCGTTCTTCGAAGTCATTAGATTTCTTCGGCAAACAATACATGCAGCGCAGGTCGCAACGGTCGGTAACCGAAAGACGCAGATATTCGATCCGTCGCCCAAAACGGTCGACAAGGTTGGATTCAGGATTATTCATGCCGGCAGGCCTTTCAGACACGGGCTGCGGCATCTTCCCATCCCTGCATCTGCACCTAGCTTACCCAGTTCCATATTTTTCGGAAATACCCAACGTTGCTTGTCCAGGAATCGTCTTAACACGTTGTTGACTGCGCCTGTTGTCGCCGTAAGCTAATTCATTTTCCGGCACCCAGATCTTCTGGAACCTTCTTCCAGATCAACGTCGGACGACTCCCCTCGCACGCAGTTCTGGAACGCCTCAATGGACGCACCGAGATCGCCGCCAAGACTCCGAAGCTTTTTGGTACCGAAAATCAGCAAAACAATTGCCAAGACAATCAGCCCATGCCAAATACTGAACTCACCCATTTCAGGTTTCTCCTGACAGTTTTCAAAACATTTCACCGAAAGGCCGAAACGATACGCCCGAGACCTATCGGATCCAGCGTTCGAGGGCTACTTTGTTGCCCGCATGCGCCTTGATCCAGCGCTCACCCTTTGTGGTTTGCTCAGGCTTCCAAAACGGCGCCCGCATCAAACGCTGCATGCTGCACGCGCACCATCGGATCAGCCTCCCGTCATCGGAGGGAAAAAGGCGACCTCATCGCCGTCCGCCACCGTTGTCTCGGCGCTCGCCATCGCGCAGTTGACGGCGATCCGCACCTGTGCCGCGTCCCTAAGCACCTCGCCCCATGGCGCCCCGCGTTGTCTAAGTGCTGCAATCAGGCTGCGCACATCCTCTACTCCAGAAGGGAGTGCCAAGTGCTCCCGCGCCATGCCCAGGCGCTCACGCAATTGAGCGAAGTAAAGTATCTGTACCATGGCGTTCTCCACAGGTCGAACATGAATCGTTGCGACGCAAGCGGATCCGACGGCTCACATATCCGAGACCATCAAAGATCACCATCTCGCTGTCGAGCCGTGCCGGCAGATTCAGTATCTGTTTCAACACCTCGAGTGCCTGCCAGCATCCAAGCAATCCCGCCATCGGGCCGAGAATACCGCCTTCGACACATCCCTGGGTCGTGTTGCGGTCCGGTATTTGGGGCCAAACGCATTGGTAACATGCCCCGCCGGGAACGAATGCAGCGAGTTCGCCGGTGAACCTCGATAGCGCCGCGGACACCAGAGGTTTGCAGGCCTGCACGCAGGCGGCGTTAACAAGATAGCGCGTCGGAAAATTGTCGCAGCCGTCGGCCACAAGATCGTAACAAGCCACGATTTCCGCGATGTTATCCGCACACAGGCGTGTATGCTCGGTAACGAGCACCCCGGGATTGTTTTCGTTGATACGCCGTGCGAGTCGCGCGGTCTTGGGCTTTCCGATATCGGTCGTGGTGTAAGCGATCTGACGATGCAGGTTGCTGAGCATAATCTTGTCGCCGTCCGCAACTCCCAACGTGCCCACGCCGGCAGCGGCGAGATAGCTCGCGAGCGGCACGCCCAATCCGCCCACACCGACCACGAGTACGCGCGCGTCGAGCAGCCGTTGCTGGCCTTCCGCACCGACCTCGTCGAGCAAGATCTGCCGCACGTAACGGATGAACTGCTCCTCAGTCAGCGCCATGTCGCCACACCCCACTTTTGCCTCCCGTTTTCTCTAAAAAGGAGGGCTTCCGATCATCATTTTCAGGTCGACTGCCTTGCGCATATCGTAGGTCGTGAGCGCCGCCATCTCCACGCCTGTCTCGCCAGCGATCCGGCAGGTGGCGGAAACCCTCAGCATGCCGATCGCCGCATTGAACCCGATCTTAATGCTCGCTATTCTCCGCAATAGCGAATGACGTAACGGAACCAGTTCGGCACAACGCCTGACCGCCTGAATACCGGCGATCTGCGCCACCGCCGGGACATCGCCTTTTGTGGCTCTCAGTCATAATCAAACACAATATCCCCAAACGCTTGCGCACCTGCGCCATCGCCGTGGCAGAGCGCACCATCACGGCTTTTCCTGATACGTTCGCCATACGCGTCTTGCCCGGTGTATCAAGATGGGCAAGACGGTTTACGGCCGCTGTGGTATTCATCTGGCGACCTTCTCAGGAAAGCAAATCCGAGAAAGGAAGGAACCGGACCGTTTGGCCATGGGCCACTCTTTGACACTCCGGCACCTCCACCAGTCCCTCCGCCCAGGTGGCGGAACTGAGCACTGCCGAACCCTGGTTGGGATAGATCTCTGCGATGGCGGCGCCATCCTCTGTCGAACGCAGCCGCGCGCGCAAATACTCCCGGCGCTTTTTTTCCCCTGACCACTCAAAGCCCGCCACGACTGGGAAGCTTCGCGGCGCCGCATCCGCGCCACCGTGACCGCGCGCAACACCCTGACTACACAGAATGAAGGGACGCGCAAACAGGCAAAAGGTCACGAATGCCGACACGGGATTGCCCGGCAACCCCAAAAACGGGGTCGTGCCGATGCGTCCGAAAACAAATGGCTTGCCGGGCTTGATCGCCACCTGCATCAGATCGAGATTCCCCAGATCCCGGATAACCGCCTTGACGTGATCCTCCTCGCCAACGGAAACCCCGCCAGCAGCGATCACGACGTCTGCAGCCTCGGCTGCACGTTCCAGAACCTCTCGGGTTTGCCCCGCATCGTCCGGTACCTGGCCGATATCAAGCCGCTCGCACCCTAATCCCTGAATCAGCCCTGACAGCGTGTAACGATTGGAATTGTAAATCTGGCCCGGACCCAGAGCCGCGCCCGGCTCAACCAGCTCGTTGCCCGTGCACACCAGCGCCACGCGCAGCCGCCGGAATACCGGCAGTCGAGCCAATCCCATGGAACCCGCAAGCCCGAGATCTGGGGCGCGCAGGCGCCTGCCGCGGCTAAGGAGGCAGGCGCCCACGGCGATGTCTTCGCCCTTGTGCCGAACGTTCACGCCGCACGTCACCGGACCTGTGATTACCACCGCTCCATCGGACTCGGTCCGGCAATGCTCCTGCATCACCACGGCGGCGGCACCGGACGGCAGCCAGGCCCCGGTGAATATGCGCGCCGCAGTGGCGGGCGCGAGCGGCCGCCCGACCTGGCCGGCTGCAATGCGCTGCGACACCCCAAGGCGAAGCTGGCCGGACTTTCCGCAATCGTGGCTTGTCAGGGCGTAACCATCCATGGCACTGCTATCTGCGCCGGGAACGTTTATGGGAGAGCATTGGTCCTCCGCGAGCACACGCCCCAACGCAGATTCCGTCGCCACGACCTCCGTTTCCACCATGGGCAGCGCGCGCACAACCAAGTGCCGTCGGGCCTGTTCAACGGAAAGGACAGGTGCCGAATCGAAATCGCTTGCGCCTGAAGCGGAGTACATGGTGGGTGACCCGCTCATTCGGCCATGAGCCTCACGTTTCGAGCAACCGCGGCAGCATTTCCACGAGGTTGCACGGCCGATTTCGATAGTCGAGCTGATCCTTGATCAGGCGATCCCACGCGGTGCGGCAGGCTCCAGTGGAACCGGGAATGCAGAAGATGAACGTATCGCGCGCGATCCCGGCGAAGGCGCGCGACTGCAGCGTCGAGGTCCGGATCTCCTCGTAGGAGATGGCCCGGAACGTCTCGCCGAAACCCTCGATCACTTTGTCGAGCAATGGCCGGATCGCCTCCGGTGTGCGGTCGCGCCCAGTGAGGCCTGTGCCGCCGGTGGTCAGAACCGCGTTGACTTTGTCGTCGGCAACCCAGCGCGATACGATCGCGCGCATCTGATAGATATCGTCGCGCATGATGGCTCGCTCGGCGAGCACATGCCCGGCAGCCTGCAGCCGCTCGATCAGCGCTTGCCCGGAGGTGTCGCTTTTCTCGTCACGGGTGTCGGAAATCGTTAATACCGCGATCCGTAACGGCACAAACGGTCGCTCCTTGTCACCCCCAGCATGCATGGCTGCCTCCTGTATGACTAAATTCGGCTGATCAGACGGGCCGCGATGCGCTGGGCCACCGCAAGGCGAAACTCACCCGCACCCCACCTCCAGCATCAATCAGTGCTGGCAACCCACCAACGTCAAATTTGTAGGTTATGCCGACCGAGACCACCCAGGGGACTATTGCCTGCCGCAACCGTCGGCACCTTACTCATTGCAATGGCTATAGCCAAATACGCTGAACGCGAAGCAGCGCGATGGCCAAGGCCGTGGGGTTCATTTTAGTGCTGGTGCTAGAGCGCATGACGATTCCTCCGAGTTCTTGAGGCCCTACCTCATCGCCGTGTTACACTTGGAGCTTCGGCGCCTTAAGGAAGCGGTCAGCCGGCGGCGTCGTTCTCTCCACCTTGACCCGGGTGTCGTAGTAGCACGCGCTTCCCCCTACCGGGTCTTCCATGCATGTACCCCAACCGTCCTTATCGGTCAGACTTGGATCAAGACGCATCACCGCGTTAAGCCGGGTATGGGTATTCAGGTACCGATCGCCACGATAAGTCGTGCCATTGATGGTCCATTCCCCCGAGTTGTAATGCCAGCGTCCGAATGCCGCGGGAAAGGAAACTACACCTGGTCGTACTCCCGGCATGATCTGGACCGGCGCTTTCAGCCCTCGCGGATAGGTGGCTGACCGCACGAGCACCCAGTCACCATCCTTCACCCCCAATTGTCGCGCGTCCATCGGGTTGATTTCGGCGTAGGATTCCGGCATGAGCTCGACCAGCCATTTGTCGGCCCAGGTCCGGGATTTACTGTGGATGGGCTGCTTGTACGTGATCAGCGTAAACGGATAGTCCTTGGCACGATCCACGGAGTCGTACAGCGTTCCGTCGTGGAAACGGATGTCTTCATGCTTCGCGACCGGGGAGAAAAGTTCTCCAGTGAGCGCGTTATGCGTCGTGCCAACGATCGGATTGTAGATCTGGCACGGCAGCTTTTCCTGGCCGTACCGGTGGGTCATGACCTTGGGCACCGGGGTAGCCGGCACGTAACCCACGTCATAGTCCTCGAACCGGCCCCCGCGGCCCAATACATAGGCCACTTTTCGCCATTGCGCTTCGGTCAGCGCCCGGCCGTAGCGTGGCTTCCAGCGGGCAATAGATTTCCATTCGAGATCGGTGGACGCGTCGGGCACAGGACCCGTTTTTACCAGCGTTTTGCCGCGACGTTCGAGGTACGACGGATAATAGGCGATGTTGGCCGCCATCTTGAGGTAGAAGTCTTCACGGGTATTGAGTTCTCCTCCTTCCATGAATGCATTTTTGCCGAACCCCGGTACACCGAGTTTTTTCGCCACGTCGATCAGGAACTGCTCGACTGACATCGGTTCGCCATCCGGCGTCTTTGCTGTCAGAGGTTCCACGACGGGCTGCCGCACCCCAATCGCGGACATCGTATAGGTAGGCCATCCAGGCAACGCCCCCCACGCTTCCAGGTAACCCGTGTCCGGGACGATATAGTCCGCGTACGAAGACGTCTCGGAGATGAGAATGTCGCTTGCGATGAATAACGGCAGCTTCTTGAGGTCCTTGACGAGCCGGAACAGGGGCAGATTCTCATCAGGGTAGCCGCTCATCCCGGGTGGCGCCGACCATAACGGATTGCCTTCGTGCATCATCAGGATCTTGACAGGATAGGGATACTGATACCACGCGCCCGCAAACAGCTCCTGCCAGATGCCAAACCCGAACGGGTACCAGGGCCGCGGCGCGGGAAATGGACTCTTGCCCTGGGCCACCGCCTCCTTATATATCGAGGTGTCCTCGTAAAAACTTCCTTCCCGCGAGATCGTCACGCCTGCCGGCACGCGGCGCTTGGGTGCTGGCCACGTGTTGAGATTATAAGGGGCGCCCTTATATCCACCCATGAAGTCGGCCGGCGCGCCACCGGTTGCGGTCCCACCGACCCAATCCATGTTGCCAACCAGGAAGTTCAACGTCATGATGCCGCGCCCGGTATAAAACCCGTTGGTATGCTTTACGGGACCGCGATAGAAGTCGGCCACCGCCCGGCGGCCATGGGCAGTGAACTCCCTCGCAAGACTGATGATGGTGGGTTCGGGCACGCCAGCGATCTGCGCATACTCCGCAGAGGATTTGGACCGGGCCTCCTCCCAAAGCCATTGGAAACCCGTTCGGCACGGGATGCCATTCACCCTGATCGGCGCGGGCGACAGCGTCCCGCTAGGCCAGAGGCTGCCCGCCGAGCTGCGCTCGGCGGGAGCGGGTCTGCCGGAAGCGGCGTCGATGACCACCGGCGATGCCGCCGTCGGGCTCGATGCTCTGGCCAAACCTGCTGCCTCCGCCGTCAGAAACTTTCTGTGCAGCGGATGCTTGGGATCCTCAACCACCAGCCAGGTGGCATTGGTAAAATCAACTTCTCCCTTCCGCTTCGCAGCCGCGTGGCTTGGATAGGACAGAAATGGTGCATTGTACAGCTGGTTCTCCAAGATATGGCGGATCATCCCCATGACGATGCCGCTGTCGCCACCCGGCTTGACCTTCACGAACTGGTCGGCCCGTATCGCTCCGTTGGGCGCCCGGGCGTCCACCAGGACGAACTTCAGATCTCCACCGTTGATGAATTGCAGATTCGCCGGATTTCCCCCCTTCGAGGAGGCGAGCGAAACCTTGCGGCTCAGCGTCTGCATCGGGAAGTTCGCCTGGTAGATATTCGCGCCAAACCAGATGATAAAGTCGGCGTTGATAATATCCGGCTTTACCATGTTGGTTTTCCCGTCCAGTGACTGGCGCGTCGCTACGTGGTGACTCAGTTCGCAGATACTGACGTGTGGGATGGCGTTGACCGATCCGAAGGCATTCGCAAAGCGCGTGAGAAAGGTCGACTGTCCCGGCTCAGCCCGCCCCCAGAACATGGTAAACTGATTGGTAATGGGTCCGAGATCCGGGTGTTTGGGATCCACCGGCGTGTTCGGGCCTCGCCCCTCTTTCCACAGGTCCTTGAACCCTTCCACGTAACGGGTCTCCTCCCCGGCCACGTCCTTGAACAGATGGCCGCCGTTCGTGACCTCATCGATCAACTGGGTCCAGCTGATGGTCTTCCACTTATTCGACCCTCTGGGTCCCACCCGTTTTAACGGGAAAAACACGCGATTGCGGTCATACAGCGACTGGCGGCCCGCTTGGCCGCGTGCGCACAAGGAGTGGGCTTCCCGGAATTTAAGCGATTCCTCCACCGGCGTGCTGTACGTCAAGTGCGGTTCGGTCGTGTTGGGGTGATAGGGGTTTCCGTCGAGCTTCATCAGCACGCCGTTGAACACGCGCGCCTCGATACCGCAATCGCTGCGGCATTGGCGACACACGCTGTAACGCACTTCGACGTTCTTCCACAATTCAGTGCGCATCGGGTAGGCATAAACCCCCTCGCGATGAAAGAGACCTGGCAACCAGGGCCATGAACCCCAGAGCGCAGCAATACCGCTTCCAGCCGCAACGCTGCCCAGCATGAAGGTCCTGCGGGAGACTTTTTGCTCTAATATGCTCATGTCACGCTTCCTCCTTCATTGACCCAGACTCAATGGCGGCAGACTGCGGGCTATCACCACCGCCCTGACCTGACCAGACCAACACCCAGCCTTTGTCCCAGGGCAGCAGCAACAGCGCCAACACGATCAGCAGCGCCATGATGCCCACAATTCCGATCGCGACCTGAATGCTGTCCATGCCGAACACCGGGAGCGCATACCGCACCAAGCCCTGCGACACCTTGGGCTGCAATTCCCCGCCGATCACCGTATCAAATCGCATGGCAAAGACGCTCACCAGCACCAGAAGTGCCGTCACGCTCGCCCCCCAGGACGAGCGGCGCACGGCCCCGAAAAACGTCATCACCATGGCCACCACCAGAAGGCCCAGTTGGAGCCCCAGGTACATGAACGCGAGCGGTCCGCCCGGGAAAAAAATCTGACTAAATCCCCGGAACACCGGAGCGGAGGTATAGGCAGAAACCCCGGAATTCACGACGTCTACGATGTCAAGGAACAGATCGACGAAGATCATCCACATCAGCACTCTCATCAACCCGTCGACGATGCCGCTATCCACTTTCCCAGTCCCCACACCGCCTTCGATGATCACGTAGGCCAGTATCATCAGGGCGATACCGGACACGATCGCCGAGACGATAAACATTGGCATCATTAAAGGGTTGCTCCACAGCGGGCGCGCCTTGATCGCTCCGAACACGAAGCCGACGTAGCCGTGGAAAGCAAAAGCAAGCAAGATGCCGATGATCGATAAAATGACGAGTATTCCGTGGTCCCGATGCTGCGAGGCTTCGGAGGTGTCGCGCGACCCCAGGGTCAGAAACTTATGCCACGCTTTGCGCCAGCCGTGTGCGTATTCGGCCAAAAATATGTTGTCGAGGCGGAATATATAGTAGATTTCGGCCACTACCAGCACCATGTACGCCGTCCAGATCACGATGAACAAGCCGAGTGGAGAGTAGGGGATATGATCCCGCGTATAGAGCTCCCAGAATCGCGATCTCTGTACCGCCTCCGACAGCGGTCCGAGCGGAGCACCAATCAGGAATACCAAGGTCATGATCGCGCTCAGTCTCGTGAGCGGTTCGAATTTCTTCAGGCCGAAAACCTTCGATAGCGATCCCACGATGAAGGATCCCGCAACCAAACCGGAAAGGAACGGATAGATGACCAGCGGCAATCCCCAGTAGATGTGTTCAAGGCCTAGCATGCGCATGATGGCGTCTCCTCCGTATCAGATCTCGTCGTCCACATCGGCGACCCGGCTGTTGTTGGCGTTGCTCGTATAGGGGTACACCATCCGCTGGACATTCGGGTCGGGGTCGGTCGTGATCTCGCCGCTCATGCCGATGTAGAACACGTGCGGCTTGGTCCCGTACTCCGGGTGACGGACGACGCGCGGGTAGTGCGCCAGCAATTGGGAAACCTCGCTGTTGGGATCGTTGAAATCTCCGAACACCCGCGCCCGACCCACGCAGGTGGTCACGCACGCGGGCAACAGTCCCGCATCGACGCGCTCGACGCAAAACGTGCATTTATCGGCAGTATGCGACACCGGATCGAGATAGCGGGCGTCGTAGGGGCAGGCGTTAACACAGGTGCCGCAGCCGATGCACAGGCGGTGGTCGACCAGCACAATGCCGTCCTGGCGCTTGAACGTGGCCTTGACAGGGCACACTTCCACGCACGGCGGGTCATCGCAATGGTTGCAGATTTTCGGGACTGCCATGACCCGCACTTCCTGGCGGTAGCGCTGACCGTTATCTAGGACGACATCGCCGTTCGGATCCGGCACCGTATCTCCGGTCTGATACACGTCCACCCACGTGCGGAACGTACCGAGCGCCACATTGTTCTCGGACTTGCACCCCACGACACACGCCTGGCACCCCACGCATTTGCGCACATCGATTACCATTCCCCAATGATGCTTGGGATGACTTTTCGGTATGCGGTCGAACCGGTCATGATAGATAGGCAGATTGTTCGGATTGAGAACCGTGCCCCAGTCGTCCCAGCCGTCTTTGGTTTTCAGGCGCGGATTGTTCCATCCCTCCCAGCTCGGGTTCTCCGCGGGATTGACGCCGGTCTTTCCCGAAAGCCAGTAGAGCCCACTGTCGGCCGGCGGATCCTCCGCTGTTCCGCCTCTCGGACTCCTTGTG
>JAJYEK010000285.1 GCA_021785795.1 Pseudomonadota bacterium
GGAGGCCATGAAAAGCCGCCAGTCCGGCATCGAATACGCCCGGGCCCAGGCCGATCTCGCCCAGGCGGTGGCGCAGCTGCGCACGGTGAGGAAGCTGCGCGAAAAACTGCCGCACTGAACCGCCGGCGACAGCGCCGTGTCCCCGGCCGGACACGCCCATCCCGCGCGCCTTGAACCCAGGCGGCATGAATTGATCCAGCAGTCACCGGGATACTGACTCCCGAAAACGCCCGCGGCCTGCCAACTCGGCTGAGCGGCGGCGTTTACACCACGGGCGGAGGAGCACTGTCCCGGAATGCCGGCAGCAGCTCCAGGGCTCCCATCACCGCCGCAATTGCCGGGAACCGGGACATGTCCACGGCAAATTGCTGCGATGCCTTGACCTGCGGATACAGAAATATGTCGGCTGCAGTGACCGAATCTCCGAGCGAATAGCTGCCGGCATGGGATTCGACAATCCGGTTCATGCCCTCGAAACGACGATCGATCCAGTAGCGGCACCAGGCCTGAGTATCTGCGTCCGTAGCCTTGAATTGCTCCTTGAGGCGTTCCCGCAGGGCGTTGTTGTGCATGGGCTGGATAACGGAGTTGACTACTTCCACAAGGGCCCGGACGCGCGCCCGCTGCAACGCATCGCCAGGAAATAACGGCGGCAGCGGTCGGGTCTCTTCCAGGTACTCGATGATGGCAACGGTCTGGAACAGGCGCTGCCCGTCGATCTCGAGGCAGGGCACCTGCCGCGTCGGGGATACCGCAGCGTATGACGTCGAAAGATGCTCGCCGGTACGAAGGTCGATCCAGACCGGTTCGTAGGCAACTCTCTTCAACGCCAATGCGATCCGGATGCGCCAGGACGAAGAAGACATCGTCGCCTGATAAAGTCGCACAATGTCGCTCATGGGATTCTATATCCTAAAATGGCTGCGCAGACTTGCGCAAATGTAACCGGCGGATCCGGACACGAATGCCCTGTCGGCGATTTCATTTGTCGTGCTGAAGCGTCCGGGCAGATGCAGATTCCGTGCTGTCACGAAGTGCCTATGCCGCCTGCGCCGTTTGCCGGGTCACACCCAGGCTGTGCATGACGTTGGCACGCATGGACTCCCGCCGCCGAGGAGGGCTGCTCAGATTTCGATCAGGCCGTCGGGCAGTTCGTCAGTTCCATCAGGTTCCCGGGGATAATGGGTATGCATCGCCTCGCCGCAGGCAGTGATTGCCGTGACAAATCCTTCCACGACCTCTCCTCTGGCGACACGATCGACAAAGACCTGGACGATGCCGGCCCAATGGGCCTCACCAAGCTTTTCATGGATACCCCGGTCGGCGACGATCTCGACGTAGCGTTCCGCGAGCGACACGAAGAACAGTACGCCTGAGTGTTCCCGGGTCAGGTGCACGCCCTGAAGATAGAATTGCGCCTTAGCAAGACGGCCGGCGCGTGCATGCTTGACGGATCGGGGGATCAGCCCCAGGTGCAGTGACGGGATAAACAGCAGCAACAGACTGAGAACGATAAAAACTCCCAGTTGAATCTGGTACACGTGTCCGTAGGATATCGACACCGACATCAACAGGAACACTCCCGGCACCAGGAGCGCCAGCGCCGCCACCCACAGCAGCGGCAAGAACAAATAATGGTCGCTCGCCCGCGCCACTACTGCCACGAATTCCCCGCTGGTATTCTTTTCCGCCGCGTGGATAGCGGCGGTAATGCGCGCCCGGTCTTGATCGCTGAACGTGATCATATTGCCCTCCTACCAGCCGCCCGAGGCGCCGCCACCACCGAATGACCCGCCGCCGCCCGAAAAACCGCCGAACCCTCCCCCGAAGCCGCCGCCACCCCCGCCCAGGCCCGAAAGCAGGCCAAGCGCCAACCATCCGAGCATGCTTCCGCCGGAACCCCCGCGCGGCCCGGATGGTCCTGCGCCCGGACCACCCGGGCCGGGACCGGGCCTGTTGGAACCGCGAAAGAAAAACAGGGCGATGAGCGGTGAGAAGATAAACAGGAGAACCACCAGCATCAGGGCCCCGGTGCCAGCCTTCTCACGCGTCTGGGCGCTGCGTGCGGCAGCGGCGTGATCACCGATGACGGACAGGATCGCGTCCGAACCCGCCACGATTCCGCCGGAGAAATCACCCCGCTTGAACCGGGGTACGATAATGTTGTGAATGATCTCGAAGCTCGCCGCATCGGTCAGCGTGCCTTCGAGCCCATAGCCAACCTCGATACGCACCTTCTTCCCGCCCGCGTCCACGATCAGCAGCGCGCCGTTGTTCTTGCCTTTCTGGCCGATCCCCCAGTGGCGTCCCAGCTGGTAGCCGTACTCGTCGATGGGATAACCGTGCAATGACGGCAGCGTCACCACCACTACCTGGTTGGAGGTGTGTCGGGCATACTGGAGGAGTTTCTGCGCCAATGCCTGACGCACCTGCGGTGACAGCAGGTTAGCATCGTCAACCACCGGCCCGGTCAGGGCCGGAAACGCCGGCCTCCCCGCGTCGAGCACATTGCTACCCGCCGCTGCGACGGGGTACACAACCAGCATCAATACACACAGTATCACCCACCGCAGCAGCATAGCCAGGCGTTCCATGACTTAGAACTTGACCTGCGGCGGCTGCATGGATTGCGTGGAAATGGTGAAATTCTGGATCGGCGCGTAGCTGCTGTAAAAGAGCGAGTGATACCAGCGGCCGGGAATAGTGGTGAGTTCGGTATCGTACTGCTGGACTGCAAGAATATAGTCGCGGCGCGCCACCGCGATGCGATTCTCGGTACCCTCCAGCTGCGCCTGCAGCATGAGGAAATTCTGATCGGCCTTC
>JAJYEK010000091.1 GCA_021785795.1 Pseudomonadota bacterium
CGATCTAAGGACTGTCCGGATGGACACCAGACAGTTCCGTTGACCCTGGTCTGTCCCTCGAGCAGCGGCTGATTGCAAACCTGCTGGCGGATTTTTCGATCCTGGTGCGCGCGCTGGATGGCGCGCGCCGCCGCTTTTTCATCTATTGGGCGTGCCGTTTCGAGCTCAGCAATCTCAAGGCCATCATGCGCGGCAAAATGGCGAACGAACCAGCGGCTCAGATCCGCGCACAGCTGGTGGACATGGGTCCGTACGGGCGCCTGCCGGTTGAGGAGCTGCTCGGTACGCAGGATGTCGCGGAGCTGCTTCGCCGTCTGGAGCACACTCCCTTCGTGGCTGTCGCCCGTGAGGCGCGACGCATCTACGAGCAGCGGCGCGAGCTGTTCGCCATGGATGCAGCAGTGGACCGGCGCTATTACTCGGGTCTGAACGAGCAAGTGCAGTCGCTCGACGGTGCGGACCGCAGCGAGTTGGGAGCGCTGGTCGCGGACATCATCGACCGGACCAACCTGCTGTGGCTGCTGCGATACCGCTTCTCGTACGGGCTGCCTCCGGCACAAGCCTATTATCTTCTGATACCGGCCGGCGCCCGGCTGCGCGCACCGCTGCTGCAGCAGCTGTCGCGGCTGGAGACCATCGCCGAGGTCGTCGCGGGACTTCCGCGTCCGTTCGCTGTGCCGCTTGCCGGCGTGACCACGGCAGCGGATGCAACCCTGGTCCTGGAGCGCGGCGGATGGCGCAAGGCCGAGGCCATTCTGCGAAGCCGTGCGGTCAGCCTGGCGCGGACGTTTGCCTATCTGCTGTTGCGCGAGAAGCTCCTGCGCCAGCTGCGCGCCGTCATCAAGGGCCGGCGCCTGGGCTTCGACCCGGATATCGTACGCCGGGCGACCGGCATCAGCGCGGCGTTCGAGCCCGTCTGATGCCGGCGCGCTGACCGAACCCGCATAAGGCCGCCGCCCGTGTTCAGGCCCATACGCATGCAACGGATCGCACTGCTGGTGCTGCGCGAAGATGCGCCCGGTGCCGCCGTCGTGCTGGCGCAGCGCGGCATCTTCGGTCCTGAAGCACCTGAATCACCGGAACTGCTTCCGGAGATGCCGGGTGAACGCTTCGGCGAGCTGTACCGGGTGGCGCGCGGACATCTCGACAAGATCCGCACGCACTGTCCCTTGCCGGGCGGCGCCCTGGCGTCCGCTGCGCGGCTGCCGGACGAGGCGGAACTCGAAGCGCTGGGGACGTGGCTGCGGACGGTGTGGGTGCAGTGCTCGAACTGCCAGGAAAGTCTGCGCCGGGCCGAAGCGGAGCAGCACTACGTCGCACAGATCATGAACATGCTGGACCGGCTCACGGCGCTCGGCATTGACCTTGGCCTGTTGATGCGCAGCAGGCAATTTCTCGACGTCCACATAGGCATGATGCCGTCGGGCAATGTTGCGCGCGTGCGCGAGGCGGTGGGGCTCGCCGGTTACGTGTTGGCGCCGGTGCAGGAGACACTGGGGGAGGCGCAGGCCGTGATTGCCGGACCCAAAGGCCATGAGGCGGAAGTGGCGGCGGTGCTGAGGGCCGCAGACTGGGAGGCGGCGCGCCTGCCGACCCTGTTGCCGGACGATCCGCAGACGGTCCGGCGCCAGCTTCTCGAGCACCAGAACCGGATGATGGCCGAAGCCGATACCCGCTGCCGGCAGGTGGACACGCTGAGAAGGGAATTCGGCGGCCGGCTGGCGGAAGCAGTGCGGGTGCTGCGGATGGCCGCGCCCTATGCGGCGCTAGGCGAGGCACTGCGGGGCCGCGGCGGCTTGATCCAGATCGGGGGCTGGGCGCCGGCATCGGAGCTGTCCGGTCTGCGGGTGGCCCTGCATGAGCGGCTTGGGCAGCGGTTCGTGCTGAGTGCGCGCGACCCGCGTCCGGATGAGTTCGAACGCGTTCCTTCGCTGTTGCGCCATTCTGCGCTGCTGCGCCCGTTTGCCATGCTGGTAAGCAATTACGGTGTGCCGCGCTACGGCGAAATGGATCCGACGCTGCTGTTCGCCGTGACCTTCATACTGATGTTCGGAATGATGTTCGGAGACATCGGCAATGGTGCTGTGATTGCCGTGGCCGGAGCACTGGGGGCCCGCCGGCTGCGCGGTTTCGCCCCTTTTGTCATTGCATCCGGTCTGGCTTCAGCTGTCTTCGGCTGGGCTTATGGCAGTGTCTTTGGGTTCGAGGAGCTCGTCCATCCCCTGTGGATCGCGCCGCTCGCGGATCCCGAGCGCATGCTGGCCATCGCGCTCTATTGGGGGGTCGGATTCATACTGGTTGCCGGAGCCATGACTGCGGGCAACCGCATCATCAGCCGCAGATATCTCGACGCCCTGCTTGACGGCAAGGGCATCGCCGGACTGGTGTTTTATGTCGCGGTCCTGCAAGGCTTGCGCGGCTGGATCCTGGGCGCCGGTCCGGGCGGAGCTCAGTGGATTGTGGCCGCTGCCGCCCTGGCTTTGGTGTATGGATACCATTGGTACCGGTACCGTGGAAAGACGGGCGAGCGCATGCTGGTTGCGGTTACCCAGGTGATCGAAGATGTCATCGCATATTTCTCCAACACCCTGTCCTTCCTGCGGGTAGCTGCGTTCGAACTGAACCACGTAGCGCTCGCGATAGCGGTTTTCGCGCTGGCGTCCATGGTGCAGGCGCGTGCCGGGCACTGGATTGCGATTGTGCTGGGCAACATCTTTATCGTGGTGCTCGAGGGGGCGATCGTCACCATCCAGGTGCTGCGGCTCGAGTACTACGAAGGCCTTTCGCGCTACTACGGCGGCAACGGGCGGGTGTTCCGGCCGCTTACCCTGGAGGCAGACGGCGCGGCGGCCTCCTGATTTCCTGTCCATTCTTAAAGGAGCGTGTCATGTACTGGCTAGTCGGTCTGATCACGGTGAGTCTCGTGGGCACAGTCGTTCTCGGGCTGTTTCTCGACCATCAGCCGGGAAAGATGCACCCCAACCTGCCGCGCTGGCTGCGGCGAACGATCGGCGCCAACCTGGTCATATTTGTCATGTCGGAAGCCGGGCTGCTGCTGGCCGGAGTCCATGACGCCCTAGCGGCGCAGGCGGCGCCTGCCGCCGCCGGCCCGCCGGCAGCAGTGGGACTGGGATTCGGTCTGGCGCTGATCGGCATCGGACTGCCGACCGCGGCGTCTACGATTGCTGCCGCAATCGCAGTCGCGCCGGTAGGGGCTGCAGCGCTGGCGGTGATTGCCGAGAAGCCCGAGGCGTTCGGCCGCAGCCTCGTGTATCTTGGGCTTGCCGAAGGCATAGCGATCTACGGCCTGGTGGTCACGATCCTGATGCTTGGCAAACTCGGCTGACAGGCGGCGTCGACCATGACCGGGGATGAGGCGGGAAGTGTCCAGACGCGGGTCATTGCGCTCGGGACCGCCGCGCTGATGGACGGGTTTGCGATGATCGGCATCGAAACGATCCGCGACGCGACCCCGGAATCTGTGGAGACGCTGCTCGCAAGGCTCAGTGCGACCGACCAGAGGGCCGTGATATTCCTTGAGCGCGAACTCGCGCGCGGCGACGGCCCCTGGCTTAACCGCGTTCGGGCAAAGGGCGGACGCATCATTATCGTGGAGATACCTTCACTCAATGCGCCCGATGATTACCGGCCGAGGGTCGAGGAAATGGTGCGCGGCATGTTCAGTGCGCAGGGGCTTGAGCAACAGCGATGAGCCCATCTCCCCAGGCCGCGGAACTCGAAACGGCGCTGCTCGAGCGCGCCAAGGCGCAGTCGGAGAAGTTTCTCTCCGATGCCCGCCGAATGCGCGACGAGCTTCTCGCCGCCGCCAACGAACGCCTGCGTACGCGCGAGCAGCGCGAGGCGCGTACCGCCAGAGAGCTCTCCGAGCGCAACTACCGGCAACGTGTCCAGGCGGGCGAGATCCGGCTGCGCCGGGAGCTGGACTGGCAGCGCTGGCAGCTTGTCCAGGATACGGTCAACAGCCTCTCGGTGCGTCTCAGGGAGCTCGTGGAGCGGGACGGCGATTATCTTCCGCTGCTGGCGGAGTTCCTGGCAAAGGCCGCGTCGGAGATCGGAACCGGCGAACTGGTCGCCGAGCTTAATGCCCGTGACCAGACGCGGCTGTACGGAAAATGGGAGTCGTTCTGCCGCGATGCCGGCGTCGCCGGTACGGTGCAGCTCGGGCTGCAGCCGTTGCCTGGCACGGGTGGGATACGGGTGCGCGATGCCGCCAACACCGTGTGTGTCGATTTCACGATCGAGGCCCGGCTCGAGCGCATGCAGGAGGCCCTGCGGCAGGTGATTTCCGCGCGGCTGTTTCCGCAGTCCGAGTTTCCCGAGGGTGAACTGCCATGAGCGCCCTACCGGGACGGATTGTCGAAGTCAATGGCCCGATTGTGACGGTGCACCTGCCGCAGGTCGCGATCGGCGAGCAGGTGCGGGTCGGCGACCTGGCCCTCATCGGGGAGGTCATTGGACGTGACCGCGCACGCGCGGTGGTGCAGGTCTACGAGTCGACCGAATCGCTCGCGCCAGGTCAGTCTGCGGCGCCGCTCGGACACCCCCTGGCTGCGGAACTCGGACCGGGACTGCTCGGCAGAATATTCGACGGCCTGCAGCGCCCGCTGATGGAGATCTCGCAGCAGAGCGGGGACCGTATCGCGCGCGGCCTCACCGTCACGCCGCTCGATCGCACGCGCCGCTGGCGTTTCGAGCCGGCCGCCGGCCTGAGAGTCGGCGATATTGTTGGCGGCGGATCGGCTATCGGTAGCGTGGCCGAAACCGAGACTGTTGTGCACCGCATCCTGGTGCCGCCCGATGTCAGCGGTGAGCTCTTGGATCTCGCCCCGGCGGGCGATTACGGAGTTGATCAGACGGTCGCGCAGGTACGGGGCCGGGACGGAGTACAGCGGCCGTTGCAGCTCTACCATCGCTGGCCGGTTCGCCGGGCACGTCCCTATGCCCGCCGCGACCGGGCGGCGGTGCCGTTGATCACAGGGCAGCGAGTCCTCGATACCTTCTTCCCGCTGCTGAAGGGCGGCAGGGCGGCGGTGCCGGGGGCATTCGGCGCGGGCAAAACCATGGTCCAGCAGCAGATCGCCCGCTGGTCCAATGCCGGAATCATGATCTACCTCGGATGCGGAGAGCGGGGCAACGAGCTGGTGGAGATCCTTGAGACCTTCCCGCAGCTCACTGATCCCTACACCGGCAGGCTGCTCATGGAACGTACGCTTCTCGTGGCCAACACGTCCAACATGCCGGTGGTTGCCCGCGAGGCATCGATATACATGGGCGTGACGCTTGCGGAATACTATCGCGACCAGGGCTACGATGTGGTGATGGTGGCCGATTCCATCAGCCGCTGGGCGGAAGCGCTGCGCGAAGTTGCCGGCCGCCTGGAGCAGATGCCCGTGGAGGAGGGCCATCCGGCATATCTGGCGTCGCGCCTGTCGGCGTTCTACGAGCGTGCCGGCCGGGTGCAGACCCTTGCCGGACCGGCCGGGTCGGTTTCGCTGATCGCTGCCGTGTCGCCGCCCGGAGGGGACTTTTCGGAGCCTGTCACCAGCCACACCAAAGATATCGTCCAGGCCTTCTGGGCGTTGTCGAAGGAGTTGGCCGATGCGCGCCACTATCCGGCAATCGACTGGACCGAGAGCTATTCGGGGTATGTGGATGCAGCCGCCGGGTGGTGGGCGGACAACGTCGACCCGCGCTGGAGCGCGCAGCGTGCCGAAGCTCTCGGCCTGCTGCTGCAGTCGGACGAACTTGCGCGCATTGTCAATCTGGTCGGACCGGAGGCGCTTTCGGCTGCCCAGCGCTGGGTGCTGGAGGGAGCGGCGCTCATCAAAGAAGGGCTGTTGCAGCAGAGCGCCCTCGATGAGGTCGACAGCTTCTGCTCTCCCGAAAGGCAGTTTGCGCTGCTCGACCTGCTGCTCGGCCTCTATCGCCAGGGGCAGGAGCTGATCGGCATCGGGGTGCCGGCGCAGCGGCTGCTGCAGCTGCCGGTGCTCGGGCGAGCCCGGCGCGCCAAATCGGCCTATTCCAATAGCCAGCTTGATGGGCTGAAGGCGTTTGCTGCAGAGGCCGGTGATGCGTTCCGGGCGCTTCGCCTGGAGTATGCCGGAGCGGAGAAGGGGACGGCATGAGTGAGAAGGAATTCCGGCTGGCATCGGCTCTGCGCGGTGGATTGCTTTTCGTGCGCGGAGTGCCGGGAATAGGTCTGGGGGACAGGGTGGCCGTGCGCGATCATGCCGGACGCGTGCGCAATGGCCAGGTCATCAGGACCTCGGAAGAGGTGGTGTTGGTGCAGGTGTTCGAGGGCACCGACGGGCTGGATATCGAGCGCACATGGACCCGTTTTCTCGATCAGCCTTTCGAGATTGCGTTGTCGCGCGAGCTGTTGGGGCGGATCTTCAGCGGTGTCGGGGCGCCGCTCGACGACCGGCCGCCTCTGGTATCGACGATCAGGCGCAATGTAAATGGCAGTCCCATGAATCCGGCGGCGCGCACCCGACCGCGCGAATTCATCCAGACCGGTATTTCCGCCATCGACGGCCTGTATTCCCTGGTGCGCGGGCAGAAGCTGCCGATATTCTCCGGTCCGGGCCTGCCGCACAATCGCCTGGCGGCACAAATTGTCCGGCAGTCGAAGATCGTCGGCGCGCAGGCACGCTTTGCCGTAGTGTTTGCCGCCATGGGGGTTTCCAATTCCGACGCGCGCTTCTTCCAGGACGATTTCGAGCGCGACGGCGTGCTCGGCAACGTTGTCATGTACATCAATCTGGCGGACGATCCCCCGATTGAGCGGCTGATCCTGCCGCGCACGGCCCTGACTGCAGCCGAGTACCTCGCCTACGATCTGGGCATGCACGTCATGGTGATTCTAACGGACATCACCAATTACGCCGAGGCGCTGCGTGAGGTGGCAATGGCCCGCGGCGACGTGCCGGCACGCAAAGGCTACCCGGGCTACCTGTATTCCGATCTGGCGGAGATTTTCGAGCGTGCCGGACGCATCCGCAGCCGCACCGGGTCCATCACTATGGTGCCGGTGCTGAGCATGCCGAGTGACGACATCACCCACCCCATTCCGGACCTCACCGGATACATTACCGAGGGGCAGATCGTGCTGTCGCGTGAGCTGCATAACCAGGGGGTTTATCCCCCGGTGGACCTGTTGCCGTCGCTGTCGCGCCTGATGAAGGACGGCATCGGTACCGGCCTGACCCGCGAAGACCACCCGCGCGTCGCCAACCAGATTTACGCGTCGTACGCGCGTGCGATCGAGGTGCGAAATCTGGCATCGATCATCGGAATGGATGATCTGTCCGAGACCGACCGCCAGTATCTCGAGTTTGCCGGATCGATCGAGAAGCAGTTCGTGACCCAGGGGGAGAACGAGGAGCGTTCCATCGGGGATACGCTCGATATCGCATGGAAGCTGCTGTCGCTGCTGCCGCCGCAGGAGCTGACGCGGGTACGCGAGACTGATCTGGCGGTGCATTATGGCCGCAGTCCGGCGGCGGAGACATCATGAGCGCGCGCATGAAGGTGCCTCCGACAAAAAGTGCGCTGCTTGGCCTGAGGCGCCAGCTCCGCTTTCTGCAGCAGGGCCATTCCATGCTTGAGCGCAAGCGCGAGCTGCTGAACCGGCTCGTGCGCGAGCGCCTCGAGCGCTACCACGAGCTCCACTCACAGGCGCGCGCAGTGCTCGCCCAGGCATACCGGTGGCTGGCGGTCGCGCAAATGCGCATGGGCAGCCAAGTGATCCGGCAGGCGGCGCTCGGTACTGGTCCGGCTGTGCGCGTCGAAATCTTCCCCCGGTCCAGCGTCGGTATCGAGTATCCGGCTGCCCGCGCGGAGGAGATTGCGCTGCAGCCGGTGGGGCTCATGGGGACCGATGCAAGTTTCGATCAGGCCCGCAGCGGTATGGCCAGAACTGCGGTGCTGTTGGTGCAGCTGGGCGAGGCTGAGACGGCGCTGTGGCGGTTGCTGACCGAGCAGCGCCGGACCCAAAGGCGCGTGAATGCGTTGCGGTATAACATAATTCCCCGCTACCGTGCCACGATCCGGTTCATCGATTCGATGCTCGAGGAAGACGAACGCACGACGCTTTTTCAGATAAAACGTCTGCGCCAGTCCGGACGCGGAGTCTGAGTTGCGGTCGACGGGCTGGCAGGGCGGCGGAAAGGGGCAGGCGGACGCTCGGCCGCTTGCGGACAGTACGGTTTCGGGGGCGCTGCGCCGTGCCAGTTCGGCAGCGGCGACCGCCTGAAGGAGGAAGGCTGCCATGGAGAACGGATTTCTTCGCCGGGACAGGTTCCGGAATCTTTTTGACATGCTGCACAGACACGGGTATCAATGTCACGGTCCGCAGGTGCGCGACGGCGCCGTCGTCTATGCCGCCCTGGCTGCGGCGGACGACCTTCCGCGGGGTGTGCGCGACATTCAGTCGCCCGGTTCCTACCGCATCGAGCACACCGGGGGTGCGCGGTACTTCGGCTGGGCCAACGGTCCGCAGGCTCTCAAGCCGCTCGTGTTCGCCCCGCGTGAGGTACTGTGGCGCGCGAGCCACGCGGCGGATTCGGCGCTCGAATTCACCAGTGCGCCGCCGCCGTCGCAGCGCATTGCGGTGATCGGTGTGCGGGCCTGCGATCTGGCGGCGCTGGCGCTGCAGGACCGGCATTTTCTTGGATCCTCAGCTGCTGATCGCCACTATGCTGCGCGCAGGGAGCAGCTCTTCCTCGTGGCGGTCCACTGCAGTGATCCGTCAGACAGCTGTTTCTGCGTATCCACGGGAGATGGCCCGCAGGCCACCTCCGGCTTCGATCTGGCGCTGACCGAGCTTGACGATGGGTTCATCGTGGAGTCTGGCAGTACGCGCGGCGCTGCGGTTGCCGCGGATCTGGGTCTGGAAGACGTCGCGGCTGCGGCGCACGCGGCGGCCGCCGCGCAGAACGCGGCGGCGCGCGCCCGCCAGAGCCGGCGCCTGCCGTCGCGCGATCTGCGCGTTGCGCTGTCCGCGAGCCTCGAGCATCCGCGGTGGGCAGAGGTGGCAGGGCGCTGTCTTGCGTGCGGCAACTGCACGTCGGTATGTCCGACCTGCTTCTGCCACGCGAGTGTCGACACGGCGTCGCTCGATGGCGCTACCAGCGTGCATGCCCGCGTCTGGGATTCCTGCTTCAGTCAGGGGCACAGTTACATCCATGGCTTCACCGTGCGCGGCGACACGCGCGCACGCTACCGCCAGTGGCTGACGCACAAGCTTGGAAGCTGGCACGAACAGTACGGCCGCAGCGGCTGCGTGGGTTGCGGCCGCTGCATCAGCTGGTGTCCGGCAGGCATAGACATTACCGAGGAGGCCGCAGCGGTATGCGCGGGGATCAAGGATGAGTGACCTTATCGTGCCGCATGAGGCGGAGGTCGTCGAGAGCATCGGCGAAACTCCGAGCATTTTCACGCTGCGGCTGCGGTTCCGCGACCGGTCAAAACATGCAGGCTATAGCTTTGCGCCCGGCCAGTTCAACATGCTCTATCTCTACGGTGTCGGCGAGGTTCCGATTTCGATCGTCTCCGATCCGCAGGATGATGCGCTATTCGACCATACGATCCGGGCGGTCGGGCACGTCACCCGGGGGTTGTCCCGTCTGCGCCCGGGAGATCGTCTGGGCATCCGCGGACCTTTTGGGCGCGGCTGGCCGTTGCAGCAGGCCGAGGGGCGCGACGTCATGGTCATTACCGGGGGGCTTGGCTGCGCCCCTGCGGTATCGGTGATCAACTATGTGATGCGCCGCCGCGAGCGCTTCGGGGAGCTCGTCATTGTGCAAGGCGTCAAACATGCCGATGACCTGATATGGCAGGAGCGCTACCGGCGCTGGAGCGTCATGGAACACACGCAGGTCCTGATTGCGGCCGACGTCGGCACCGCGCTTTGGCCATGGCATGTCGGGCGGGTGACGGAGCTGTTCGCGCAGGCGCGGATCAACGGATCCGCGGCGATTGTGATGATGTGCGGACCGGAAGGGATGATGCGGGCGGCTGTCGAGGAGTTGCGTGCACGCGGCATCGCCGAGAACGCGATGTGGCTCAGCCTGGAGCGAAGCATGCAGTGCGCCGTTGGCCGCTGCGGCCACTGCCAGATAGGAGGAAAATTTGTATGCAAGGACGGACCGGTGTTCAATTACACGGCAGTCAAGGATCTGCTGTCAGTGAGGGGGCTATAGTGGACGCGCCAGTCACAGCTCGGCAAAGGCCGCGGGTTGCAGTACACAAGTTTTCCTCCTGCGATGGCTGCCAGCTTGCGTTCCTGAACCTCGGCGAGGACCTTCTGCTGCTGTCGTCGCTGGTGGAATTTGTGCATTTCGCCGAGGCCGGACCGGTCGACCCGGATGCGGAGGTCGACATCGCCTTCGTCGAGGGCAGCATCAGCACCGCCGCCGATGTCGGGCGCATTGAACGCGTGCGGGCCCGCAGCCGTTTCCTCGTTGCAATCGGCGCCTGCGCTACGGCCGGGGGACTGCAGGCGTTGCGCAATCTGGCGGACGGACGCGCTTGGATCGCGGAGGCGTATGCAACGCCGGCGTACGTGGAGAGCCTGGATTCGTCGACAGCTCTGTCACAGCATGTGCACGTTGACCTGGAACTGTGGGGATGCCCGGTGAACAGCCGTCAGGTAACCGCGGCGGTGCGCGCGCTGCTCTTCGGTGTATCGCCGGTCGAGGAGCGCGACAAGGTTTGCATGGAGTGCAAGCGGTCGCAGACCGTGTGTGTGATGGTAGCGCGCGGGTTGCCGTGCATGGGCCCTGTCACCCGCACGGGTTGCGGTGCCCTGTGCCCCAGCTTTGGGCGAGACTGCTATGCCTGCTACGGTCCGGCGGAAAATCCCAACGTCGAGGCGCTTGGCAGGCGTCTGGAAGGGCTGGGAATCCCATCCGCTGCGGTTGGCCGAAGATTCCTGTCGATCAATAGCGGTGCACCGCCGTTTACGGAAGCCGGGCGGGCCAGGGTGCAGGACCATGACTGAACCGCGCAACATCACCATCAGCGTTCCGGTCCTCGCGCGCGTGGAGGGGGAGGGGGCCCTGGAGATCAGGACCCGCGGGCGGGAGATTACGGCCCTAAACTTGCGTATTTTCGAGCCGCCGCGCCTTTTCGAAAAAATCCTCGAAGGGCGGGATTTCGGCGAGGTTCCGGACCTGGTCGCACGCATCTGCGGTATCTGCCCGGTGGCCTATCAGATGAGCGCCGTACATGCTTTCGAGCAGCTGTTTGGCCTGGACCCGAGCCCGTGGGTGCGGGACATGCGCCGCGTGCTGTATTGCGGGGAGTGGATGCAGAGTCATGCGCTGCACATTCACATGCTGGCGGCCCCCGATCTGCTCGGCTACGACAACGCCATTGCCATGGCGCGCGACCATCCGCAGATCGTGCGCCGTGGACTGCTGCTGCAGGCGCTCGGCAATGACCTGATCCGTCTGTTCGGGGGCCGTTCGGTGCATCCCGTGGGCGTACACGTCGGGGGGTTTCATCATGCGCCGGCGCGCTCGGATGTGGCCGAACTCTATGCCCGGCTGTCAGCCGCGATACCCGAGGCCGAGGCGCTGGTGCGGTGGGTGGCGGCGCTGAAACTGCCCGAGGCCGAACAGCGGTTCGTGAGCGTCTCGTTGCGGCATCCGGACGAGTATCCGATGAATGCGGGCCGGCTGGCATCAAGCGCGGGTCTCGATGCCGCTGTGGAGGAATTCGAGCAGCATTTCGCCGAGCACCAGGTCGAGCATTCGACCGCCCTGTATTGTCTGCTCGGAGGCCGGCCCTACCTGGTCGGACCGCTTGCCCGGGTCAACCTCAACCTGGAGAGGCTTCCGGCGGCCGTGCGCGTGGCGCTCGACGAAAGCGGGATTGTCTGGCCCAGCCGCAATCCGTTTCATGCGATTGTGGCGCGGGCGGCAGAAATCTATTACGCGGTTCTGGAGGCATCGCGCATCCTGAAAGACTACCGCGTTCCGGGGATGCCGGGCGCTGCAGTCGTGCCGCGGGCGGGCGTGGCGATCGCCGCCACGGAAGCGCCACGTGGGACGCTGTGGCACCGCTACGACGTGCAGGAGGACGGACGCGTGCTGCGCGCCCGCATCGTGCCGCCTACGAGCCAGAATCAGGCCCGTATCGAGGCCGACCTGCGCCAGAGTCTCGCGACGCTTGGCCTGGACCGCAGTGACGACGAACTGCGCCGGCACTGTGAGATGGTGATCCGCAGCTATGATCCGTGCATTTCCTGTGCGACGCATTTCCTCGATTTGCGTCTGCATCGCCGCTGACCGGCGCGCCAGTCGCGGCCCATCCGTATCCGGCGCCTGCGCGTGACGATCCGGATACGCATCGCAGGGGTGGGATCTCCCTCCGGAGACGACCGTCTCGGATGGATTGCAGCCGGAGGTCTGCGCCGCTCGCCGGCTCTTTCCGGGATCGCTCCGCAGACGCTCGCCATCGTAGCGCTCGACCGGCCGGGAACGGGTCTGCTGGAAGATCTTGGCGATCTGGCGGCGCTCATCGTCATCGATGCGGTCAGGACCGGAGCCGCCGCCGGTACGCTGCACCGCTTGTGCGGCAGTGAGCTTGTCCATGCAAGCGGCTGGGTATCGAGTCACGGCTTCGGACTCGCAGAGGTGCTCGCACTGGGTCAGGTCCTGGGATGTCTGCCGCCCCAGGTTACTGTGTTTGGCCTGGAAATGGCCGACGCCGGTGGCGGTGTCGAGACCCTCAGCGCGCCCGTGGCCGCTGCGATGCCTGTCCTGATCGAAGCCGTGGAACGCGAAGTGCTCGGCCGGATTGGCGGCTCGGTGGGCACGGCCTGGGCACCATGCAAGCAATGAACGGCCGCCGCCGGTGCGCAGGATCCGCACGCGCGGACTGTGACCGCTGAAATGCGGCCCGCGGAAGATGTGCCTGCATCCCCGGCCGCTGCGGTAGGCGGATACCGGAGGCGCTGGATCTGGCGGGCGTATTCCGCGCGCAGTAGCGCCCGAGCCGGCTTTGGACTTAATATTGAGCCCGCTTCCGGCATCCTGTCCGGGATGATCGACCAAGATGGTATAAACCAATGAATGAGAAGACTCCGGCAATGGAGAAAGGCGCAGATCCGGTCCCGGAGGTCGCCAGGGTCTGGTTCCTCTCGTGCATCCATTCCCTTTTTCTGCCGGTGTTGATACTGGCTACGCAACGGTTCGTGCCGGGACGTCCGATGCTGCCTGCCGCCGGCCCCTACACGTTTCTTGCCGGGATCCTGCTGGCGGTTCCATCCCTGCCCCTGCTGTGGCGCCATTGGCGGCACAGGCGGGAAGACGGTGTCGTGGCATCGGACTCCCTGGAGCAGGTCATGATCCGGCGCCGGCGGCTGATGGTGGGGGTGAGTGTCGCGGACTTTCCGGCGCTTGCCGGAGTACTGCACTATTTTCTTACGCGCAACACGGCCCAGAGCCTGCTGCTGTGTTCCGTGACGGTCGTTCTGGTTTATCTGTACCGGCCGTCGTCGTAGCGGCGGGAGGGCCGCCCTACCGGGGGCGGGTCTTGTCCCGCTCAATCATCGCGTAGGCCGAGTGATTGTGGATGGATTCGAAGTTTTCCGATTCCACTATGTATGCGTCGACGCGCGGATCCTTGTTGAGGCGGGCAGCGATGTCACGCACCATGTCCTCGACGAATTTGGGGTTCTCATAGGCACGCTCGGTCACGTATTTCTCGTCCGGCCTTTTCAGCAGACCGTAGAGCTCGCAGCTGGCCTGTTTCTCGACGAGGTCGATGAGGTCCTCGACCCAGATAAAGGTATTTGTGCGAACCGTGATCGTGACGTGCGAACGCTGGTTGTGGGCGCCGTATTCCGAGATTTCTTTGGAGCACGGGCACAGGCTGGTCACGGGAACCACCACCTTGATGGTCATGACATGCTGGCCGTTGCGGATTTCCCCGATGAATGTCACCTGGTAGTCGAGAAGGCTGTGGACACCGGACACCGGCGCGGTCTTGTTGATGAAATACGGAAAGCTCATC
>JAJYEK010000010.1 GCA_021785795.1 Pseudomonadota bacterium
ATGGCGTAGATATAGATGTCTGGCGCCGGTTTCTTATGTGCCACCATGTCGCCTGCGGCGATCACCTCGAACCAGGCGGGCGACCCGGCACCCAAGGCATGCTCGAGCAGCGCCGTCACGTTCTCCGGCGTTGTGGTTGTAGCGATGGCCAGCCTGAGCCCGCGGGCGCGCGCCTCACCCAGCAGCCGCCGCACACCCGGACGCAGCGGTATGCTCCCGCGCGCCAGCAGATCCGTATAGATCCGTGTCTTGGCGGCATGCAGGTGCGCCACGAACGCTTCCGGTTCGCCCGGAAGCGGCTGAGCGGGCCGCCACCGCTCCTGGTAATGTCGTATGCGTTCCTTTCCTCCGCTCACCGCCAGCAGCTGCCGGTATAGCTCGCTGTCCCAGTTCCAGTCCAGACCGGCCTGCGCAAAGGCGCGGTTGAAGGCCACCCGGTGGCCGTCCCGCTCGGTATCTGCCAAAGTTCCATCGACATCGAATATGAGGGTTGTCAGCGCCACGGTGCGGGCTCAGTAGCCGGTAACATGCCGTTTATTTTAACCCACTTTCCCGCCGTTCCGGCATGGCGCACTTTTTGCAATAGGATTCTTGCGCCGCACCCCCGTTTTCTGGTATAGATGCGCGCTTGATTTTTCGGCCATCCGATCGATTTTGGCAGGAGCGACGATGCCTGTACGCAAAAAGAAGGAGCTTTCTTCCGGCGTCCTGATCCACGGGATCAAACCGTACGTGGAGAAAAAGGGCGAGAAGTACATGAACAAGAAGCAGGTCGAGCACTTCCAGGCAATCCTCAATGCCTGGAAGGAAGAGCTGCTGGAAGAGGTTTCGCGCACCGTGCACAGCATGCAGGACGAGACGGCCAACCACCCGGACCCGAACGACCGCGCCAGCCAGGAAACCGACATGTCGCTCGAGTTGCGCAATCGCGACCGCGAGCGCAAGCTCATCAAGAAGATCGAAGAGGCCCTCGGCAAGATCGACACCGGCGATTACGGATACTGCGAGACCTGCGGGGTCGAAATCGGCGTGCAGCGCCTGGAGGCCCGGCCAACCGCCACCCTGTGCATCGACTGCAAGACGCTGGACGAGATCCGCGAAAAGCAGATGGGCTGAGACGTCCGTCCTTCCGGCAGCCGGATAAAGCGGGGGCAGCCGACCCTCTTTTTTGTTGCTGGAGACACCGCTTGTACGACCTCATTATCCGAAACGCCGCTGTCGCCCAACCGGACGGCAGTACCGTCGCCGCCGACCTCGCCTGCGAGAGCGGCCGCATAGCGCGCATCGCGCCATCACTGGACCTCACGGCCAGGGAGAGCATAGACGCAGCCGGCCGGCTGCTTCTTCCCGGCGTCATTGATCCCCAGGTTCATTTCCGGGAGCCGGGCAACGAGCACAAGGAAGACCTGGGAAGCGGATCGCGCGCCGCAGCACGCGGTGGCGTAACGAGCTTTCTCGAGATGCCCAATACCGACCCGCCCACCACGAACCAGCAGGCGCTCTCCGACAAACTCGCGCGCGCAGCGCGCAAGTGTGTTGTGAACTACGGCTTCTTCATCGGAGCAACACCCGACAACCTGGAGCAGATCAACAGCGCGGTTCCCGTTTGCGGTATCAAGGTCTTCATGGGCGCGAGCACCGGCAGCCTGCTGGTAAGCGAGCCGCGTGACCTGGAACGCATCTTCGCGAACGGGGAGCGCCTGATCGCGGTGCACGCTGAAAATGAAGCGCGCATCCGGGAGCGAAAAATTCAGTTTGCCGGCCGCACTGATGTCGCTGTCCACTCCGAGATCCGCGATAACAAGTGTGCACTGCAGGCGACGGAGCTGGCGCTGGCACTATCCGTAAAGTACGGCCGCCGGCTGCACATCCTGCATCTGTCCACCCACGAGGAGGTGGACCTGCTGCGCCGCACCAAGCCTCCGTGGGTCACAGCCGAGGTGATACCCAATCACCTGCTGCTAAACATTGCGGACTACGCGCGCCTGGGTACCTTGGTGCAGATGAATCCGCCAATACGAGCCGCTGAAGACAACACCGCGCTCTGGTCGGCGTTGCACGACGGGATTATCGATTTTATCGCTACCGACCATGCGCCCCACACCCTGCAGGAAAAGCATCAGCCCTATCCGCAGTCGCCTTCCGGCATGCCGTGCGTGGAAACCTCACTGCCGCTCATGCTCACGGAAATGGCATCGGGACGCTGCACCCTCGCAGAGATCCAGCGCTGGATGTGCTACGGTCCGGCACAGGCTTACGGCATCCGCAACAAGGGCAAAATCTTCGAGGGCTGGGATGCGGACCTCGCCCTAGTCGACCTGGTGCACGCCCGTCCGGTCCGGAACGAGGAACTGTTCACCCGCGCCGGCTGGTCTCCCTATGCCGGACGCGAACTGGTCGGATGGCCCGATTACACCGTGGTGGGCGGTCGCGTGGTGTTCGGCGAGGGCCGTATTCGCGACGATGCGCGCGGCCAGCCGCTGCAGTTCGACTAGGCCGCGGGCAGTTGCCGGATGAACCGCAATACCTTACCAGAAACAGCCCCACCGGTCCGCGGGCCGGAACAAACGGGGCGTCCTTCGGCGACCACCCGCCACCGGGCGACATCAACAGCCTGACATCTTCTACGGAAACGTCTTACCATGATCGCCAAAATCATCGCGCTGCTGGCAGCGCTCGTCGTCGGCACCATATCCCGGCTCGGCTACACCGGCATCGTCTTTCTCATGGCCCTAGAGAGCGCTTGCATTCCGCTGCCTTCGGAAATCACCATGCCGTTTGCAGGATACTTGGCGAGCATCGGCACCATGAACCTATGGGGCGTAGCGCTCGCCGGCACGATCGGCTGCCAGATCGGTTCGCTCGCGGCATACTATCTCGGCGCCTTGGGAGGCCGCCCGCTGGTCGAACGCTACGGACGATATGTCCTGTTCTCGAATCATGATCTGGAGATCGCCGACCGCTGGTTCCGCAGGCACGGGGACATCACCGTATTTCTTGCGCGGCTCCTGCCGGTGATTCGCACCTTTATCGCACTGCCCGCGGGGATCAGCCGCATGGAAATATGGCGATTCAACCTTTACACCTTCGTTGGATCCTTCATCTGGAGTCTGGGTCTGGCGTGGATAGGCATGAAGCTCGGCACCCACTGGGACACGCTCGGGCCCTACTTCCATCGCTCCGAGACGCTTATCGGAGCCACCCTGATCCTAGCCGCGCTCTGGTACCTCTATCGCCACCTGAAAAACCTGCGGCATTGCTGAGGCCGGCCGGCGGAGCCGGTCATCCGCGCGGATGATGGCGGGCGTGCAGGTTCTTCAGCCGCTCGCGCGCCACCTCCGTGTAGATCTGGGTGGTCGAAAGGTCTGTATGGCCGAGCAGCATCTGCACCACGCGCAGATCCGCGCCATGGTCAATCAAATGCGTCGCAAACGCATGGCGCAGCGTATGCGGCGACAGCTTTGCGCTGATTCCGGCGGTGCGCGCATGGCGCTTGATGTTGTGCCAGAACGCCTGTCGCGTCATGGCGGCCCCGCGGCCCGTGGGAAACAGTACGTCGGTGTCATGACCGCGGACGAGCGCAGTCCGCCCACCCTCGAGAAACGCGTCTAGCCACGCAACCGCCTCCTCTCCCAGCGGCACGAGACGCTCCTTGTCGCCCTTGCCCACAACGCGCACCACGCCTGCGCCGAGATTGACCTGCGCGAGGGTCAGTCCTACCAGTTCGGAAACGCGCAGGCCGGTGGCGTAGAGCGTCTCGAGCATGGCACGGTCGCGCAGCCCGAGGGTCGTGGCTGTGTCGGGAGCTGCAAGAAGACTTCCGACCTGATCTTCAGTCAGCGACTTCGGAAGCGGCCGCCCGAGCTTCGGCGATTCGATCAGTGCGGTGGGATCCTGTTCCACTGCCCCCTCACGCAGGAGGTAGCGGTACAGACGTCGGAGGCTCGAGAGCAGACGTGCCGTAGTTCGTGACTTCGCACCAGCGTCCACGCAATGTGCCAGATAGTCCCGCAGATCGGCGTGCGTGGCCGCCGGGAGGCCCAGGTCGCGCCCGCGCAGCCAGCGCGCGTAGGCCTGCAAATCACTGCGGTATGCGCCCAGCGTGTTTTCGCTCAGACCACATTCCGTCCACAGCGAATCCAGGAACCGCTCGATCAGCACGGTATCGCCGGAACCGCCGGCCGGGGTTGCGTTCATGACCGAACAGGCCGCGCCAGGCAAGGCGCGCCCTGCCGCCTGGCTCTCCCGGGAAGCCGCCCGTATCCGCGCGCGCCGTTATGCGGCAGCAGCGAACGACGAGGGAAACGGGGATCGGACAGCGAATCCGGAAAATCGGCCGGTACCGGCTTATCGCCAGCGGCTCCGCCAGGCGCATCGCGCCGCGCCGCCGTCACTGCTCCGAAGCCCGGGATCTGAGCAGCCACAGCTGCTGCATCCGGCGTTGGATCGCAGCCCGACGCTGCGGATTGCGCGTGGACTGCAGCAGGCGCTGGTAGACACTGCGTGCATCTGCGATCAGCCCCGCCTTGGCCAGGGCGTAGGCCGCATTGTAGCGCGCGGTCTGACCCCACATGTCGTTGGCCGCGGCACCATGATAGGACGCGGACCGCAGATACAGCTCCGCCGCCCGTGTGTATTTTCCGCGCGCCTTGTCGGAGTCCGCAGTCCAGAACAGGATCTGGCGGCGGATTTCCGGATCGCGGACCAGCGGAAACAGGCTCCTGAGCAGGTTTCCGGCAGCCTGGTTCGCTCCAGCCGTCTGTAGCTCGAAAATCACCTGCAGATAGTGCCGGACAAATTTATCGGCCGGCACATGGTTCCGGTCGAGCAGCCCGCTGAGCAGCGCAAGACTGTCCTGGAAGTTTCCGGCATAGATCAATACCCGGGCGCGGCGCAGCGCCCAGTCATCGGCGGTCTCCCCGGGCGGCGGAGTCTTTATGCTCTGCATCACCCGGCCGGCGAGCGCGATGTCGCCATCGGCGATGGCGTGATTTACCAGGCGGTAGCGGACCGGCGCCGGTACGCGGTCGAGCGACTTGAAGCGCGCGGAATGCGTGAACAGTGCCTGCACCACCCGACCGTCGTGATCCGCAAAGAGCGAGTCCGCAAGCTGCTCCTGCGCCAGCTCCCGCGTCTTGGCACTGGCAGAGCGAATCGCGAGAAAGGCATACAGGGCGCGTGCGTAGGGCGCATAATTGCGCTCGTACGCCTTGGCCCTGGCGAGCCAGGCAATGTCGTCTCCGACGAGAAGGTGCAAGTGGTTGCCGATGCGGCTCGCCACATGCTCGTAACCCTGCCAAAGATCGTCGGCGTCAACCTGAAAAAGCGGGTCGTCGGCATCGGTGCCGGCAGGAAAATCCAGCGCGTGCTCCAGTGCGGACAGGCGCTGCGGTGCATTTCCGGATCGCACTGCCGCGTCGGCCGCCAGGATCCAGGCCTGGCGTTGAAGCCCCGGCCGGCCTGCCGTCACGCGCGCCAGATCGAGGGCGCCGGCCAGGACCCGTGCCGGTTCGTACTGCCCGCTGCGCAGTCCCGCCAGCAGCATGAGCAGGCGTCCTTCGTAGGTCTGCACTCCGGCCAGTGCCGACAGCGCCCTACGGTAGTGCTCCTGCCGCAGAAGTATTGTTCCGCGCAGCGTATTCCAGCTGTCGCCACGGGCACCGAAATCTTGCTGATAGCTTCGGACCGCCGTCTCCGCATCAGCAAGGTCGTCGTCCACGAGGTACGAGCGGATGACCATGCGCCGCCACCGGGCAAGCGCTGCCGGCGTTCCACGTTCCCGCCAGAGCAGGCGCCTGAGGAACTGCCGCGCCCCCGCGCCGTCATGGGCGGACAACCGCGCTTCGGCCGCCCGGGTTAGCGCCCATTGCACGAAGTCATCCGGAATGCCGGCAGGAAGGCTGGCGGCGCGGCGCGCAATCGCATTCCAGTCGCGGCGCGCGGCATAAGCTTCGTAGCGCTCCCGCTCCCAGGCCATCCACCGCGAGACGTGCCGGGGCGACGGCTGATCACGGTCGATGAGCCGCACAGCCAGCCCCGAGGCGCCGCCGCTGATCAGAGCCGCCACGCGCGCGAGCGAACCATCCGACACCGGGGTCCCAGCCGATGCTGTCGGCGCAAGCCACCACAGCGCGATGAGCAGCCCGAACAGCGCCCGGCGCCCCGCGCGCCGCGCGCGGTCACAGGAGACAGGACTGGGTTTCGAAAAAAAAGCGGTGCCGGGCCGCGATTCCGACGCCCACCCGGCCACTGACCCGACATACATAGCCGGGCGCGTCTCCAGCTTCAGACTTTTTCGGCGATGCGCGCGGCCTTGCCAGTGAGATCGCGCAGGTAGTACAGCTTGGCGCGTCGCACTTCGCCCCGGCGCTTCACCTCGACCTTGGCCACCGCCGGACTGTACAGCGGAAACACGCGCTCGACGCCTTCGCCATAGGACATCTTGCGCACGGTGAACGACGAGTTCGTGCCGCGGTTGCGGCGGCCGATCACCACGCCTTCAAAAGCCTGGAGACGTTCACGCTCGCCTTCGACCACCTTTACGTGCACCACCACGGTGTCTCCGGGCACGAAATCCGGAACCTCCCGGCCGCTGCGCTGCTGCGCTTCCAACTCGTCTATGATCTTGCTCATGATATCGCTCCGATTTACTTCCCCTTGAGTTATCCCACGTTACCGCCGTGCTCCCGCCGAAACTCCTCCAGCAGGCGCCGCTGTTCGTCGTTCATCTGCAACTGCTCCAGCAAATCCGGGCGCCGCAGCCAAGTCTGGCCCAGGGCCCGCTTCAGTCGCCAGCGCCGGATCTGCTCGTGGTCTCCCGACAACAGAACAGCCGGTACTGCGCGCCCGGCAAACACCTCGGGCCGCGTGTAGTGCTCGCACTCGAGCAGCCCCGCCGCAAACGAATCCTGCTGCGCCGACTGCTCATGCCCGAGGACGCCGTGGATCTGGCGGGCGACCGCGTCGATCAACACCATGGCGGCGAGCTCGCCGCCAGAAAGCACGTAATCTCCGACTGACCACTCCTCGCCGACCTCGGTATCGAGCACGCGCTGGTCGACACCCTCGTACCTTCCGGCCAGCAGTATCAGCCTGCCGCGCGCGGCGAGTTCGAGCACACCAGCCTGGTCCAGACGCCGCCCCTTGGGCGAAAGATAGATGACACCCGCACCGGGATTCCCGGACCGTGCCGCCGCAATCGCCGCCGCGATCGGCTCGGGCCGCATCACCATTCCGGGCCCGCCACCGTAGGGGCGGTCATCTACCGAGCGATGACGGTCCGTCGTGTAATCGCGCGGGTTCCAGACATGCACGCCCAGCAGGCCATTCCCGATTGCTCTCCCGGTCACTCCGTAGGCCGTGAGCGCCTCGAACATGGGCGGGAAGATGCTGATGACATCAATCCTCATGCCGCCCCGCACAAGCCTGCGCCGCCTTCAGAAATCCGCATCCCAGTCAACGCACAGGGTGCCGGCGTCGAGGTCCACCGTCTGCACGACACCGCGCACAAAGGGAATGAGCCGCTCGCGCCCGCCGGTTACGACCATCACGTCGTTGGCTCCCGTCTCGATCATGCCGCTCACCCGGCCGAACTCGACTCCCTGGACATTGACAACCTTCAGACCCTCCAGCTGCGCCCAGTAATAGGTACCACTCTCGAGCACCGGCAGCTGTGACCTGCGCACCGCGATATCCGCCCCGACCAGAACCGCAGCTGCGTCGCGGTCCGCACACCCTTCGAGCCTGGCGACCAGCCCCGCGCCCTGCACGCGGCCTTCGGCCAGACCGAATTCGCGCCAGCAGTCGCCCAGCCGGAGCGTCCAATGATCGTAGTCCAGAATGCCCGCGCGTTCGCGCGTGTGCGACCTGACCTTCACCCAGCCGCGTACACCGTGCACCCCGACTATGCGGCCCATGACGACCAGCCCGCTGTCCGCAGCCTCAGACGGCTCCCGGTCGGCCATGAAGCCCTTTATCAGGAAGAGGCCTTGCTCTGCTCCACCAGACTGGCAACGCGATCGGACGCCTTCGCTCCCTTGCTCAGCCAGTACTGGTAGCGTTCCATGTTGACCCGCACGCGCTCCTCGTTCGGCGTCGCCAGCGGGTTGTAAAAACCGAGCTGCTCAATGCTGTCGCCATTCGGTGCGCGCCGGCGGTCAGCCACAACAATGGAGTAAAAAGGGCGTTTGTTGGCGCCACGACGCGCCAGTCGGATTGTGACCATGATGGTACGGTTCCTCTTGTTTAGGTTCCAGACAACGGCGGATCGCCAAGGAATCAGGCGTGACGCCGCGAAAAATGGCGAATTCTATCCCGGAACCTATCCAAAGGAAAGCTGCGGCTGCGGCGACGCCTGGAGTGCGCGGCAGGCACCGTTGACAGGGCGGCTAGCCGATGAGGTAATGCGGTCTCACCCCGCCAGACCGTTGCGGGGCGACCCGGGAAACCCTGCATAGGAACCGATCAATGCGCCACAGGACGCTGCCAGCGGTACTGGCAATGACGTTCGTGCTGTCGACTGCAGCCTTGGCAGCCGATCTCGATGGCGTCCACCTGAGCAACACCCTGGTGGTGGACCATACCACGCTCCGGTTGAACGGAATCGGTCTGCGTACGAAATATTTTTTCAAGATCTACGTCGGCGGCCTATATCTGGCGCGGCCGAACAGTAACGCAGCTGAAATCATCGCTGCACACACCCCCAAGGCCCTGGTCATGCGGTTCGTACGCAATGTGAGCCATAGCCAGATGGCCGAAGCCTACCGGGAGGCATTCGTCAGGAACGCACCGGCACTGATGGCCCGGCAGAAAGCGGCGGTCGACCGGTTCCTGGCGTTCCTCCCCGACATGAAAAACGGTGAACGGCTAGTGTTCACCTATGACCCAGGCAGCGGCTCGACGTTTGACGCCGGCCAATCCAGGACCCTCACCATCCCTGGCAAGGCATTCGCCGATCTCTATCTGCAGGTTTTCATTGGACCCCATCCGCCGACGGTCCGGCTCAAGGACGAACTTCTCGGGACGGAGGGATCCTAAGGCCGTCGCTGCCCCGCTGGAATCCGTCTTGGTCCCGGCGCCCGACTTGGCTACCATAGCCGGACCCATCATCCTGGAGCGACTCCGACAACCATGCCTGCCGACCTCGACTCCGGCATCGTCAACGCGCTGGTGGCGGCCCTGCTGTTTGGCGCCAGCGTGCCGCTCGCCAAGCTGCTGGCGGGAGAGATGGACCCGGCACTGCTCGCCGGCCTGCTCTATCTCGGTTCGGGAACGGCGCTGCTCGGCTTTCGGGCGCTGCGCCAACTGCTGTCGGGCGAGACAGAACGGCGCGAATCCCGGGTCACGCGCGCGGATCTGCCGGTACTGGCGGCGGCAATCCTGTCCGGCGGCATCGTGGCGCCGCTGCTGTTCGTGACCGGACTGCGCCTGGCGAGCGGCGCCACCGCTTCCCTCCTGCTGAATTTCGAGAATGTCCTCACGGCGCTGCTCGCCTGGTTCGTATTCCGCGAGAATTTTGACCGGCGCATCGCCCTCGGCATGGCGGCAATTGTTGCTGCGGGCGCCCTGCTGGCCTGGCCCGGGGCGGGCCGGGCGCAGGGCAACGCCTGGGGCATGCTCGCGGTGGTCGGCGCCTGCCTCGGCTGGGCGATCGACAACAACCTGACGCGCCGGATCTCCGGACGCGACCCGGTACATATAGCGGCTGCCAAGGGCCTGGTCGCAGGCAGCGTCAACATCGGCATAGGCCTGTTCCGCGGCGCGGCGCTTCCGCACTATGCCGGGATCGCCAGCGCCCTCGCCGTCGGGGCGGCCGGCTACGGCTTCAGTCTCATGTTCTACGTGCTGGCGCTGCGCCGGATCGGGGCAGCCCGCACCGGCGCCTACTTCGCACTCGCACCCTTCGTTGGTGCCGGCGCCGCCATTGCGTTTCTGCAGGAGCGTCCGGCTGCGCTGTTCTGGCCAGCAACCGCGCTCATGGCCATCGGCGTCTGGCTGCACCTGAGTGAGCGCCACGAGCATGACCACCGTCATGAGGCTCTGACACACGACCATGGACACAGGCACGACGAACATCACCAGCATGCCCATGACTTCCCGTGGGACGGGCACGAGCCCCACGCGCACCGGCACTACCACCCGCCACTGTCCCATAGTCACCAGCACTACCCCGATCTCCATCACCGCCACCGGCACTGAGTCCATGATGTCCCGGCGCCAACGGCCGACTGGCACAAGGTAGCCGGGATAATTCCGCCCTCCCGGCTTCCGCGACCCGCCTGGAGGCGGTGCGCCTCACGCCACCTCATCGATCGCTGTCAGTCCGGCGTTCACCTTGCGCGTGCCGTCGAGGCGCAGCGATTGCACGCCCTCCCTGATCGCACCGGCGCGCAAGACGGCGAAGCCGGTGTCGGTGCCGATAAGACTGTGCAGCACGGATGACTGCGGCTGGCGCCGATTCGACCGAGCCGGAAGTGACCGCGAAAGCGGCAGAATTTTCTGCCGCGAGGCGTAGGCGTAAGAGACGATGCCGGAGACCATTGCGATATCGATACAGGGGGGGATCAATGCGGCGGTATGGAATGCCGCTGCCCTCAGCAAGCCACGAGGCGAGGAATCGATACTGAGCGGCTTCCGGGCCGCGACGCGCTCTTGAAGTTCCGGCCGGCGGCAATCACCAGCGGATGGGAATCCGTCCAGGAACGGGACCCACCGGATCGTAGGATGTCCTGCGCATCGGCAGCAGGCCTATGGACACAAGCGCGGAAGTGGACTCATCGCGGGTCGGCCGCCGTTCTGCCGTCCGTGAGGTTTGCGCTGCCCGCCGACACCCACATTTCCTGCTCCGTTGCCACAGCAGGGCCTGCCGCGCCCCTATGCCGCCCGGCCGGCCAATAGCCGGACAGAAGGCACTTCGATTGATGGCCCCGATTCAGGGCACCACGCCGCTTCGGCCTTCCGCGCCATCGCGGCTTCGCCGCACCTGAACCCAGAACTCGGCACCACTCAGGATGAGCAGGACGACTGCGACCAGCCACAGCAGCACATAGCCATGCGCCGGGAGGGGCAGGCCGCCATGCACCAGCCACGCACCCAGCACGCCGCCGGTGCAGATCTTGATGCAGATTGCCCCGCCCGGGCTGAGACCGGCAATTCCCAGAATCCGGTGGAAACGCTCCGCGAGCAGAGCCAGGCCCACGCCGCACAGTACCGCACCCAGCACACTCGCATAGAACTGAGTCCCTGGCAGCGGAATGCCCAGCGCGCCAATCACAATGTCCGGGAAAAACAGCAGTCCGATCCCGAATATCATGTGGATCACCGCGTCAAAACCGAGTAAGGTCGATGCCTTCATGTAACGATCCGTCCGCCGCTCCCCGCCCCCTGGCGAGCAGCCGGTCCTTTGTTGTGGTATGCAATCTTTGCTAACTATAGCGCCCCAGGAGCAAAGGGGCAGGGTCGCAGGCGCAATTCATGCAGCGCCGTGGATCCGCGGCCAGCGCGCCCGTTAGGCGCCGGCCTATTGCCGGTTACGCCGCCCCCCGACCATTCTGCCGGGTCCGGGACCCCGGCCAGCCGCTGAATTGATCACCCGTCTCCGCAATTTTCATTTAAGTTTCAGTCACTTGCGACGTTGCGCGTGCACGATGGCCATCCTGCCCGCTTCAATTTCCGCGACACAAGGGTATAGTAGCGACGCCCGGTGCGGATCGATTCCCGGCATTCGCAGCCGATCCGTCGCTGCGGCGTAGACAATACCCTGTTCGGGTGGACCGTGTCCCGACCCGCACACCCCTGGGTTAACGAGAAGAAGACATGACTCCACAGCATTCCTCGCACCGGCTGCGGCTGGCTGTTGCCCTGCTGCTGATTTTCGTGTTTGGATTTGTAACCGGAGTCGCCGTCGATCGACATACTGTTTCCGATATCATCCAGGCGTGCACCGTTCCCCGCAAGGCGGTTCCGGACTTCCGTCTGATGGCCGAGGCCTGGAATACGATCCAGCACCATTATGTCGACCGCGCCGCGATCAAGCCGCGCCGCATTGCCTATGGCGCCATTGCCGGCATGGTAAATTCCCTCGGCGACACCGACCACAGCACTTTCCTCACGCCAAACATGGTGCACGAGGAGCGGGAATCGCTGCGCGGGCAGTTTGCTGGGATCGGCGTCGAAGTCCAGATGAAGAACCGGCGGCTCGTCATCGTGGCGCCGATCGACGGATCGCCCGCACAGAAGGCAGGCCTGCAGGCAGGCGATGTCATTCTCGAGGTGAACGGCAAGAACATCGGCGGCCAGCCGATCAACAAGGTGGTGGGTGAAATAAAGGGACCGCCGGGCACACACGTATCGCTCACGGTCCTCAATCCGAAGACCGGAAAGCTGCGCCAGTATCACCTGGTCCGGGCACATATCCGCCTGAGCAGCGTGACCTGGCAGATGCTGCCGGGAACCCACATCGCACACGTGCGCATCGCACTGTTCAGCAAGGGGACGGCAAAAGCGCTTGCCAAGGCACTGGACGCAGCGCAGGCCCAGGGCGCGAGGGCCGTCATACTGGATCTGCGCAACGATCCCGGCGGCCTGTTCGATGAAGCAATTGATACTGCCAGCCTGTTCATCCAGAACGGCAATGTACTGCTCGAGAAAAACGTACACGGTCAGATACACAGCGTGCCAGTGCGACCGGGCCCGCCCAAGTTCATGCTGCCGATGGAAGTGCTCGTCAATTCCGGTACCGCCAGCGCAGCCGAGATCGTTGCCGGTGCGCTGCGTGACGCGGGCCGCGCCAAGTTGGTCGGACAGACCACGTTCGGCACCGGGACAGTACTCGAATCCTACCCGCTGTCCGACGGATCAGCTCTGGTGTTGGCCGTACAGGAATGGCTCACTCCGCATGGCCACAGCTTCTGGCATCACGGCATAACACCGAACTACGTCGTGGCGCTTCCGGCAGGTGTCAGCCCGCTGCAACCGGAAGCCGAGCGCGGCATGACCCCACAGGCGCTGCGGCGCAGCCGGGATACACAGCTGCTGCGCGCGGTCGGACTGCTGAGCGCGCATCCCCACCCCCGGCACAGCTGATGCCGACTGAAGCCGTGCGCTTTGCATTCCGGATGCCGGCACCGTAGTCTCGACAGTTGCCGGAGGGGAACCAGGATGCCCAGCTCAATCTCTCGAGGCGGGGATGTATCGCTGTTTAGACCTCTGCGCGAGCCGCTTTATCGTGCGCTGTGGATCGCAACGGTCGCATCGAACGTGGGTTCCTGGATGCAGGACGTCGGGGCGGCATGGTTGATGACCTCGATTGCGCCTTCGCCGGCCACAGTAGCACTGGTGCGTACGGCAAGCAGCCTGCCGATTTTTTTACTGGCGCTGCCGGCCGGCGCTCTGGCTGACGTCGTTGACCGCAGACGCCTGCTGCTCGCCACCCAGCTCTGGATGCTGGTCGCGGCGGCCACACTGGGGGCGCTCACGATAGCCGGACTGACGACACCGGGCGTTCTGCTGGCGATGACCTTCGCCCTGGGCCTGGGCAGCGCGCTCAACGCTCCCGCGTGGCAGGCGATCATTCCGGAACTCGTGCCCCAATCCCAGGTGACCAACGCGGTTTCGCTCAACAGCACCAGCATGAACCTGGCGCGCGCCGTCGGCCCCGCGATAGGCGGCCTCCTCATCGGCGCTGCCGGACCCGGGATTACCTTTCTCCTCAATGCCATGTCCTTCGGTGGGGTCATCGTTGTGCTGTACCGCTGGCGGCGGGCACCCGAGGCGAGCGTACTTCCGACTGAAAGGGTGATGGGGGCCATACGCGCGGGCCTGCGCTATGTGCGCCACACTCCGCCCGTACGCACGGTGCTCGCCCGATTTGCCGCCTTCATTCTTTTCGGCAGTGCCCTGTGGAGCCTGCTACCGGCTGTGGCGCGCTTCGAATTCAACCGCGGTCCGGGCGGCTACGGAATCATGCTGGCATCATTCGGGTTCGGCGCGGTATCGATTGCCACGCTGCTACCGCGGCTGCGGGCACGGACAAACATCGACACGTTCCTCACCGTGGCAACCCTGGTGTTTGCCGCCGGACTGGTAATGCTGGCATGGGTCCGGCGGTACGTGGTTGCCGACCTGGCTGTCTTCGGTTGCGGAGCCGCATGGATCTCCCTGATCTCGACTTTCAACTCCCGCATCCAGGCGGTGGCACCGTCCTGGGTGCGTGGACGCGCGCTTGCGGTCTCGATCCTCGTGTTTTTCGGAGGCATGTCGATCGGCAGCGCATTCTGGGGCTATATCGCATCGCTGTGGGGCATACCGGCGGCACTCACCGGCGCAGCCGCATGCACCTGCCTCGGTTTGCTGGCAACGCGGCATCTGCGCCTGCACGGAATCGATCGGGTCGACCTCACCCCTTCCTTCCACTGGCCGATGCCGCAGCCAGCGAGCGAACCGCAGCCGGAACGCGGCCCGGTCGTCGTAACCGTGGAATACCGGATCGACCCGCAGCACAAGACTGAATTTATGGAGGCAATGCAGCCGGTGGGCCGCATCCGGCGGCGCGACGGCGCGATCAGCTGGACGGTGCTCGGGGACGTCGCCGATCCCAGCCGGTATACCGAGGCATTCGTGGTTGAGTCCTGGATTGAACATCTGCGCCAACACGTACGCGTGACCCGGTCTGACCGGCATATCCTCGATCGTGCGCGCTCGTACCACGTCGCGCCGTCACCACCGGTGGTCACGCACTACCTGGTCGAACCTCCGCCCGAAGCCAAACGCACCGCCCGTTGACCGCCAGGCGGTAGCGCCGCAGTCAGCGCCGTTTGCGGATGAAGTAATGCAGCACGCCCGCGCGCTCTTCCTGGGCAAGCAGTTCGTTGCCGGTGCGGCTGCACCACAGGGGTATGTCCATGCGCGACCCGATGTCGGTGGCGATGAGCTCCAAGACCTCGCCGGGTTTCATCCGACGCGCAGCGCGGGTCACCTCGAGAAGTGGCGTAGGGCAGCACGTTCCGCTCGTGTCTACGGTCAGATCGACCCGGATCCCGTCCATCGCGACAACCCTCCCCGCTGCACCGGTACGAACCTGGGCGGGCGGCGGACACCCATCCGGCCCGAGGTCAGCCGAGATAGTTACGGGTAAACCGCCGTACCGCACTCGCGCCAATAGCGCCAAGCACAATGCCCGTCACCAGTCCTTCAAAATTGCCTAGCCCGCTGAACAGCAAGCCCCAACTTAGGTGTGCCGGAAAATCCCAGAAATCGATGCATCGGCAAGCATTCCTGGTCTGAATGCTATTCAGTTATAGTCCAAGATTATGGCCCCAGCGCCCCCCAGGCCTGAGGCTCGAGCAACACGTCCACACCCGGCGCTGGGCGAATTGCACCGATGGGCAGATCGGCTCCGGACCGCCAAGCGGCTATCGCCGCGCGTTTTGCCGCGCCGATGACAAGAACCATGACCGTACGCGCGGCACTCAGGCGTGCGGCACTCAGGGTCACGCGTTGGGGCGGCGGCTTGGGCGCATCCTCGACGGCCAACGCCGCCGGACCGTCCGGCTGGAGGCCCCAATCGTCGGCACCGGGGAACAGGCTCGCCGTGTGACCATCCTCTCCCATGCCGAGCAGCACCAGATCGAAGTCGCCGATTCCGCGAAGCGTTGCGGCGTAGGCCTGCGCCGCCATCGTCGCGTCCTGTGCGCATACAATGCCGTGTATCTGTCCGGACGGAATTGGAACATGATTTAGAAACGTCTCGGACGCCATGGTGCTGTTCCGGTCAGGATGGCCGTCGGGCAGGCAGCGCTCATCGCCGAAATAGACATGCCACGTACTCCAGCGCGTGTCCACCGCGGGCAGCTGGGCATAGAGCGCGCGAGGTGTCGCGCCGCCCGCAAGCACGACGCGGAACGCGCCACGTTCCGATACCGCTTCGCGGGCAATACGCCCGATCGCGCGCGCCGCGCCTGCGTACAGGGCTGCAGCATCCGGATAGAGATGCCAGCGTACGGTCTGCCGACTGGCTGGCGCCGGATTCATCCCTCTTCCGCGCCCCCCGACAGTACGAGGCTTCCGCCACGCTCGCGCCAGCGAGCCTGCTCGCGGCGCAGCATGGCAAAGCCGTCGGCGTCAATGTAGCCGACGTCGCGCAGATCGACATCGATGCTGCCCCTGAATCCACATTCCTCGCCCAGCGCCCGCAGCACGGCAGCAACCCGCTGGGCGGAAGCAAAGAACACGTTGCCATCGAGATGGACACAGGTTCCGTCCGGAGTCTTCTCCACGCGGATCGCAGGGCGAGAGGCCTTCGACAGATAGCCCGCAAGCGGCGCCAGGACACCGATAATCACTGCATCCTGCAGGCCGCCCACCACGCCGGCGACAATGACTGCCGCCACCAGCACAGCATGGCCCACCCCGATCTGCCACTGCGCCTGAAGCTTGCGCAGGTCTATGAGCCCCACTCCGACCAGGACCAGCACGCCGGCCATAGCGGGATCCGGAATCTCCGCGAGAAACCGGCTGCCCAGAGCGGCTGCAGCGATCATGATGAATGCCGACATCACCGCCGCCATCTGCGTCTGCGCGCCGGCACGGGCATGCGCACGGGACCGGTTGAATGAGCCCGACCCGGCGAAACCGGAAGCAAAGGCCGCCGTGACATTCGCCAGTCCCTGGGCCCGGATCTCGCGGCCGAGATCGATGCGCTGTCCAGAGTCATCGGCGAGTGTGCGCGCAATCACGACGGACTGGACCAGTCCGAGATAGGCGATCGTCAGCATGCCGGGAAGCATCGCTGGGATTGCGGCCAGCATGCGCGGCCCGAAATCCGGCAACGACAGCGCTGGCCAGCCGACTGGCAGCCGACCGACAACCAGGAAATCCATGGTTGCGGATCCGTAGAGCGCATCCAGCACGAGCGACAGGACGGTGCCGCCCAGCAACGCGATGAGCAAGGCCAGGCGCCGAACCCACAGCACCCTGGACCGTTGCGCGAACAGCCCGATACCCACCGTCACGGCGGCGACTGCAAGGTTCGGCGCGCGCGCCGCACCGGCCACAACCGCAGAATAGGCTGCCTCCCAGGCGGGAATACCGTAGGTCGGTACCTGTCCGAGCAGATAGGACGTCTGGGAGAGAACGATCGTGACGCCGACCACCGTCGTGATTCCGAGATCGGCAGAGGCAGGAAGATAGTCGAGGACAGCGTCGAGGCGTAGCGCGCCGAGCAGCCACTGCGCGGCACCGACAATCAGCGTCAGTGTCGCCACGTAGCGGACATAGTCGCCGCTGCCTGGCGCGGCGAATTGCGTCACCGTCGTGGCCAGCAGCAGGCACAGCGCGGTGTTCGGACCAGACAGTAACTGACGCGAAGAACCCCAGAGCGCAGCAACGACCACCGGCAGGAACGCTGCATAGATGCCGTACTGCGCCGGCAGCCCGGCAAGCCGCGCGAGCACCACCGCCTGTGGCAGCATGATCCCTGCCGACACCACGGCCGCATACGCATCGCTTCTCCAGGCACCGCTCGCGCGATAACCTGGCGCCCACTCCAGGAAAGGCAGCCCCAACCTTAGCCAGCGCTTGGCGCGACCTACCTGTTCAGCAGCCATGCCAGCAGACCTTTGCGCGGATCAGCGGGACGGTTTTGCAGTTCCATCCATGCGGCAACGTCATCGGCCTCCTGATCGGTCAGGGTGGCGTTGTTTTCCGGCATGTTGGCTTTGATGAAAGCGGCAGCGATCGGCAGCCGTGCCATCCCTGCGCCGCGGTTGAAGGACGCCGGCCCCCAGAGCGGAGGCACAACATACTTTCCGTCCGCCTTCAGTCCATGCCCGTCGTACCCGTGACAGGTCGAGCACTGATCTATATATATGTTCCGGCCGGCCACCGGGTCAGGGCCGTGCGCGGTCTCGGGCACGGGACGCAGGCCGCGGCCGGGCATCTGCACCCCGACCGGCGCCCCGGTTGCGAGCCAATGCGAATATGCCGTCAGCGCACGCACTACCTGGCTGTCAAGCGGCGGCGGGTAGCCGTTTTCCGAGAACTGGAAACACTGCTGCAAACGTTGTTGATAGATGATCACCTGCCTGGCCTTGGCCTGGTACGCCGGGTACATGCCGTAGGCTGCCCAGATCGGCACGGCGCCCGGCTTGCGTCCACCATCCAGATGGCAATCCTTGCAAGACAGCGCATTGCCGACGTATTGGCCGGCATACTTGGGCGTGTTCATGAAAATCCGATAGCCGTCATGCACGAGCGCGCCGTACTGTCCGCCAGGCATGGCCGAGGACGGCGGCGGTACAAACCTGACCGCAGTCCCCGCACGGGCGACCGCCGCACAGGACCACATCAGCACCACCCCCAACATGAGTCGCAGCGCACCACCGCCTGGCTTCAGCACCATATGCGCGCGCTCCGGCTGTACCGGGCCACGAGACGACATCGGCTCTGCAACAGTCTCACAGGCCCGCAAAAAAGCCGCCCCCACAGCAACAATCCGCTGAAAGCATCGGCTCACAGGCGGCTCTCGGGACGTGATGCCGCGAATGCGGCAACAACTCTGCGCATGCTCTCCTCCTGATCGGCGTAAGCGGATACCGGATTGCAGAAGCCGGGGTCGGCGAACGACCGGCGTCCGTCCGCGGGCAGGATAGCAAGAAGCCGACGGCCGATCTATCGGCAGCCGGCGCAGGCGCAAGGACGACCCCGGAGCATGACTGCGGGAGTCTGCGTGCGCCGCCCCAACCGCTTCGTATCGCGCCGGCCGGGCTGCGGGAACAGCGATTGCACCCGCAGGATCGGGGCAGGATGGCGCGTCAGTCCCGGCCTTCCCCTTCCGCGCGCACGGCGTGCCCGCCGAACCCCTTGCGCATCATGCTCAGCAGCTGTGCCGAAAAATCGTCCCGGCCCTGGCTTGCGAAACGTGCCATCAGCGCCAGGCTCATGACGGGGGCTGGAACACCCTGCTCTATCGCTTCGATCGCCGTCCAGCGCCCCTCGCCCGAATCTGCCACGTACGGGGCGATCGCATCGAGTTTCTGGTCGCTTTTCAGAAACTCGGCAGTCAGGTCAAGCAGCCACGAACGCACGACACTGCCGTGACGCCACATTTCGGAAATGGCCGCCAGGTCAAGCCCGAATTCCGTGCGTGACCGCAGCAGGGACAGGCCTTCGGCCAGGGCCTGCATCATTCCGTACTCGATACCGTTATGAATCATCTTGACGTAGTGCCCGGCACCGACCGGACCACAGTGCAGCCAGCCAGATTGAGGGGTGGGCGCCAGCAGCTTCAGGAACCTCTCGATCGCTGCCACCGTGCCGGTCTCGCCCCCGACCATCAGCGCATAGCCGTTTTCCAGGCCCCAGATGCCGCCCGAGACCCCGGCGTCAACGAAGCGGATACCGCTACGGGCGAGTTCGCCCGCCCGGCGCACGGAATCCTTGTAATAACTGTTGCCGCCATCCACGACAATATCGTGTGGCGATAAAAGGGTCGCCAACAGGTCTACCGTCTGCTGTGTTGCATCACCGGCCGGAACCATGAGCCACACAACGCGAGGCATCGACAGCGATCGTACCAGCTGCTGCAGCGAATCGGCTGCCTGCAGGCCGGTTTCCCGGGCAAGCACGGTGGTCAGTTCCGCGTTCCGGTTGAAGCCCGCCACGCTCACACCGCTGCGCCGTAGCCGTCGGGCCATGTTGCCGCCCATCCTGCCGAGTCCCACAAATCCAATATCGTTCATTGCTACTCCTTCGTGACGCTGGGATGCCCTATTGCCTCAATCCGCGCCGGGACTGAACTGCCTCCGGCGCTCCCCGCTCCAAGAATTCCTGATAACCCGGAACGTGATCCCCATTTAACGCGCTCCGCCCCCGCCGGTCCAGCGATCCGCGGCAGAGTCTCCCGGTCTCCCGGCTTCCCGCCGCCGACCGGCGCCGATGGATCCGGCTTCGATCTCCGCGACGTCCGGGTGCGGGACGGCCCGCGGACAGACCACTTCCACCCCCCGGACCCGGTTCTTGTTGCCGGACTACCGGACAAACCTTCCGCATCCGGCTCAATTCAACCACTGCGGGGGGACAGCAACACTTCCAGTCTGCCCAGATGCATCCGGCAATGCACTAAGTCACTGTTTTAAAATTAATCCACGTGCTGGCACGCCGATTGCTTTTCCTTCTGCATGATGAATCCTGACACTGTCCATCCTGGGTACCCCCGATACAGCACCGGTAGCTCGACAGGTCCTGGCAACCCGATACCGGATACGGCGGCGCGGGCGGTGTCCGGCATCCATGTTGCCGGGAACGTTGACGTGCGGCACCGCCACGCCAGCCCGTGATGTACCCCCACGGAACTGCCGTGCTTGGCGAGCGTCTATCACGCATGGCTAGCCCGTCATCTGAATCTTACGCCGCGTGCCGTTATACGGCCCGGGCCAGGGATTCCCGTTCTGTGACCCGCACCCGGGTGGGGTAGGACATGTCCGTCGTGGAATCAGACATTCAGCCCAAGACCAGCGCCTTGAACTTGCCGGAATCACGGCGCATACGCGCCCTGTTTCTCCGGTCCATGTGGCTTCCTGCGATCGTGTCTGCCACGCTGCTGCTGATCGCCCTCGGCCTGCTCCTGAACATGTCCTGGCGCAGTCTCGAGCGTTTGCGTCCGGTACAGCAGCATCGCGCCCTCGTCAGCCGGATCGAAAATGCCGGACTCAAGCTCGAACAGGTCCTCGTAACAAGCATCGGCCACAAGAAGCCGATCAGCGACCAGACCCTGAAACAGCTCCGCGGCCAGATCGCGGAGGTCGGCACCCTCGATGCTTCCCTCGCCCCCAAGACGCCGGCGCGCATGAAACGCATCGAGTCCCTGCTTTCGAGCAGCAGACGTTCGCCCCGGGCCGCGGCAATCGAGGCGCTCGGGCTCATGCGCAGCATCCTGCTCGACGAAGTGCGCGCCCACAACAAGCTCGTCGCACGGGTATACCGGAACACGGAAGTGGAATTTCATGTCGTGCTCGTGGCGATCATTGCGCTCCCCCTGCTCGCCATCCTGACGCTGTTCTTCCTGCGTCATCGCATCCTGCAGCCCCTCAACAACCTGCGTTCGCTGATGACAATGCTGGCGCAGCAGAACTATAGCGCCGCGCCGATCGACGGGGTCGACCCCATGCTCCGACCCCTCTTTGAAAACTACAACCAGCTGGTCGGACGGCTTGCCCGCCTGGAGGAGGCGCGCAATGCGCGCCAGGAGTCCCTGGAGAAGGAAGTTCGTGCCGCGGCCCAGGCGTTGCTCGAGCAGCAGCGCAGCCTCGCCAGTGCCGAGCGCCTCGCCGCGGTCGGCGAGATCGCTGCCGGCCTGGCGCACGAGTTGCGCAACCCGCTTGCCGCAATACAGATGACGCTCAGCAACCTCCGTAAGGAGATTTCGAACCACGACCAGGTCGAGCGTGTCGACCTTGTCATCGCCGAACTCAAGCGCCTCGCGCGCCTTCTGAATGATGTCCTAAGCGATGCGCATCAGGCGCCAGAACCGATGAAAGTCGTACCGCTCGCCAGGGTCGTCGAGGAGCTGCTGGCCCTGGCACGCTACCAGCTACCCGAGCACGTGCGCGCCGAATGCAACATCGCGGCCAGCGTTTCCTGCCGGCTTCCGGAAGACCGGCTACGGCAGGCACTGCTCAACCTGATCCTCAATGCCGCCCAGGCGCTCGACAACTGCCCGGGAACGGTCGCGATCGGCGCCCGGCACGACAATCACTCTCTGCACCTCGAGATCTGCGACGACGGTCCGGGGTTCCCGAGAGACCTGCTGGACACCGGCATTAGGCCGTTTGTCACGGGCCGCGAGCATGGCACCGGCCTCGGGCTTGCCACCGTCAGACGGTTCGTCGCCGATCTCGGCGGCGAGCTGCGCATTTTCAACCGCACGCCGCATGGCGCCTGCGTCACAATAGACCTACCCTGTGGAGAGCTTCACCATGGCTGATACCCTGCTTGTAATCGAAGACGAAATCCTGCTCGGCGCCGAACTCGCGCGCCACTACCGTAACGAGGGCTGGGAAGTGGTCGTTGCAACGACCCTGGCGCATGCTGAACGTGCCTTGCTCGAGCAGCCGATCGATCCTCTGGTCGTGCTGTCCGACATGAGCCTGCCGGACGGCAACGCGCTCGATCTTCTCGAAAAACTCCAGGGGCGGCGCGCCGGCGGGGAATGGATTCTTCTCACCGCCTACGGAAGCGTTCCGGACTCGGTGCGCGCGCTGCGGCTGGGCGCTTTCGATTTCGTGGAAAAGCCGTGCGATCAGGAGCGGCTCGACATGATCGTGGCGGGTGCGGCGCGCAGCAGCCGCGCCCAGCGCCGCCTGCTGGACGAAGCCGCCGCCCAGTCGCGCAAATACCCCGTTTCGTCGTTTCTGGGTCACAGCAATTCGGCCAACGAAGTGCGCAACATGTTAACCAAGCTGAGCCGCGTGCCGTTCAGTGCGCTGGTCATCAGCGGCGAAACCGGCACCGGAAAGGGTCTGGCGGCGCGCATACTTCACCACAGCGGCGCGCGCCGCGAAGGTCCGCTCATCGAACTCAACTGCGCTGCGCTGCCGCGCGAGCTGCTCGAATCCGAGCTTTTCGGGCACGAGGCCGGGGCGTTCACCGGCGCACGCAGCCGCCACCGCGGCCTGCTCGAGCAGGCGCACGGAGGCACGCTCTTTCTCGATGAAATCAGCGAGATGAATCTGGATCTGCAGGCGAAGCTGCTCAAGGCAATCGAGGACCGCACGATACGCCGTCTGGGGGGAGACCGGGAAATCAAGGTTGAGGTCCAGATCGTCGCCGCCAGCAACCGCGATCTCGAGTCTATGGTCCAGGCCGGCCGGTTCCGGCAGGATCTCTTCCACCGCCTGAGCGTGTTCCACTTGCGCCTGCCGGCCCTGCGTGAGCGGCGCGAGGACGTCAATGACCTCGTGCCGGCATTCCTTGCCGAGTTCAACACCAAGGCCGGAAAATCAGTCAAATTCGTGCCGCCGGCGGTCCAGCAGAAGCTCCATACCCATGACTGGCCGGGCAATGTGCGCGAACTGCGCAACGTCGTGGAGCGCTGCGTACTGTTTGCCGAAAGCGAGGTCTTCCCGGAGCAATGGCTGCAGCTTCGCAGCGCCACCCCGGTGACAACCGAGATTCCGACAACTGCAAGCAATGACCACCTGTGGCTGCCGATGGACGGCAGCATGGCACTGGAGGACATGGATCGACACATCATCCAGCGCGCTCTGGAACGCAACAATTTCAATGTCACGGCCGCGGCGCGGGCGCTCGGGGCGACCCGGGAGACGCTGCGCTATCGAATTCAGAAATACAATCTCTCGCGGCCCGGTCACTGACCGGCTAGGTATCGCCCGGGGAGACGTCCACCCGGGCGATACGGCCATCGATACATTGGGGGCCGCCTGCGACGTTAATACGCTGCCTGGCGCGTACGATGCCGACCGCTGCCCGTTTTGTGCAACCCAAGCGGCCGCAATGCGCGGCGCGGGCACACCAGCTTTCGGCGTGGTCCGCAGTCACGGCGAGCACCGGGAAGACTGTTGTGGCAAACGGCACCCGCAAGGGTCGTCGCGATCATGGTCGGGGCAACGGATTTGCGGCACTCCTCGGCCCTGATCGGAACCCGGCGGGCCGGAAGCCACCTCACTCCTTGCGCCCGGACCCAGCGTCGGTCGCCACACAGCCCGCCTTGCGCGGGCATGCGACCGGTGGACGCGCTATCCCCGCCCACCGGAATCCCCTGCAGACAACCCCCGCGCCGCAGTGGCTGCATGCCGTGCGGGTCCGGATCCGGCATACCCCCGCGCAACGACGGTCTGCCCCGAGGCTCCCGTCGCATTCCTAAAAAAGAATCAATTACGGATACAGGCTGCATTCTGGCCTGACACCCTTGGCCGCGCAGGCAGAGGAAGACATCAACCTGCCTGCGACGGCAGCTGCATTACGGGCCGACACGCCGCCATGATCCTGACGGCGGGCGGAATTCGCCGCAAGACAGCACCGCAGCGATCGGGACGCGCAACCCTGGCACAGGCCGGAGCGCCAGCGAGCCTGACGGCACCGATACAAAGGTCTACAATACGTACCGGGCAATCGGTCGCCCGGTGCACCGATGCCAAGGGCCCGTCGCCCATGCCGCCTCGCGGAGCATGCATGCGTCGGGGTTGGTGGTGGTAGGCCACACTGGTTGGTGGATTTTACCTAGTTATAACCTTACAAATCGCCAGGTAGTATTGATTTGATGGGAAAAATTCTCTGGCACAGAATTTGCCTAACGGTGCGCTGGGCGATAAGGGCCGGAGTGCCGGTTACGGACCTACGGATCATCGCCGTAAGCCATTTTATCTACAGGCCAGAACATCAATCCGGGATACCGGACAGCGGCTGCGCTCATTCCGGCGCAGCCGGATGCCTGGCGTAACGTAAATTTGAGGGGGTTCCATGTTCAAAGCGGTATACAGGGCGTTGGCGATTGCGGCGGGAACGGCACTGTTGGCAGGTAACGCCTATGGCAGCGCCAGCTCAGTCAAGGCCCCGGCGATCGTGTCCACGACCTGCGCCGCCTGCCACGGTGCAAGTGGCGTTTCGCCTGCCCCAACCTTTCCCGACCTGGCCGGACAGGGGGCGCCGTATCTGGTCAAGCAGATCTTGGATTTCAAAAGCCATGCGCGCGCGGACGCGATGGCCCAGTCCATCATGTGGGGCATGGCTGCCACCATTCCGTCCAACCAGATTCAGCAGATAGCGGCCTATTACTCCAGCCAACAGGGCCCCGCGGGGACCGCCGAGAATCCGGCGCTGGTTGCGGCCGGGCGCGAACTCTACCAGGGCGGCGACGCATCGGACCAACTGCCGGCATGCGCCGCCTGCCATGGTTCCACCGGTCTCGGTCTTCCGCCGCTGTTTCCGCGGCTCGCAGGACAGCACATGAGCTACGTGACTGCCCAGCTCATGGCCTTCAAGACCCACCAGAGGACAAATGACCCGCTGGCGATCATGCAGACGGTCGCGGCCAAGCTGTCCACCGCGCAGATGAACGCCGTGGCCGCCTACCTCCGTACGCTTTAACGGCGAATCCGACCCGGGATGACACAGACCGAACTTCCCTCTCGCTGCCTCGAAGGGCGGGCGATCTTGGTAACGGGCGCTGGCGACGGCCTCGGCCGGGCCGCGGCACTCGCCTTTGCCCGTAACGGAGCGGAAGTCATCCTGCTGGGCCGGACCGTGCCCAAACTCGAGTCGGTGTATGACGAGATCGTGGCCCTGGACGGGCCCACGCCTGCGGTATACCCCATGGACCTTTCGGGCGCCTCGGTCCGCGATTTCCAAGAGCTTGCCCGGACGGTTCACGCCCGCATCGGCCATCTGGAGGGGCTGCTCCACAACGCCGCCGAGCTGGAACTGCTTACACCGCTCGCGTTTCATTCGGCCGAAGACTGGGAACGGACATTGCGGGTGAACCTGACCGCACCGTTCCTGCTGACGCAGGCCTGCCTGCCGCTGCTGCGGGCAGCGGCACGGGGCACCGTCATCTTCACGACCGACGAGTGTGCCACGACACCGAAGGGATACTGGGGAGCCTATGGCGCCGGCAAGGCGGCACTTAACAACCTCGCATTCATGTGGGCAAAGGAGCTGAGTGATACGCAGATGCGCGTGCACGTACTCGATCCCGGTCCGGCCCGCACAGTCATGCGGCTGCGGACCCATCCCGGAGCACCCATCGGCTCATGGCCGCTGCCCGAGGATCTCATGCCGGCCTATGTGCACCTTATGAACCCAGACACACCGGCAACAGACCAGGTCTTCCGGGTCGCCGAATGGCTGGCTGGATCGCACGGCAGCCGCCCATGCGGGGCCGGCCGGGCATCCACGGGTTGACGGCCGGGGCGGGGACAGGATAGGCGGCGCGAGATCCCGTGACCGGACATACGTTTTGCAGTTTGAGGAGAAAGTAATGGCAGACACCAACGAAAACCAGAAAGACGCACCCAATCCGGGCCGACGGCGATTTCTGACAGCGGCCACGTCCGTTGTCGGCGCGGCGGTGGCCGGAACAACAGTAGTTGCCATGATAGAGAGCCTTGAGCCGACGGCTGCCGAAGCGGCGGCGGCGTCGACTTCGGTCAATCTCGCGCCAATCGAACCCGGAATGCAGGTGACAGTGCCATGGCAGAAGAAGCCGGCTATCATCGTGAACCGGACTCCCGAGATGCTCGCAACCCTCGTCGAGGCGGAGCAGAAAAACCTGCTGAAGGATCCCAAGTGCGATGTGCCCCAGCAGCCTCCATATTGTCGCAACCGTTTCCGCTCGCGCAAACCGGAGTGGCTGGTCATGGTACGGATCTGCACCCATCTGTGCTGCATCCCGCATTATCGGCCGAAGCCCGCGAGCGTCACGTCTTGGTGGCTGGGCGGCTTCTACTGCCCCTGCCACGGATCAATGTATGACCTGTCCGGGCGCGTGATCAATGGCTCCCCGGCACCCCACAACATGGCTGTTCCCGAATACGAGTATTCGGCCGATGGCAAGGTGGTGACCATCACGTCGATGTACAAGAAGGCACACCTGTGCTAGCTGGAATGCCGAGAAATATTTAGGAGGGTCGAATGAGCAGGTTTGGTGACTGGGTGAACGAGCGCTTTCCGGCTCGCAAGATGATGCGCGAGCACATGACGGAGTACTACGCCCCGAAAAATTTCAACATATTCTATTACACGGGCTCCCTGCTGCTGCTCATGATTGTCCTGCAGCTGGTATCGGGATTCCTGCTCATGGCCCATTATGTGCCGACGAGCCAGGGCGCCTTCGATTCCGTGCAGGGCATCATGTATGACACCAAGTGGGGCTGGCTGATCCGCTACATGCACGTCGACGGCGTCTCGCTGATATTCATACTGCTGTATCTGCACATAGGACGCGGACTGCTCTACGGCTCCTACCGCAAGCCCCGCGAGCTGCTGTGGATCATAGGCTACCTGACCTACATCATGATGATGGGCGAGGCATTCTTCGGCTATGTGCTGCCGTTCGGCAATCTCTCCTACTGGGCGGGGCAGGTCATCACCTCGATCATCCACGCGATACCGTTCGTAGGGCCTGGCCTCACCACTCTTGCCCGGGGCGGTCCGGGCGTGGGCACCGCCACTCTGCAGCGGTTCCTGGCGCTGCACGCGGTGCTGTGGTTCATGATCATTGCCGCGCTGATCGTGATGCACATCCTGGCTCTCCATGAAGTCGGTTCGAACAATCCGGACGGGATCGAGATCAAGGACAAGAAAGGGCCTGACGGTCATCCGCTGGATGGGATCCCGTTCCATCCCTATTACACGGTTAAGGATATTTTCGGTGTTGGTGTATGGCTGACGGTCTTTGCCGCGATCATGTTCTACGCACCGACCATGCATGGCGTGTTCCTGGAACGCACCACGTTCTTCCGCGCCAATCCCATGGTGGGGCTGCCGGACGTAACCCCGCCATGGTACCTTGCGCCGTACTACGCGATGTTGCGGGCGATACCGAACAAGTACTTCGGAATCGCGCTGATGGCCTTGGCGATCACGCTGCCGTTCTTGCTGCCCTGGCTTGATCGCAACCCGGTCCGTTCGTCACGGTACCGGCCCGTCTACCGCACGATGATCATCATCCTGGCCATCACATTCTTCACGCTGGCCTGGGTGGGCGAGCAGCCTCCGCTCCCGAAGTACTTCATCATAGAACGCGTGGGTGCCGCACTTTACATCGGCTTCTACCTGCTGCTACCGATAATAAGTTCAATCGAGCCGACCAGAAAGGTGCCGGAAAGGGTTAAGTCATGACAAGAAAAGCATGGGTAAGTGCAGCTGGGGGCCTGCTGGCCTGGCTTGTGGCGGGCTGCGCAATGGCAGCACCGCAGTACTCCTTCAGCAAGCCGATGGTGGTTGCCGGAGCGAGGCTTTTTGCCGAGCACTGCAGCGCCTGTCATTCAGTGAGCTCTCTGCGCTACAACCGTCTGTCGCAACTCGGCATGAGCAAGGCAGATATCGAAAAGGAGATCATGCTGCCAAACGGCGCCAATTATCTGAAGGGCATGGAGCCCACGATGAACATGGCTGACGCCACGAAATGGTTTGGTATTCCGCCACCGAACCTGAGTCACATCGTGCGCGCCAGGGGAGAGAACTGGATATACACCTACCTGACGTCCTTCTACTGGGATCCCAAGCGTCCGTCGGGCTGGAACAACCACCTCTTCCCGAACGTTGCCATGCCCAACATCCTTGCGCCCTGGGGTGGTACTTACGCCAAGAACGGCAAGCTTCTGCAGCAGGGTCTCGAGTCGCCGGCCGTCTACCACAGACAGGTAGCCGAAATCGTCGACTTTCTGCGCTACGCGAGTGATCCGTCGGTATTTGAGCGGCATGCGATTGGCCCCTACGTGCTCGGTGCACTGGTCCTGCTCACCCTGCTCGCTTATCTCCTCAAGAGGGAATACTGGAAGGATGTTCACCACGGCACCTCCGGCAAAAAGGGGAACGGCACAAAACACTAAGCAGGTGGCCGGCCGGAATCATGGGATGCGATCTTGCCCGCCCCGGTCGGTTGATATAAGCCGGTACGCAACGGACTGCGTGCCGCGTCTCCATGGACCGGAACCGGCATTGGGATTATTCTAGCGATTCCTCGCGAGGAGGAGCGGGAAACCGTGCCGGAGCGCGAAACGGAAGCGGGTACCATGGGTCCACCCTGGCTACCTGGTCCACACCGCACGGCAACCCGAAGCATTGCAATCAATCAATGGAGGTAGAGATAGATGACTGACAGTTTCGACAAAAAGGTCTCCCGCCGCTCACTGCTGAAGAGCGCCGCATTGGTAGCGGGCGTCGCAGCGGTGCCCGGCCTCTTGGCATCGAAGCAGGCCCTGGCCGGCAAGGTCCCGAAGGCCGCCATGCAGTACCGCGACCATCCTAATGGCAACAAGGAATGCAGAATCTGCATGCAGTTCATTCCCGGGCCGAACCCGAAGGCTAACGGATCCTGCAAGGTTGTCGCGGGCTCAATCAGTCCGCACGGCTACTGCATCGCCTGGGCGCCCAAGTCCTGATCTGCACGTAACCCGGCCGGACACAGGGCAGAGCCGGGGCGGGAGCAGTGAAAACACGGGGCGGGTCCCTCTGGACCCGCCCTTTTTTTATTCGCCGGGATGCTGTTCTCCGTACGACGTCAGGGCGATAATCGTGCCATGCTGACTTCCTGCCCCTTCTGCAGCCTGTCTGCAGACAGGATTATCTCTTCTGACCGATTCGGCGTCACCATCCGTGACACGTTTCCCGTATCGGCCGGACACATGCTGATCATTCCGCGACGCCACGTCCGCTCATTCTTCGAACTGCAACCGGAAGAGAGGCAGTCGCTGCTGTTTCTGCTGGATAAGTCCAGGCAGCTGCTCGATCAGGAATTCAGGCCGGACGCCTACAACATCGGAATCAACGATGGCGCGGCTGCGGGGCAGACCATACCGCACCTTCACATCCACCTGATCCCGCGCTACCAGGGAGACTGTGCGGATCCCCGCGGCGGGGTGAGATGGATTTTTCCCGACAAGGCGGCGTACTGGCCGAGGTAAGCACGGACACGACGGTCAGCTCTGGTGTATCGGCCGCGGCGACAGACCGCCTGGCCACGTCTCCAGGCGGCGAATCTGCGAACCGGAGCGGTACCGGCGCCAGGAACGGGATCTGGCCTGCAATGATGGACCCCGGGCGGCGGTCGTCCACCTCGTCCGCCGCAGGATGGGCTGCGCAAACGCAACGGCCGGCACACGTGCCCTTCGGGCGCAATCGTTCCCGGCCGACGGTCGCATACGGGCTTGCTATCGCCGGCGCTGATAGGTTCCCATCAGCTCCTGCTGCGCCAGCACATGGCCCCGCATTGCCTTCTCGAGCACTGCTTTCGTCGGCTGCGCCAGATCGGGCAAAACGGCGTCCAGGGCATACAACTTCTCGAAATAGCGATGCCGGCCGATGGGTGGACAGGGTCCGCCGTAACCGGGGCGCTTCCAGTCGTTGATGCCCTCGCGCGTACCCTGGGGCAGATTTGCGCTGTGCGCAGCTTCCGGAAGACCGGCAGCGTCGGGAGGGATGTTGTAAAGCACCCAGTGCACCCACGTCATTTTCGGGTCCGCCGGATCCGGCGCATCGGGGTCATCCATGATGAGCACGAGACTTTTGGTCCCTGCAGGGACTCCGCTCCAGTTCAGAGGCGGCGAGACATCCGCACCGTCACAGGTGTAGCGGGCGGGAATCTCGCCGTCGGACTTGAACGCCGGTGACGTGATCGTGAATTTCATCGCGTGGTCCTCGTGGCGCGCAGCCGGGAAAGCGGCGTGCTGTGCCCATGCCGCCCCGGCCAGAAAGGCAAGCATGACAGCAGGCATCGTGGCGCGAATCCGGTATCGGCTGACGCGGTGCATTGCGATCGTTCCAGGCAGATCCTCGTCCTCAGATCATACCTCCGGGCACAGACTCCGCGCCAATTCCGGTTGCTATGGCGCTCACTGGTCCTGCTTTGCCGGAGCCGGAGCCAAACCCGGTGCGGGCGGGGCGGACGGCGTAGCACCCGTACCGGGCGGCGGTCCGTTGTCATCCGGAGATTCATCACCGGGAAACGCCGGCATCGGCGGGCTGCCGTTATAAATGAGGTTGAGCCGCTGCTGAAGATAGGCCTCCCGCACGAATGTATACATGTTCGGACCCGCCGCCTGTTCCAGCACGCTGCTCGCACCAAGCAGGTTGGCCCGGGTGTTGACGGCGTTCAGAATCCTCAAGCTCCAGCGCCAGTTGCCGCTGTTCAGGTAGTCGACCGGATAGGTGTAATAGTCGGCGACCATGCCGAAGCTGTCCCGCAGATCACTGGGTCCAAGGATGGGCCACACGATATAGGGTCCGGGCGGCACGCCCCACACGCCGAGGGTCATGCCAAAATCGGCCTCATGTGGTTTCAGGCCCAGCCGCCGCGCCGGATCAAACAGGCCAGCCAGACCGACCGTCGAATTGACCACGAACCGGCCCGTATCGGATGCAGTGCGTACGAGCTTTCCCTGCAGCATGTCGTTCACAATTACGGTAGGTTCGAGCAGGTTGTTGAAGAAACGCGTGACACCGCCCCGCACCGGAGACGGCAGTACATCGCTGTATCCCACCGCAACAGGCTTGAGCAGGTATTTGTCGAACGTCTCGTTGAATGCGAACATCGCGCGGTTGTAGGACTCCAGAGGATCGTATGCCGACTGATCCGAGGAATCCCCGGGCTGCCGGTGATTCAGCGTGGCACATCCACCGAGAATCAAAGGAAGCGCGAGCAGCGCACACGACAGAAGCCTGCGCCGCGCTGGAACACCAAGCTGGCCGGCATCACGGTCCGGCCGCAGGGATTGGAGTGCATCGTTGTAGGTCATACGGGCCTTCCAGTAGGTTATTATCTTGTTACCTGAGTCCGCAGCCGGCACGCACAGGATGCCCGGGCGCTGGCGCAGGACGTTCCGTGTTCCGCCCGCCGCCACGGCGTGGCACTCTACCAGACAGCACTGACTTCACCAACGCAGACGGCATTCATGCCGCACTGCCAAAACCCCCGCGCTGTGGCAATATTAGAGGCCATGTCGGCAATCCCAATTCGTGGCCTGGTACTCGCGGGAGGTCGTTCGCGCCGCTTCGGCGGCGTCGACAAGACGTTTGCCGAACTCTGCGGCAGACCGTTGTGGGAACACGTGCTGACACGACTCGCGCCGCAGGTGGATGCCATGGCGATCAGCAGTAACGACCGGTCTGGCCGTCTCGAAACCTGCCTGCACCAATTCGCCGGGCCCTTGCGCTTCCGGGCGGGCAGCGCCGAACCGGCATCTGTAGCCGTTATTCCAGACCTCATCGCCGGACATCTCGGTCCGCTCGCAGGCATCCATGCCGGGCTCCGTGCCTGGCCGGACTGCTTCCTGGCGACGGTCGCGGTAGACCTGCCTTTCATCCCGCCGAACCTGGTCGAACGACTCGTTGCCGGTCTTCGCAGTGGACGCTGCGCCTACGCGACCGATGGAACGCGGCATGCCCTGGCCGTGCTGTGGGGTCCAGGCAACGCCGCCAGCGTGGAAGCTTTCCTGAGCAAGGGGGGACGCAGCGTGCATGAATGGCTGGAAAGAAACGGTGATCCGGTGCGGTTCACGGCACCTGCGGACGGCACACTGTTCTCCAACATCAACACTCCTCACGATCTGGAGCTGGCCGAACGCCAATTGCAGGAAAGCGGCCACTGCCGGGACGAATGAACCCTTGCCATGCCCTTTTCCACCGGCCTCTCAGGCGAGCGCCCGGCCGGTTCTGCGTACGGTCTCGAGCCACGCTTCGCGCCGTTCCTTGCTCGCGGCCCGCAACGGCCCGACCGCGGTGATGCGTACCGGGCTGATGCCGCAGAACTTGAGAACTGCCCTTTTCATGATCTTGTGCGCCGGCTCCCCGAAAATCCAGCGGTAAATGAAAGGCGCTGAATTCATTGTGACGATGAGGCGCGCGCTACGGCCCTTCAGCAGTCTGTCCCAGAATCGCGAATTGTCGGGAAAATTCACCGCAAAGCCAGGAACGAAGGTGCGCTCTATGAATCCCTTGAGCAGGGCCGGTATGGTGCCCCACATGATCGGATAGACAAAGACAAGGTGTTCGGCCCACAGGATCGCGTCGCGCGCCTGGGCGATGTCGGTCTCAACTGGACCGGCAACGGCACGTACCGGGTCGAATTTCATCTCCGCCAGCACCAGCTGCCGCACTTCAGCCCGGGATTCCCCGGCACCCTGCGCATACGCGCTGGCCAAGGCACCGCAATAGCTTGAGGGCGCGGGATGGGCCAGGATCACGAGTATCTTGCGTTTCATCTTACACCTCGGCAAAAGTGGCCGTGCGGACGGCGCCCTGACTGCACGCGGTATGCGGACCGCGCTGCGGGCACAATTTTACACGCTTCACCCGGCGCCACGACAGGATTGCGCGCTGCGGAACAGATCAGACCCGCACAGTCATGCGGCTGCGGAACCGGGCCGGCGATCGCGCGGGCTTCACGCTGTATGTTACGGCTCAGTCCGTGAATGAAGCGACGACGATGCTGCTCTGGGTTGGGACCGGCGCGCGGGCGGGGAGTTCAGGCCGGGAGCGTACTGAAGCGTTCAGGCGGTATCCGGCATCCGGCAACAGCGCAGGTCACGGCTCATGCGTACTGCCGTTTCGACACCGTGATAGTAACGCGGCAGGCACACCAGCTCACGGTAACCGAGCTTCCGATAGAAATTCCGGGCGCCCTGGTTGGCAGCACGCACCTCCAGGCTCACCACAAAGGTGCCGGCAACCCGTGCCGATTCCTCCAGCCACTCGACCAAGCCACGCCCGACGCCCGCGCGCCGGCACTCCGGTGCGACCACCAGAAGACCGAGATGCGCGCTTGATTCGGCAAAATACATGACCGCGGCACCGGCGATGCCCCCCCGGGCGCGGGCCGTCAGGACGAGACTGTCTGGATCGCGTATGTGGCTGGCCACGCGCGTCTCGTTCCAGGACCATCCCGGCAAGCCGCCTTCGACGAACTGCCGCGACATCACCGCGATGCGACGCGCATCGGCCGTCTTGGCTAATACCATCTTCATGGTATATAGATATTAACCGATACGCCGCAGCGCGCAATACAATACAACCTCGGATGTCGGGCAGGCAGGTCTCAGCAGCAATACGATGAGCGGGCGCCACGGCACCGGGACAGATTCCGATACGGGGCGCACTCGCCGGCCACGCGCGCCCACCTGACCTCAGCGCCTGCCGCGCCCTATCCTACTCCCGCGGCGGCTGATCGCCCGCTGCGGCGGCTGGTCAGGCTTCCTGCCGGCGGCACGCGGGCCGGGGCGACGCGCCTGCGCCAGCGGAACATAGCCGATGCTGCGCATCAAGGATGCCGCCGCCGGCGCCTCCATATCCTCCCAGCGGCCGGGGCGCAGTCCGCGCGGCAGCGTAACCGAACCGTAGCGCACCCGGATCAGGCGACTGACCTTCAGCCCCGCCGCCTCCCACAACCGCCGCACTTCTCGGTTGCGTCCTTCCTTAAGCGTCACATGGTACCAGTGGTTGGCACCCTCGCCGCCGGCATCGGTGATGCTGTCAAAATGCGCCATGCCGTCGTCGAGCTCGATGCCCTCGTGCAGGCGCTGCAACGTGTCTGTCTGGAGTTTGCCCAAAACGCGAACCGCATATTCGCGCTCTATTCCGGCGCTGGGGTGCATCAGCCGGTTTGCAAGCTCGCCGTCGGTCGTCAGCAGGATCAACCCCTGGGTGTTGATGTCGAGGCGGCCAACTGCCACCCACCTCCCATTGCGCAGGATTGGCAGGTGATCGAATATGGTGGCCCTGCCCCGCGGATCCGTGGCCGTGCAGATCTCGCCTTCCGGCTTGTTATAAAGGAGAATGCGGCGCTTTGCGCCGAAAGTCATACCGGCCGACAACGGCTGGCCATCGACACGAATCAGCTGGCCGGTACGGACTCGGTCGCCGCGGGATGCCGCGACCCCATCGATCGAAATCCGGCCTTCCTCGATCCAGCGCTCCATTTCGCGCCGGGATCCGATGCCGGCACGTGCCAGCACCTTGTGCAGCTTCTCTCCCTCCGGTGCCCCCCCGCGTGCAGGCGTCTTGTCGACGCGGTTGCGTCCAGCCGCACTCACAGCTTCACCGCGGAGGCTCCCGGCAGCGATTGCGGCCCCGATTCAGTCCCGCCGGATTCGCAGAACCCGGTCTGTGCATCCATGGGCACCGCAGCCTGCTCCCCGGACTCCTGAACCGCACCGACCCCGCCCGGCTCCTGCTCGGCATCCTCCTGCCGGGCTTCAGGATGCGTCGCAGCGTCCGGGCCCGACCCGACAGCCTGCGCCTCCTCTGGTGCCTGCGCCTCCTCGGGAACGGCGAGTCCCAGACCGGCGCTGAGTTGCTCTACGTCGCGCAGCTCGGCCAGAGGGGGAAGCGCATCGAGGCTCTTCAGACTGAAGTGCTCGAGGAATGCGCGGGTGGTTCCGTACAGGGACGGGCGTCCTGGAACCTCGCGTTGTCCGACCTGCCGTATCCACTCCCGACCCAGGAGGGTCTTGATGATCTCGCTGCTCACCGCAACGCCGCGTATTTCCTCGATTTCTCCGCGGGTAACTGGCTGACGGTAGGCGATGATGGCCAGGGTTTCGAGCAGCGCGCGCGAATAGCGCACCGGACGCTCTTCGGACAGGCGGCCGATCCATTCGGCATAGCGCTCCCGGGTCTGAAGCCGGTAGCCGTTGTCGATCTGGCGCAGCTCGATCGCGCGCCCAGCATAATCCTGGTCGAGCTGCGCCAGGACGGCACGAATCTCCTCGCGCGGCGGCCGGGAATCCTCCGGAAACAGCGACAGCATGCGATCGATGGTAAGCGGCTGCCCGGCAACAAGCAGCGCCGCTTCGATTATGTTTTTCAGCTCTGTATTGGAATCGGTCATCAGGCAACCGCCTTCACATGTATCGGCGCATAGGGTTCGTTCTGCACCAGAACCAGCAGGTTTTCTTTGAGAAGCTCCAGCAGCGCCATGAACGTGACCACGACGCCCATTCTGCCCTCGGTCACGTCGAAAAGCACCACGAAATCGACAAACGCCTCGGCCCCGACCGACTCCAGTATCCGGGTCATCCGCTCGCGTACCGACAGCGCCTCCAGCATAACACGGTGATGGCGGTACATCTCCGCCCGCTGCAGCACACCACGGAAGGCATCGAGCAGTTCGAACAGCGTGACATTTGGCTCCACGCGCCTGACCGGCAAGTTGGTGGAATCGACGACGGCAAGATAGATTTCGCGTCCGACGCGCGGCCGGTTGTCGATTTCCTCGGCAGCCTGGCGATAGCGTTCGTACTCCTGCAGGCGCCGCACGAGCTGCGCGCGCGGATCGTCCTCTTCCTCTTCGCCCGCTTGCTGGGGCAACAGCATGCGCGACTTAATCTCCGCCAGAATTGCAGCCATCACGAGATACTCGCCTGCAAGTTCCAGGCGCACGCGCGTCATGAGTTCCACATACTCCACGTATTGCCGCGTGATTTCCGCAATCGGGATGTCCAGGATGTCCAGGTTCTGCTTGCGTATCAGATAAAGCAGCAGGTCGAGCGGGCCCTCGAAAGTCTCGAGAATGACTTCCAGCGCATCCGGCGGGATGTAGAGGTCCTGGGGCAGTTCCGTCAGCGCCTGCCCCTGCACAATCGCGAGTGGCGGTTCGTCCTGTCCCGGCATCTGGCCCTCCTGTACCGGCCCGCCCATCAAATATACCCCAGCCCCATGCTGCGGCGCACGTCAGTCATGGTATCTTCCGCAATATCACGCGCCTTCCGACAGCCGTCGGAGATGAGGTTCTTCACCAGCGCAGGATCTTCCGCCAGGGCTTCGGCCCGCTCGCGAATCGGTTTGAGTTCGGCCAACACCGCGTCGATCACCGGCTGCTTGCACTCGAGACAGCCGATGGCGGCGCTGCGGCAGCCACGCTGGACCCATTGCCGCACCTCCTCTCCGGAGTAGATCTGATGAAACTGCCAGACCGGACATTTGTCGGGGTCGCCCGGATCGGACCGATGCACGCGCGCCGGGTCGGTCGGCATGGTGCGTATCTTGCGGGTTACCTCGCCCGGCTCGTCCCGAAGGCTGATGACGTTGTTGTACGATTTCGACATCTTCTGGCCATCGAGGCCGGGCATCTTGGAGGCTTGCGTGAGCAACGCATCGGGTTCGGACAGGATCACTCGTCCACCGCCCTCGAGGTAGCCGAACAGGCGTTCGCGGTCACCAAGCGTGATGTTCTTCTGCTTGTCGAGCAGCGCCCGCGCGGTCTCCAAGGCCCCGCCGTCCCCGCGCTCGAGATAGGCCGTGCGCAGCTCCCGGTACAGCTTGCCAGCCTTCTTGCCCATATTGCCGATGGCCGCTTCGGCCAGCTTCTCGTAGTCAGGCTCCCGCCCATAGAGATAGTTAAACCGCCGGGCGACCTCACGCGTCACTTCCACGTGCGCTACCTGGTCCTCGCCCACCGGCACCAGGCCGGCACGGTACATCAGGATATCCGCGCTCTGCAGCAGCGGATAGCCGAGAAACCCGTAGGTGGACAGATCCTTGTCCTTGAGCCGCTGCTGCTGGTCTTTGTAAGTGGGCACACGCTCGAGCCAGGACAGCGGCGTGATCATCGACAGCAGCACATGTAGCTCCGCGTGCTGCGGCACGCGCGACTGGATGAACAGGATGGTATTCGCGGGATCGACACCGACGGCCAGCCAGTCCGTGACCATGTCCCACACGTTCTCCTCGATGACCTGCGGCTCGTCGTAGTGGGTCGTCAGCGCGTGCCAGTCAGCAACGAAAAACAGGCATTCGTACTCGGTCTGCAGGCGCAACCAGTTCTTGAGTACTCCGTGGTAATGGCCCAGATGCAGACGCCCGGTCGGACGCATGCCCGAGAGCACGCGCTGCGGCTGGCCCGGAAGGACACTGCTCATCCCTACACGATCCCCGTCATCATGACCACCACCCGGGCGAAGAAATCGCCCACCGGACCGATGACGATCCACAGCACCCCCGTGAACATCAGGGCAATCAGAATCAGGAACCCATAGGGCTCGAGCCGGCTGAGGCGCCAGGCCCAGGGGCCGGGCAGCAGGCCTACCGCCACCCGTCCGCCATCGAGCGGCGGCAGTGGCAGCAGGTTGAACACCATGAGCAGTACGTTCACCGCGATGCCGCCGAGACCCATGTACTGCAGCGGCTTGCTGACCCACAGCGCCGAAGGCGGCAGCAGCATGCCGATCTTCACGACCACCCCCCAGAACAGCGCCATCAACAGGTTGGCCGCCGGTCCCGCGGCTGCCACGATGGCCATGTCGCGCTTGGGGTGACGCAGATTCTCCCAGGTGATCGGCACCGGCTTGGCCCAGCCGAAGATGAACCCGCTATGAAGCAGCAGCAGTACTGCCGGCACCAGAATGGTTCCGACCGGATCGATGTGCCGGATCGGATTCAGAGTGAGGCGACCCAGACGCTCGGCGGTCGGGTCGCCCAGGCGTTTGGCCACCCAGCCATGGGCGACCTCGTGGACGATGATCGCAAACAGCACCGGCAGGAGAAGGATGGAAATGAGCTGGGGCGATGTCAGCGCCTGCAGTATCCCGAAAATTTTAGCCAGCATCCGCGCAGTATATCAGGCCGCCCCGGCCCCGACCACGCGCGTTCACTGCAGCGGACCCGACAGGAACGGCCCGACATCCCCCTTGCCGCTGCGCAGCACCCGGGCCACGCCGTCAGTAAGCTCGACAATCGTGGTTGGTTCCCAGCCACAATTGCCGCCGTCAATCACCAGATCAAGCTGGTGCTCGAGACGTTCGCGGATCTGCTGCGGATCGGCCAGCGACAGCTCCTCGCCCGGCAATATCAGGGTTACGCTCATGAGCGGTTCGGACAGTTCTGCCAGCAGCGCCTGGGCGATGTCGTGCGCCGGCACACGCAGGCCGATCGTCTTTCGTCGCGGATTCTGCAGGCGCCGTGGCACCTCACGGGTCGCCGGCAGAATGAACGTATAAGGGCCGGGGGTGCAGGCCTTGAGAATGCGGTAGTCGGCGTTGCCGACGCGCGCATAGACGGCAACCTCCGACAAATCCCGGCACACCAGCGTGAAATCATGATGGTTGTCGAGCGCACGAATGCGCCGTATGCGCTCCATGGCTGCCTTATCGCCAATATGGCAGCCGAGCGCATAGCTCGAGTCGGTCGGATAGGCGATGACGCCCCCGCCGCGCACGATTCCAACCGCCTGCCGGATAAGACGGGCCTGCGGATTCTGCGGATGGATCTGAAAGTACTGGGTCATACCGACGCTCCCGCCTCCCCTGGCAGCTCTGTCTGCCGCCCGCTGCGGTCTGCCCGGGCCGCCGCGCCCCGACCGGAGTGCGGCGGCCGGGACCAACCAGCATCACGGACTCCGGTCGGCAAGGCAGGCCGGCTGCACGCCGGGATGGGAACCGTGTCAGTCCGCCTCCGGGTACCGATTGCCCTACGATACCACACCACTCGGAATATCTGCTGTTCGCCACTTCACCCACAGTGGCCGGCAGGATTCGGGCAGTGGCGGGAGCCTGCCCAGGTCAATCCAGGCCGCTTCCGGCCCGTGGTAGTCGGACCCACAGGAAGCCAGAAGATCATAGCGTGCGGCCAGCGCGGCGAAACGCAGGCAATCGTCGCGGCTGTGGCTGCCCGAGACAACCTCGATGGCCTCCCCGCCAGAATCCTTGAACTCTTTCAACAGCCGCTGCAGCCGCGTGGCACTGAGCTTGTAACGCGCGGGATGCGCGATCACGGCCTGCCCCCCAGAGACGCGGATCCAGTCCAGCACCTGGGGCAGACTGGCCCACTGCCCGGGCACATAGCCGGGTTTGCCGCGCGAGAGGTATTTCGAGAACGCATCGCGCACGCTCCGGACGTGGCCCTCGGCCACCAGGTGCCGGGCAAAGTGGGTGCGGCTGACCAGCACACCCTGCGCCCTGGCACGGGCGCCGGCACTGGCACCGGATATACCCTTGCGCGCCAGGCGCCGGCCAATTTCCTCTGCACGCCAGTCACGGAATCGGAGTTGATCCGCGAGACCGGCCTGCAGACGGCCCTCATCGGGATCGATGCCCAATCCCACGATGTGGAGCGTCAGCCCGTTCCACGTCACGGAAATCTCGACACCCGGCACGAGCACGATGCCGGCGGCGCGCGCCGCCTCCTGGGCCTCATGGATGCCGCTCGTGATGTCATGATCGGTCAGGGCCAGCACCCCGACCCCACTGGAATGCGCACGCATCACCAGTTCCGACGGCGACAGCGTGCCGTCCGAATGAAATGTGTGGGTATGCAGGTCGTATTGCGGCATAAACTCAGAACAGGCGTACCCTCCGGCGCTCCGGCGGGCCGCATCTCTCCTCCAATCCAGGAATCAGGGTATCATGCCTGCTCGGCATAATTAACCTGGCCGGGGTGTTCCATGGAATCCATCATCGCGCTGCCGGTGGCAATCGAGCGGTTCAAGTCGGCCGCGACCCAGGTCCGGACTGCCTATGCGCGCCGCAAACCGGTCGTGAGCAATCAGGTCACGCCCCCACAAATTATTGAACAGATTGATAGATTCCTGACCATCGCCAGCAATGTGGATCGCGATCAAGGCGAAACCGGGGCGATCGCCAAAGACGACGTGAACCAGCTCGGCGACTATGGCCTCAATCTGCTCGCCGACCTTGCAGCCTGGGGTCAGCAGCTTGGCCTGGCCGACGCCTGCCTTGCGATCGGAAAAATGAGTCTCGCAACGGCAGACTGGATAATCCGCCACCACGGCCGCATCCGCTCGCCGGAACCTGTGGTGAATGCGCTCGCGGATCTTGCCAACCGCACCACAGATACCGGCGAACTCGAGCGGATGGCGCGGTTCATGGGCAACGTGATCCACGCCTGCGACGACTTCATCCGGCAGGACCTTGAAAAGAACAATCCAGGCCGGCCTTGGCGTCTCCTGCAGCTCAACCGGGGGATTGTGGCAACCCGCTCGCATAACCTGGCGCTGATGGCGCAGGTTTTTGACGAGCTGGTCCACGACCTGCCCGAGGAAGCGCCAAAGTTTTTTGAACAGGGCATGCAGCAGATGGCGGCCCTCGATTACCCGTCATCCGTGCGCGAGGTCATGGCGCGCTATCATGCAGCGTGGAGCCATCCGACGCTCCACTGAGGGGCCTCGTTGCCCCTGCCGCGGCGACATGCGAGAATAGTTCTTTAAATCCGGCATAACCGGGCACAATGAAGATATTCATCGATTTCTTTCCGCTTTTCCTCTTTTTCGTGGCTTTCAAGCTGGCCGGGATCTACACCGCCACTGCGGTGGCGATCGCGGCCTCCGTGGCGCAGGTCGCCTGGTCCCGGTTCCGGCAGGGCCGATTCGAGGGCATGCACCTGATGCAGCTGGCCATCATCGGCGTGTTCGGCGGCCTTACCTTGGCTCTGCACAATGACACGTTCATCCGCTGGAAACCGACCATCTTGTACTGGGCCTTTGCTGCCGTGTTCCTGGGAAGCCAGATCATCGGCCGGCGGACCGCCGCGGAACACCTGCTCGACCGGCAGGTCTCCATGCCCGCGCGCATTTGGAAGATCTACAACCTGAGCTGGGGGGTCTTTTTCCTGTTGATGGGCGCCCTAAACCTGTATTTCGCATTTTTCTACGGCTTGCAGGAAAGCAAGGCGGCACGCCTTGATACGTGGGTCACCATGAAGGTTTGGGGTTCACTCGCCCTGACAGTCGTATTTGCGGTGGCACAGGCGCTGTTCCTATCGAAGCATCTGGAGCAGCCGCAGGCGGAGATCGCGACACAGAAGGAAGAACAGTGATGTTCTACGCGATCAGCGGGCAGGACGTGCCCGACAGCCTGAACCGGCGCAAGACCGCCCGGCCAGCTCACCTGCAGCGGCTGGAAAAACTGCGCGACGAAGGACGCCTGCTCTTGGCAGGACCCTACCCCGCCCTGGATGCGGAGGATCCCGGTGCTGCCGGCTTCAGCGGCAGCCTGGTTGTGGCCGAGTTCACCTCGCTTGCGGAAGCCCAGGCCTGGGCCGACGCTGATCCGTACGTGCAGGCCGGCATCTATTCGGAAGTAACAGTGCGGCCGTTCCGCAAGGTACTGCCGTGAACGAGAGCGCAACAGCCATCGAGCAGCAGCTGCGCGCCGTTCTGGCGGCAGATGCCGTGGAGGTCATCGACGAGAGCGCGCAACATGCAGGCCATGCCGGCGCCCGCGGAGGCGGCCATTATGCCGTGACCGTGGTTTCGGAGCAGTTTGCCGGGAAAGGTCCGGTCGAACGTCACCGCATGGTCTATGCGGCGCTGGACGATGCCATGCGCTTGCGGATACACGCACTCAGCATACGCGCGTTTTCCCCGGAAGAGCTGTAAACACTAGAGCCATATCCAAACAAGAGGCCAATTCATGAAATATCCACGCCCATTGATCCTGCTCGCGGTCGTGAGCTTCGCCCTGTTCGCCGCCGCGTGCCATAAGAAGACCGCGGAGTCGAGTCCGGCGATCGCCACCGTCAACGGTCAGCCGATCACCCAATCGGATTTCGACAATTTCCTGCAGCTGAACCGGATCCAGCAGCCGGTTTCGGAGAAGACCCGCAAGCTGGTCCTAGACCAGCTGGTCAATCTCTCGCTGCTGTCTCAGGATGCGATCAAGCACCGGCTCGACCAGCAACCGGACGTGCGCTTCCTCATCAAACAGCAGCGCGAGAACATCCTGGCGAACGCCGTGGTGCGCCAGTATCTGTCGGAGAACCCGGTCTCGGACGCCGACGTCAAGGCACGTTATGACCAGGAACTCACCAAGACCAACAAGTACGAATACCGGGCGCGTCATATTCTGGTCAAATCCAAGGCTGAGGCGGAGAGGATCATTTCCGAGCTGAAGCACGGCGCCAACTTCGCAGCGCTCGCCAAGAAGGATTCAATCGACGTTCAGTCTGCGCGGGTAGGCGGCGAGCTGGGATGGTTCAACCAGACCACGATGGTCCCGGCCTTCTTCGACGCCGTGACCAAGATGAAAAAAGGCGAGATCAGCCCGGAGCCGGTGAAGACCCAGTTCGGCTACCACGTCATTCAGCTCGAAGACGTGCGTCCCTTCAAGTTTCCGCCATACGATGAAATGAAGGACCGGATCCGCGCGGTGATGCAACAGGAGCGACTCAAGCAGCTGCTGAGCCAGCTCAAGTCCAAGGCCAAGATCAGCCTCACAAACTAGGCCGCCAGCCACCCCACCCTCTGCGTGCGCAGAGGGTGGGGACGGACGCCGGCCCGGCCACGGGCGCAGCCTCAGGGACCGGTCACCCCGCCATCGAGCAGCTTCAGGAAGGACTGTTCGTCCAGCATCGTTACGCCCAGCTTTCTTGCCTTGTCGGCTTTGGAGCCCGGGTCTTCGCCCACCACCACGTAATCAGTCTTGCCCGAGACGCTGCCTGCAACCTTGGCGCCGAGCGCGACCAACCGCTCCCGTGCTTCGTCGCGAGTCAGGGTGTCCAGGGTTCCGGTCAGAACGAAGGTCTTGCCAGCCAGCCGCAGCGATGCTGCGACGTTGGCCTCGCGGGGCCAGTGCACACCCGCCGCGAGCAGCCGCTCGATCACCTCGCGATTGTGTTTCTGGTGAAAAAAACTGTGGATCTCTCCGGCCACGTTCGGTCCGATCCCGGCGACTTCCTCGAGGGAATCCACGACTGCGTCCATGATCGGCCTGAGGTCGCGGAAGTGCCTGGCAAGCGCCAGCGCCGTCGCCTCGCCCACCTGCGGAATGCCAAGAGCGTTGAGCAGCCGTGGCAGCGTCGTCGCCCGGCTCCGGGCAATCTGCTCTAGCAGGTTCTGCGCCGACTTCTCGCCCATGCGCTCCAGCCCGGCAAGTGGCCCCTTCTCCAGGCCGTAAAGGTCAGCGACAGTCTCCACCATGCCGCTATCCACCAGCTGTCCAGCCAGCTTTTCGCCGAGCCCTTCGATATCCATGGCACGGCGGGAGGCGAAATGGAGCAGTGCGCCGATGCGCTGCGCCGGACAGAACAGGCCGCCCATGCAGCGGTGCGCCGCCTCCCCCTCCTCACGCACGACCTCGCTTCCGCACTGCGGACATCTCCTGGGCATGCGCCAGGGCTTCGTGTCCGGAGGACGCATCTCCCTGATGACACCGACCACTTCCGGGATCACATCGCCTGCGCGACGCACTATTACAGTATCGCCGATGCGTACATCCTTGCGCTGCACTTCGTCCTGGTTGTGCAGCGTGGCGTGGGTCACGGTCACTCCACCGATGTGTACCGGCCGCAGGACGGCGACCGGCGTGACCACGCCGGTGCGGCCAACCGACGCCAGAATGTCCTCAATCACAGTAGTCTCCTCGTGCGCCGGAAACTTGTGGGCCACCGCCCAGCGGGGTGCCCGTGCCGTGAAGCCGAGACGGTCGCGAGCCGCCAAGTCGTCCACCTTGTAAACCACTCCATCGATCTCGAATGGCAGCCGGTCGCGCATGGCGCCGATTTCGGCGTAATACTTTAGGCAATCTTCCGCCCCGTATACGACGCGGAAGAGGTTGGTGACCCGGAATCCCCACTCGCGAAGCTTGCCGATCACGCCGGAATAGTGATCCGGCACCGTGCCGCCCCCAACCTCACCGAGCCCCCAGGGAAAGAAGCTCAGCGGCCGGCCGGCCGTGATCCGGGGGTCGAGCTGACGCAGGCTGCCGGCGGCGGCATTGCGCGGATTCGCGAAAACCTTCCCTCCTGCGCGGAGCTGCTCGGCGTTGAGGTTCTCGAAGTCCCTTTTTGGAATCACGATTTCCCCGCGCACCTCGAGAACCCTCGGCCAGCCATGTCCGTGCAGACGCAGCGGTACCGTGCGTATGGTCCGCGCGTTCTGGGTCACATCCTCTCCGATACGGCCGTCGCCGCGGGTACCGGCGCGCACCAACAACCCGCGCTCGTAGCGCAGACTGATCGAGGTTCCGTCGAACTTTGGCTCCGCGGTGTAGCCTACGGGGCCGGTGACGGCCAGACCCCGGTGCACGCGCTCATCCCAGTCGCGCACTTCCCCGTCGTCCATGGCATTGTCCATCGAGGTCATCGGGACCTGATGACGCACCTCCCCGAATTCGCCAGCCGGAGCCGCGCCAATCCTCTGGGTCGGCGAATCTGGGACGATGAGCTGGGGGAACTTCCGCTCCAGATCCTGGAGTTCACGAAGCAGCCGGTCATACTCGGCATCAGATACTACCGGCGCATCCAGAACGTAATAGCGGTAATTGTGTTCGTTGATCTGCTCGCGCAAGGCCGCGATGCGTGCTTCGGCTTTTGCAAGATCGCTCATGGCGGAAATCCTGGTCTTGGACGGACACCGGACCCGGGCAGCGGCGGGAAACGGCGAAGCGACTGAAGCCGCCGACTAGAAAAGCCGCATTGCCGCTTCGCTGCCGGGCACGATACCCCGGCCCTGCATGTCCGTTGCTATGCGGTCGATCTGGGTGCGAATAACCTTTAGCCCGGCCTCGGAGAGCGGCTTCGAATCCTGGTCGACGAGCCGGCCGTCGAGCAGATCGCACAGGCCGCGGGCTGTCTCGATCATCCTCTCGAACACCGCAGCCGGCTGGAAGGCGCACGGGACATTCATGAACAGGGTCAGCCCCGCCGTCTTCAGGGCATTGATGGTGTTCAGATCGAATGAGCCTGGATCGTACAGATTGGCGAGACTGAACAGATGGCGACACCCGAGCGGGTTGTCGTTCTTCAGGTGGAAAATATCCATGGCGCCGAACTGCATGCCGAGCTGCGTCGCGGCCTGGCTGATGGCCCGGCCGCTGAAACCGCCCGGATTGTTGGACAGCACGTTGACGCTAGCCAGCACGTCGTTGGCTTCGCAGAAGCGGTCGAGATCGAGCGCCACCTCCACCGCCTGCTCCGGCGTGAGCGACAGTTTCGTGGGACGCTGCAGCGTGTCGGCGAGCTTGAGCGACATCTGCACGAACTGGTTGACCTCCGACTCGTTCGCCGGACCGCGGCTGTCGGCGAGCTGGAGGGCCACGGCGATGTCGCTGTACTGGGCGTATTCGCGGTCGGATTCAAGGTTTGACCACTGCCGGGTCCGATACCCGAGTCCGAAGATCTGGTGCGGCTTCTCGAGCAGGTATTCGTTCTGCTTGTAGACCCCGAGCGCCCGGTTCCGGTTCACCGGACCCGCTCCGGGAAGATGTATCACGAAATCGACCTTGTCATCCGGTACCTGCTGGCGGGCCGATCCACTGGCGGCGGCCGTCTCGGGGTGCCCAAGATCGAGGCTCAGATTGAGCGGCATCAGAGCGGTGCTCTCGATGCCTTCCAGTTCCTCGTAGTGCTCGATGTCTGCAACCGGCCCGCTGCCGCCGGCCAGCGGCACGTCCGGTTTGAGGAACTTCGCATCAGACGCCGCGGGCGGCCCGGGATTGATGTCGAGGCCGCTCGCCGCAGGCGCTTCGCGCCGCGCGGTCAGCACGGCGGCCTCGGCGTGCGAATCCGAGCCCCCCCTGGGCGCCTCACCCTGCGACTCATCCTGCCAGTCCTGGGTCCGGTGCCGCCGCAGCGGGAACCTCAGCCTGCCGTAGGTTCCAATTACCACGCCCCCGATGATCACCAATCCGATCAGAAGCAGGGCGTATTGCAGATTCATTGGTCTCAGTCCGAAAAAATCACTGGGCCACCATCTCCAGCGCTTCTTCCACGTCCACCGCGACGAGCCGTGACACGCCCGGCTCCGACATGGTAACCCCGACAAGCAGTTCGGCGATCTCCATGCTGATCTTGTTGTGGGTAATGTAAATGAGCTGGGTCTTCTCCGACAGAGCCTTGAGCATCTGCGAATAACGCACCACGTTGGCATCATCAAGTGGTGCGTCGACCTCATCGAGCAGACAGAACGGCGCGGGATTGAGCTCGAACAGCGCAAACAGCAAGGAAACCGCGGTAAGGGCCTTTTCCCCGCCCGATAGCAGGTGAATCGTGCTGTTGCGCTTGCCCGGAGGCCGGGCCATTACCCGCACCCCGCTCTCGAGCAGCTCCTCCCCGACAAGCTCCAGTTGCGCCTGGCCGCCCCCGAACAGGCGCGGAAACAGGGTCTGGAATCCGCTGTTCACCTTGTCGAAGGTTTCGCGGAAGCGCGTGCGGGTCTCGCGATCGATCTTGCGTATGGCATCCTCGAGTGTCGCCAGCGCCTGGGACAGATCCTCGTACTGCTTGTCCAGATACCCTTTGCGCTCCGACTGTTCACGATATTCCTCCACCGCCCCCATGTTGGGAGGGCCGAGACGTTCGATCTTTCTGCCGAGCTCGTCGAGGCGCTGCTGCCACGCTTCCTCGCCGGCCTCGCCCGGCAGATCGCGCAGTACGTCCTCGATGGTCAGCCCGGCGCCCGTCTCCTGCAGCTGCTCCACCACCGTGTCTCGCCGCACCACCAGTCCCTCGCGCAACCGGCGTTCGCCCTCGAGCGATTCGCGCGCTGCATTGATGCGTTCCTGCTGCTGGCCGTGCGTCTGCTGCAGCTCGCGCAGCGCCGCCTCCAGGTCGACAACGACCTGTCGCACCTGGCTCAACCGGCCTTCTATCTCCACGCGTTTCTCGAGCGCACGCTGCAGGCGCTCACCCAGTTCCTCTTCCGGCTGCTCGTCGCGCGAGAGCAGTTCCTCGACATTGCGCCGGCGCTCCGCCAAGTGGCCGAGCTGGCTGTCCAGGCGCTCGATGCTCTGGGTGATGGTTTCGAACTCCGTCTGCATCCGCTGCAGGTCGATCTCGAGCCTGTGCAGGGAATCATTGGCCGCGGCCGCGCGCGCACGCGCCTCATCCGACCGCATGCGACATCTGTCGCGCTGTTCGGTCAGTTCGTGTCGGCGCGCTTCCAGCGCCTCTCCCTGCTGGGCGGCCTCCTGCAGCAACCGCTCTGCGGCAACCAGCTCCGCCTCGCCACGCTGAACCTGCTGCGCCAGCTCCGCCCGCTCACCCTCGATCTGCCGGTGCCGTTCGTGCAGCTGCGCCAATCGGGCCTCCTGGTGTCCGAGCCGCGAGTGCGCGGCGGCACGTTCGCGACTGTATTCGTTCAGGTCCCGGCGGCGCTGCTGCCGCTGCTGCTCGAGCTCGGCGAGCTGCCTCTGCGCTTCGGACAGGTCCGATCTCGCCGCCTCCAGCGCTGTGCGCAGCGTACCGAGCGCTGCCTGCAGGCTTTCGATCTCACGCTCGCGCCCGATCATTCCGGCGCGCGCGCTGTCCTTATCCGTAACCGCCATCCAGTTGCGTCCGAGCCAGGCGCCCGACCGGGTCACGACCGATTCCTCCGGCAGCAGGCTGGAACGCAGCACGAGCGCTTCGTCCAGCGATTCGGCAGCATAGATGCCGGAGAGCAGCGCGCTGACATCGATACGTGCCCGGATCTTGTCGAGCAACAGCGGCCGGACCGCAACCGGACCAGCCGCTGGCACCGGCGCCGTCTCCAGCACTGTAAGCTCTGCGCCCCGTAGTCCGGCGAGGTCGGCTGCAAGTCCATCCAGGCCGGCCACGCATACCGCGGTAAGATCGGCACCAAGCACGCGCTCCACGGCCAGTTCCCAGCCCTGCTCGACGTCGAGCATGCCCGCCAGCCGGGGAGCTGCGGTGAGCGAACGGCCCGCGAGCCAGTCGTTGAGCGCCACGTCATGCTTGCCAAGCGCCGCCGCCTGCAGCTCGCTCAGGCTCGCCAGGCGCGCCTCGGCGGTCTGGATCTGTCCGCGCACCTCCTCCTGACGCGCCGTGCAATTGTCACTGTCGGCGCGCAGCTGGCCAATGCGCGCCTCAACGTCCTCGATCTCGCGCTCGCGCCCTTCGTGAATGCGATCGCGCTCGGCAACCTCGCTGCGCAACCTGACCACGTCGTCGGTTCCGACTTCGCGCTCGATGGCTTCGGCCTCCTCCTGCAGCCGGGACTGGCGCTGCTGGAGCTGGGCAATCTGCTGGCCCAGGTTCGCGATGCGCGTCCCCTGGACGTCACGTATCCGTTCCTGCCCGGAGGCGGTCTGACCGAACCGTTCCCACTCACCCTGCCATTGCTGCAGCGCCTGCTCGGCAGACGCCAGGGCATCGGCCGCGTCCGAGCGCTCGCGCTGGCGTTCGGCCAGCAGCGGGGCGGCGGCGTCGAGCTCCTTCTGCAGCGTCTCAAGCCGACTGCTGTCTTCCAGCCGGTGCCGGTTCGCCTCTTCCCAGGACTGATTGAGCTGCTCCTGCTCCCTCAGCCGCTGCTGGCGTGTGTCGCGTGCGTGCTGGATCGACTGTTCGATGGCATCGACCTCGGAACCGGCCGCGTACCGTTCCGCCTGGACGCTGTTGAAGCGGTCGCCGGCTTCGGTCTGCTGCGCCCGCAGCTGCTCGATCGCCGCCTCGGAAGCGCGCAGCTCGGCAATCATGCTCTCGAGGGTGGTTTCCTGGGTGGCGAGCGACGCATCATGCTGGCGCAGATGTTCATCGAGACTGCGCCAGCGCAGGCCCTGCAGCTGCGCACGCAGCAATCGCTCTTCCTGCTTGAGCTCCTTGTATTTCTGCGTGACGCGCGCCTGGCGCTGGAGACGCTGGAGCTGGGCATCAAGTTCCTTGCGGATATCTTCCACACGGGCGAGATTCTCGCGTGTGTGCTTGATTCGGTTCTCGGTTTCACGCCGCCGCTCCTTGTAGCGTGAAACGCCGGCAGCCTCTTCGAAGAAGGAGCGCAGTTCCTCCGGCTTGGATTCGATGATGCGCGTTACCGAATTCTGCTCGAGGATCGAGTAGGAATGGGGACCCAGGCCGGTGCCGAGAAACAAGTCGGTAATGTCCTTGCGGCGGCACCGCGTGCGGTTCAGAAAATAGTCCGACTGGCCGTCGCGCGCAGCCTCGCGCCGAATCGAAATCTCGGAATACGAGGCAAATTGTCCCGGTGCGCCGCCGTCACTGTTGTCGAAGATCAGCTCCACCGAGGCCTTGCCGACCGGCTTGCGCGCGGTCGACCCGCTGAAAATCACGTCGGCCATGGAGTCTCCGCGCAGATGCTTGGCAGAACTCTCGCCCATCACCCAGCGTACAGCATCGATGATGTTGGACTTGCCGCAGCCGTTGGGGCCGACGATGCCGATGAGATTGCCCGACACCGGGATGGCGATGGGATCCACGAAGGACTTGAATCCGGAAAGCTTGATTTTCTTGAGGCGCATTAAGTTAATGGATAGGTTACAATTTTTAGCGGCTAAGGATGCACAACGCTAGCACACAGGATTCAAAATGCCTACCCAACCGAGCAAGCAGCTGGAGACGTTCGTAAACCCCAATCCGGAACGGGATTATACCATTGAGATCCGGATACCGGAGTTTACCTGTCTGTGCCCGAAAACCGGACAGCCGGACTTCGCTACCCTCTACCTGGACTACATTCCGGACCAGAAGTGCATCGAATTGAAGTCCCTCAAGCTCTACATCTGGTCGTTCCGCAATGAAGGAGCCTTTCACGAAGCGGTCACCAACTCCATCCTGAACGACCTGGTGGCGGCGACGGCGCCCCGCTACATGAGGCTACGTGCCGAATTCTACGTCCGTGGCGGCATTTATACGACCATCATCGCCGATCACCGCAAACCAGGCTGCGTGCCGCTACCCCCGCCGCCACCGGTGGCGGACGGCAAACCAAAGGCAGGCCCGGAGGACCCGTCCGTCTCTGCCGATCCCGCAGGCGCAGACTCCGCAACATTGCCGATGCCGGCCGCTCCGCCTTCCCAGAGCAGCTCCAGCGGCCGGACCGGCAGCGGACGCTTCCGTATGCTGCCGCGCGAGCGGCGCACCCCGCCCCGGACACCGAAAGAGGCGGGCAAACCGGAATCCGCTCTCCCGCCAGCCGCGGAGCGTGAACCCGGCGAAGGTGTCACTGCTAGAGGAGGCGCCCGCAAGACTGCGGCTGTGAGAACTGCTGCTACAGACAGCGGCATCTACCTCGGTATCGATTTGGGCAGCACAGGCTGCCGCGCAATGGCCATCGATGCGCAGGGCAATCTGCTCGCGCAGGCGGACGCCGCCATACCCCTGCCATCGCGCAAGGAAAACGAGGTCACCCAGGAAGCGGGGGCCTGGTGGACGGCTGCAGTCTCGGCGCTGAGGCTGCTGGCACAGCGCATCGACCCGAAACGGGTCCGGGCCATTGCCGTGGACGGGACTTCCGGCACCCTGCTGCTGTGTGACCGAGAGGGCGCGCCCACGACCACCGCACTGATGTACAACGATGCCCGCGCCGTCGACGAGGCAAAGCAGATCCTGCCGTTCGCCGGGCCAGACAGCGGGGCCCAGGGCGCGACCAGCAGTCTGGCGAAACTCCTATGGCTCCATGCCCAGGGCGGGACCCGGAATGCGGCGCACGCCCTGCACCAGGCAGACTGGATCGCCGGAAAACTCACGGGCGCCTGGGGCCACAGTGACTACAACAACTGCCTGAAGCTCGGCTACGACACCGAGACGCGCCGCTGGCCCGACTGGATCAGCCAGCTCGGGATCAATATCGGCCTGCTGCCCCAAGTACACTCCCCCGGCGAGCCGCTTGCGCCCGTGAGCGGCGAAGTCGCCGATGCATTCGGATTCCCCCGGAACGCAATGGTGGTTGCCGGAACCACCGACGGGGTCGCGGCGTTTATCGCCGCCGGCGGCAGCGAATGCGGTGACGCGGTGACATCCCTAGGTTCGACCCTGGTCCTCAAAGTGCTCGCCGACAGGCCCGTCTTTTCCGCCGGACATGGGGTCTACAGCCATCGCCTGGGCGACCGTTGGCTTATCGGCGGCGCCTCCAACAGCGGCGGGGCGACGCTCCTTCAGTACTTCAAGCTCGAACAGCTGCGCGAAATGACACCGCTGCTGGACCCCGAGAACTTGACCGGCCTGGAGTATTATCCCCTGCCCGATGTCGGTGAGCGGTTCCCGGTCAACGACCCGACGATGACGGCGAAGCTCGAACCGCTCCCCGCGGACAGCGTAACGTTTTTCCAGGGCATGCTGGAAGGTATCGCCCAGATCGAGGCCCAAGGGTATCGGCTTCTGCATGCCCTCGGCGGCCCCCGGGTGCGATCCATCCGCACGACCGGCGGCGGCAGCCGGAACCCCGGCTGGCAACGGATCCGGGAACAGGTCCTCGACGTTCCGCTGGTCAAGCCACGCTCGGAACTCAGCGCGTTCGGCAGTGCGCTGCTGGCCGCCGGGTTATTCCTCAAAACCGCGTGAAATCAGGCTCTTGGATCGAGTACGCCAGTAGGCATGGCGCAGCCGATCTATAGGTATTACGTATTGACCTGCCCACCGCTTCCCCGGGGAGTGTTTCCGCTCTCGTCCCCCTCAACCCACACTGGAGATATTCCTGCTATTCTTCATCAAGATGGGCACAGAAGTTATTGCACGACCACAAAACAGGACGACACGCGGCCATCTGACCCATGAAAACAGCCAACCCATCCTTTGCCGGTCCAAGTCCACTCCCGCCCGATCCGCTCACTGGACTTCAGACCCGCGCTGCATTCCGGGAGCTGGTCGAAGCGCATGTCTCCCTCGGCCGCCAGGGTCACCGCCCGTTCGGGCTGATCATGCTCGACCTCGACCGATTCAAGGTCATTAATTACGGCTACAGTGAGCGTTGCGGCAATCTCCTCATCCAGCAGGTCGGCCAGCTCGCCAGGCAAATGCTGGGAGAGCGCGGCCAGGTCGGACGCTGGGGCGGACAGGAATTTCTGTGCTTGCTTCGCGACGCGGACCGCGACACGACAGACAGCACCGCAGAGCGGTTGCGACAGGCGATCGAGTCAATGACCCTGAAGGCGGACGGGTATGAAATCCACGCGTCCGCAAGCTTCGGCACCGCCTGCTTCCCGGAAGACGCAACCACTGCCGAGCAGTTGATCGCGGCCTGCGGCGCCGCGATGTACCAGGCCAAGAACAGCGGGCGCAACCGCGTGATCCATGCCGACGCCCTGCACGGGCAGGTCTTCGGACTCGGCAAACTGCTGGACGCGGCATTGCGCGAACACCGGGTCGTACCGGCCTATCAGCCGATTGTCGATCTGCGCGGTGGCGCGGTCGTGGCTGAAGAGGCCCTGGCGCGGGTCATTGGCGTCAACAGCGAGCCGCTCGCGGCCGATCAGTTCATCGAGGCCGCGCGCCAGCTCCAGATTACCCACCAGATAGACCGCGCCATCATCCTGACCGTCATCGAACACTGTATGCGGCAGCAGCGCATCACCCCGAACATGGCGCATTTCGTCAACATCTCCGGCAATCTGTTGCGCCACCCCAAGGTCGTCGCCGAACTCCTCGAGTCGGCGCGCCGCGCCTGTGCATCCTGCGGCGACCTGGTCGGCTTTACCAAACCCCTGGTCATCGAAGTCACGGAACGCGAACTACTCCACGATCTGGATGCGACGCGCAACATGCTGCGGCCGTTTCTCGACTTCGGGTTGCGGTTGGCGCTGGACGACTTCGGCAGCGGATACTCTTCGTTCAAGTACCTGGCTGATCTCCCGTTTGCCTTCGTCAAGATCGAAGGCACGCTTATCCAGAGAATCAGGGAAACTCGGGTGCGCACCATCGTGCAGGGCATACAGAAGGCGGCCGCAGATCTTGGCCTGATCACGGTGGCAGAATTCGTCGAGAGCGAAGAAGTGGCGGAGATCGTCAGTGCGATAGGAGTGGACTGGGCCCAGGGGTACTATTTCGGCAGGCCCGAGCTCCCGGCTTCGTCCTGAGCCTCGGAATTCGGCAGCAGCGGGGACCCAGAAGGCGCCGCCGGCGTACCGGCGGCATCCCCCTCATGGGCCGCGGGGGTCTTAGCTCACGAGCGCCTTCGCGCCCCCGGTCTCGCCCTTGTTGTCGCGCCAGCTCACCGTCACCGTATCACCGGCCTTGGGGCCGGCGACGAGCACCCCGAGCAGCGGGTCTTTGGAGATCGCCACGCTGAGGTCGGTCTCGGCCACGGGGTGTCCGTTGACGGAGATGGTGAGGGTCTCGATGAAGTGCGCCGGGATCTTGCGCTTGGTCTTCGGGTCGATGCGCTGGCCGGTCTCCATGGGGTGCTCGACGAGCACGAGGATCTCGGTGGCCCCGTCGTGGGGGCGGGTGCGAATCATCGTCTTGTGTTTCATGGGCAGTGCCTCAGGACATGGGGATTTAAGGGGAAGGATGCGCGGGGCCTAGCCGCCGCAGCCGCCGACGGTCACCTTGATCGACTGGTTCGCCTGGTAGAGCCGCCCGGCGGACTTGACGATCACCCGCACCGGGGAGGTCTGCCCCATCTTCATGCGGGCCATGAAAAAGCCGCGCGCCCCGTTGAGGAAGCGCACATGGGTGACGAGCGGGGTGGGGTTCTTGTCCACCACGATGGCGATCGACTCCACCTGCGGCAGGTCGGTCGAGACCTCAATGGGCACGACCGCCCCGTTCTCGGCCTGGATCGGGGCGCGGATGTGGATGCGGGCGCTCACCGGGATGCGCTCGGTGCCGTAGAGGGAGGTCAGTGCCGCGGCGGCACTCGTTGCATCGAAGGCCGCTGCCGGCCAGGAGGGCCAGGCGGCGAGCACGCGGCGCGGGGCAAGCAGCCCGGCGGTGGCGGCGAGGGCGAGCGCGCTGCTGGCGAGGCTGCCCTTGAGAAAGGTCCTGCGGGTCAAGGTGGTCACGGCGGTCTCCTGAAAAGTACGATGTCAGAAACGGTCTACCTGCGCAGTGGCAGCGATGGTTGGCGGGCTCATTTCAGCCGCACGCTGGCCTGGCTCATAGCGTCTCGAGAAAATCCACAACTTCGTTGATCTGCTTGCCGGTAAGGATCTTGTTGCGCCCGTACGGCGGCATGGCGGTCTGCGGATTGGCGATCGTCGGATCCCAGATCTGGGCCCGGAGCTTGGCGCGGTCCGGGAAGCGCTTGCTGATGTCCACGAGCCGCGGTCCGATGTTGCCCGGCTCGATGGCGCCGGCGATCGCGTGGCAGGCGACGCAGTTGCCCTCTTTGCGGCTGATGACGATGCAACCGCCGATGACGGCAGGATCGGTGGGCGGATGGGCCTTGTTGTGGCATTGTGCGCTGGTCGGCACATGACCGGCAGCGGCGGCGGGAGTGATTCCGCCTGCGCCGCCCGCCAAAAGTACCGCGGCAGTCGCCCCGAGCATGATTCTGGCGGTCTTCCGCATTACTCCTCCTGACGGTAGTTGGGTTTTATTCAGGCCGCGACGCCATCCGGCCGGACGGCCGGCGGAACCGCAACAAGTCGGAAACGTTTCGTAGAATAGCCACCACCCGGGGGAGTGGCAAGAATTAATGCTGCCGCGTCCGAAAATTTTGATGGAATAAAATCCATATTCGGTAATACAGCATTTGCTAATGCGCCCGCGCCGGGCTGATCAGGGATGTTTGTCGAGGGCGGCCTGGCGTTTGATTTCCTTGATGCGCGCGTCCAGGCTCGAGAGATAATAGTAGCTGTGTCCGGCATAACGGCGCGCGATGGTGAGCTGCTCGATCGCCGCGGGCGCGTTGCCGTCGAGATAGTAGTGCTCGGCCAGCGCCCGGTGGGATTCGAGCAGCCTGCCGCTGTCGCCGGCGGCCACGGCCAGCATCTTGTACAGCGATGCGCTGTCCGGGTCCTTGCGCAGCGCCTTGTGCAGCAGGGTGCGCGCCTGCTGGGCGTGACCGGTTTCGAGCAGCGCTGCGGCGTAGCGTTCCATCACCGCGAGGTCGTCCGGTGCGGTCCGGAGCAGGACGGCATAGTGTCCGAGGGCGGTGGTGTAGTGGCCCGCGGACATTTCGATTTCAGCCTGGGCCAGACGGAACAGCAGGTAGTGCGGGTGGCGCTGCACCAGGCCGTCGATCTCCCGGAGCGCGGGCGTGAGCTGCTGGTCTCGCGCCAGCGCCAGCGCATAGCCATACTGATCGGCATCCTTCTGCAGGTAGTCGCCGTTGCGCAAGTCCCGGCGGTAGTAATTGACGAGCTCGTCGGGATCGTTGCTCGCGATGACGCGCACTTCGGCCTGGGCGTCGAAGAACGCGGTGTTGTCGGCCGGCGGGTGATGCGGAAACTTGGCCGCTTCGTTGGTCAGGTAGGTGATGCGGTCCGTGGTCGTGGGGTGGTCGCTCAGGAATCCGGGTATGCGCGGCTCGAAGCGCGTCGCGGTCGCCATGCGCTCGAAGAACCGCGGCATGGCGACGGCGTTGTAGCCCGCGGCGTTGAGCGTCTGCATTCCGATGCGGTCGGCCTCCGCTTCGTACGCGCGCGAATGATCGAGCTGGGTCTGGGCCACTGCGGCGCTGCTGAGCGCCACGGTGGCCATGCCTCCGTTCGCGCTGCCGGAGGCGGCCAGCACCAGGCCCGCCAGCATTGCCCCCATGGCCGGCAGCGACAGCCGCTTGGACTCGGCGATCCCGCGGATGACATGGTGCTGGATGACGTGCGTGATCTCGTGCGACAGCACGGCCGCCAATTCGGACTCGCTGTGGGCGGTCAGGATGAGGCCCGCATCCACGCCGATGTATCCCCCGGGAACCGAGAAGGAGTTGATCGTCGGGTCATTGATGATGAAGAAATGGAACCTCTGGCCGGCGTCGCTGGTGTGCGCGACGAGCTTCTGTCCGAGCGCCTCGATGTATTCGTTGAGCTCGGGATCGTGGATGATGTTGAGGTCGTGGCGTGCGTAGCGCATGAAGTCGGCGCCGAGCTGCTTTTCCTGCTGCGGCGACACCACCGCGAAGGCCTCGTTGCCGAGGTTCGGGAGGTTGGCGCCGAGGTCCACCTGGCTGCCGGAAGCGGCCTGGGCGTTTGCGAGCATCGTCGCGAAGGCTGCGGCGAGGACCAGCGCGTGCTTGCGGGATCGGGACATCATGTCGGCACCGGGCTGCGGTCTTTAGCGTTTGCGTCGGCCAGGGACCGCTTGCAGCCGGCCAGATCCCTGGGCCTCTTGCGACCGGTGCGGTGCCGGCATCCAGACCCGGCGGGTCGGCGGCTGACGCCGGCTTCGCCCGGGCGCACTGCGCCGGAAAGCCAAATTATCATAGCGCAACGGCAGCCGACCGTCATGGGTCTGGCCATGCCGCCGGGGATGACCGCGCCGGAAGCGCGGTTCCGGCGGCAGCGCGAATTGGGCGGCCTACTTGCCCATGTGCGGCGAGGACGAATAGCGCTCCATGCTGCTGCGATTGGCCCAGGTGCTTTCGCTCAGGATGGCATCCGGTATGGCGAACTGGTTTTCGCGGCTGACCGGCGTGACTTTCACGATCTTGACGATGTCATCGTAGGCGAACTTGCGCAGCATCCCGCTCTGATCGGTCATGCGTGCCACCATGAACTGGTCGTACAGGCGGTAGGGGTAGATGTTGGCCGGGCGCAGCTTGCCCTGCGGATCGCGCCAGGTGATCGTGTAGCGGGTATGGGCAGTAAAATCGTCTTTCTTCACGCGATACCTCCGGGTCACTGACGGGACGGGGCCGGCCACAGTCCGGATTGCTTCCCGTGATGCCTGATAACCATCCAGTCAATAAGGGTTGAGCGCATTGACCGGGTCTGGCCTATGGTAATTGGCCGCCGAACCGGCTAAGCTAACCAACTCAAGAAATTTTGAATCTACTAATATACTTATTAACTGCGTAATTCTATTTCCTGTCGGGGAATTATACAATGTATGGCTTCGATGAGCTGGAGGTGTCTGAACTGCAGGGATGGTTGCAGTCCGGCGACCGCGGATTCGAGCTCGTTGACGTGCGCACGCCCGCGGAGGTTGCGCGCGGGGCGATCCCTGGAGCGCGCCATATTCCGCTGCATCTCCTGCCGGTGCGTGAACGCGAGCTGGAAGGGGCGCAGCGCGTGGTGTTTTACTGCCAGACCGGCGCCCGGTCGGCGCAGGCCTGTGCGTTCTTCGCGGCGCGCGGCCAGCGGAACATCTATAATCTGCGTGGCGGCATCCGG
>JAJYEK010000286.1:0-999 GCA_021785795.1 Pseudomonadota bacterium
CTTAACCGGCTGGTGATGCTTGAAAAAACCGCCGTAAGAAAGTTTCGGGTTCTGCGGAATGTTGGGTACCCCCGGAAACGGGAGCACCTCGCCGGCGTAGGCGGCAGAACCGCAGGCCGCCGCCAGCATCACGCCACAAAGTACGCCTTTAACCAACTTGCCGATATTGTGCATAGATTTTTCCTTGTAATATTGTATGGAACGACCACCATCCTGCCGTGAACTCACGCGCAAGGTCTCGTGCCAGCAGACAGCTGCCGGCGGTAGAGGGACTGGGTTTGGATACCGGTGTCTTCACCCAGAACCCGAAAAACAGCACATCCGCTTGAACAGTGCATCTTTAATACTTCCAAACCATCGGTTCAACGACCGATATCGGCGTCGAACCGAAATCTGCCACCACGCTGCCCCGGGAGCAGATCACCCATCGCCGGAATTTCCTGGGGCTTCCGGCCGCCGTTTCCCGGCAGTCGCAGGCAGATGCTCCACGGCTGATTCTTGCCGCAGGCGTGCCGGTCCTTATCGTGCGCGCGCAACGCCTAAGAGCTGCCTCAGACCGGAGGCGGGCGCACCTTCCAGTAGTTCCGCCCTGCCTGCTTTGTTCCGGAATAACAGGGTGGGGACCATCATCATTTTGCTGCGCGCAAGCACGTCAGCGTTCGCCTTCAGATGCGCGATGGTAGCTGGCTCCGGATCAACGAGCGGACCTAAACCGCCATGCTTGCGGGTTCGATGGTATTGGGCTTCATTCGTGTAGAACGCTGTCCGCGGATTTGCTGCCTGCAGCATGGCCGCCGCCTTGCCCATGCTGGTCCGAGTCAGGATACCAACCGGGATCCAGCGCAGCTGCAACTGCCCCTGCTTGACCATGAGCCGGGTCGCCAGGAACAGCCTGTGGCAGTAAGGGCAGTTAGGGTCGAAAAACACATAGACGATATGGTTCCCTCGGCCCTCGCCGATCCAGGCGGTATGGCTGGCGGCGGCGAGCATGCCGTTGAT
>JAJYEK010000286.1:1009-2807 GCA_021785795.1 Pseudomonadota bacterium
GCGAAAAGCTCGGGTTGCTCGCCAGCGCCTGTCCGATGCCAGCGATGCTGGCGAGAAGTATCAGGCCGGCAAACAGAAAGGCGCTGCCAGAAAAATTGCGCGTGAATTGAGGTCTCATGACGTAAGCGAGCTATCCCGTTCGTGCTTGGTCGTGGCTGGGTCTCGGACTTGTAAGTGAGACGCCGACAGTGTTCGATTTAATCCATGGCAAGAAAGCGGCAGCGGTCTGCCGCGATGTGTCGATCGGAGCGCGGCGGTCTCGGCGGGGTTGTCCGGCAAGTACGGCTGTCTACGAGATATTGCGGGCGTTGCCGCCCCGCGGGCTATTGATCAAGGTCACAGGCAGGCTGCCTGTGCTGATTGGCTGGGTATGCCCGTCAGGGTCGGTCGGAATTACGATGATCGCGCAGTTTCTGTCGGCATTCCCGCAGCGGATTAATGGCGATGCGGTCGGTCCGTGACTTTGCACGACTGCCATGTTGGCTGGTGTAATGGGTGGTATTTTGCATAAATAGCCAGAATGCGGGAGGATGGAAGCTCCCGGAACAGGGAAGTCTGAAAGAGAATCCCTGTCCAATGTGTAATCGGTCAATTTTCTTTCCGGCGGGTGGCTGTATGCAGATCAGGACGCAGAAAATGGGTGAGCGAATCGGTGACTGTTCGGGCACGTTCCGTCCATACTCCTTATTTTCCGGGGGCATCGGAGTGCAGCGAATCAGTCCTGCCGGCCAGGACAGACCTGCCGACTGGTGTTGACTTATGGGCACCATCCGCGTTCGTTATTTTGCAAGGATCCGCGAACAGCTCGGGAAAGGCCAGGAACTGATCGACTCAGAGGGGATCCGGTGTGCTGCCGATGTCTGGCGCCGTGTATCGGGTACTGCGACTTCGACCAAAATCTTGGTCGCGGTCAACCAGGAATATGCAGCGATGGATCACCCGGTGGTTACCGGCGATGAGGTGGCCTTCTTTCCTCCGGTGACGGGAGGCTGAGGATGGTTCGGGTCCAACCGCACCCCTTTGATCCATGGGTGGAAATTTCCGTCCATGAACGTCACCATCCGGAATGGTCCGGAAAATTCGGCGCGACCGCAGTTTTTGTTGGAAGTCTGAGGGACTTCAATCAGGGGCACCAGGTCGCCGAGATGACGCTCGAGCACTATGCCGGCATGACCGAACGGCACCTTGAGAAGGTGAGCTGCGAAGCAATGAGCCGGTGGAATATCCTGGACCCTCTAATAATCCACCGATACGGGCGACTTACGCCCACTGAACCTATTGTGCTGGTGGCGGTATGGTCCGCCCATCGCGATGCGGCGTTCCTGGCCTGCCGCTATATCATCGATGAACTCAAGACCCGTGCTCCTTTCTGGAAGCGTGAAGAAACAGACGCCGGGCGACGTTGGGTGGCCCCGGAATAGCACTGGGCGAATCTGCGTTTGCCTCAGGGTGCCGCCACGGCCGTGGCGGACGTCAGGCTCGGAGCTGCCTTGAGCTTGCGGTAACGCACCAGATCGGCGGCAGCCTGCTGGCGGACCGACACAATTTCCTGCTGTTCTTTCTTGATGTTTTCGTTGTGCGTGGCGATCTGTGCCTCGGTGTTGGCGATAACCCGGGCTGTGTCAGCTGCCTCAGGCTTGTTGGTCGATTCCTCCGCGGTTTCCTGCGCATGCAGTCGCGGGAGGGTCGCCTGCAGGGACTTCAGGGTGTCCTTTTCGCCCTCGATCAAACCCTTGATGTCAGCGATCTTGCGGTTACGCACGTAGGTGATGTCGCTCGCGCTGGCATACATCGACAG
>JAJYEK010000092.1 GCA_021785795.1 Pseudomonadota bacterium
GATCTCTGCGCGCTCCGCGGCTGCTTCCCGTGCTGGCGCTGCTCGCCGGGGCAGGAATGTGGGGTGTCATCTGGTACCCGATGCGCCTGCTCGATGCTGCCGGGCTGAACGGCGTATGGCTCACCCTGGTCCTGTACGCCAGCGCGCTGGCATTCAGTCTGCCGCGCAGCGCCGCGAGCCTCGGGGAGTTCCGGGCGGCACCGGCGACACTGGCGGCCCTGGCGCTCGTCGGCGGCTGGACCAATGTCGCGTTCATCGAGGCGGTACTGCACGGTGACATCGTGCGGGTGCTGCTGCTGTTTTACCTGTCACCGCTGTGGGCAACCGTGCTCGGGTGGCTCGTGCTGGGCGAGCGGGTGTCGCTGCGGTCCTTGGCGAGCCTGGCGCTTGCCATGGGCGGGGCGCTGCTCATGCTCTGGAATCCCCACACCCATGGCGCCTGGCCCCGTGGCGCGTCGGACTGGTTTGCAATCTCCTCCGGGTTTGCCTTTGCCGCGGGCAATGTGCTGGTGCGCAGGATGGAGGAGATCTCCGTCACCGCCAAGTCTCTGGCCATATGGCTGGGTGTCCTGATTGTGGCCGTGGGCATGATCGCGCTGCTGCATCTGGCCCCGCCGCCGGCCGGCGCCGGCGCATTCGGCGGCGCTGTGGCGCTCGGATTGTTCGGGATCCTGGTCATGACGCTGCTGGTGCAGTACGGGGTGTCGCATATGCCGGTGCACCGCTCGGCGGTGATCATGCTGTTCGAGCTGGTGGCAGGCGCGGTGTCCCAGCAGCTCCTCACCACCGAGCAGGTCGGGGCGCGCGAATGGGCCGGGGGTGCGTTGATCATCGCCGGCGCCTATTTGTCGGCAGTCGGGTCCGCCTAGCAGCGGCAAGCGGCGGTCAGCCGCGCGCGCCGAAGATGGCGGTTCCCAGACGCACCATCGTAGCGCCTTCCGCGATCGCCGGAACGAAGTCGGCGCTCATCCCCATAGACAGTTCGGTGAAGCCCGACAGGCCGAGCCGCTGACGACAGTCATCGCGCAGGGCGCGCACGGCCGCGAATGCCGCGCGCAGTTGCGGCTCCGTGGCCGGATGGGGGCCGATAGCCATAAGGCCGCGCAGCCGGATGCCCGGCAGCGCGGCTTGCGCCAGCTGTTCCACGAACGGTAACACGGCCTCGCGCGCAAGGCCGTGGCGGACGGGATCGCGGGTGACGTTCACCTCGATGAGCGTGTCGAGCGACCCGCCCTGTGCCAGGCGCGACAGGCGGCGGGCGAGGTCAAGGCTGTCGAGCGAATGCAGCCAGGCGAAATTGTCCGGGACAAACCGGGCCTTGTTCGACTGGAGGTGCCCGATGAAGTGCCACACAAGCCCCGCCGTCCGGAACTGTTCGATTTTCGGCAAGGCCTCCTGGGTCGTGCTCTCACCGAAATGCCGTTGGCCGGCGGCGGCTGCCGCGGCAATGAGTTCGGCCGGCTGACGCTTGGAGACCGCCACCAGCACGACCTCGTCGCTGTTGCGCCCGGCGGCGCGCGCGGCGGCGGCGACCGCCTCGCGGGCCCGTTCCAGGTTTCCGGGTATATCGCTGGCAGCAGTGACGTTCATGGGCGGAGTATAGCCTTTCGCACTCGAACCGTATTCAGCCGCGGCGGGAGGCGGCGCCTCTTTACCGACGGCCGTGGAAACGCCGATAATTGCGGTACTAGCCCAGCCGGAGTATGCACATGCCGAATCCATCGGCGCGCAGGATTGGCAGCTTCTTCTCGCAGGAGGTGCTCGCACATCTCGGGATGCCGTCGGACCTGCGCCTGCTGCCCCAGATCAGCGAGGCATGGGTGAGGGCGGCCGGCGAACCGCTTTGCCGGCATGTGCATGCCACGCGCTATGTCGGGGGACGGCTGAGCCTGTGTGCCGACTCGTCAGTCTGGGCTGGAAGAGTTCGCTACCAGCAGCAGGCATTGATCGAGTTGCTGCGGCGCACCGCAGCCTTCCAGCAGCTGACCGGACTGCACGTCCGGATTGTCCCGCCCGGGCGCAGCGCGGACACCGCCGTCGGGCGCCGCCCGCGTCCCGGTCAGCTGTCCGCCGCGAGCCGCAGCCTCCTCAGGCAGGTGGCAGACCACATTAGCGATCCGGAGCTGCGGGCAGCATTGGTGCGACTGGGCCGCGGCCGATCCGATGCCGGTGGCTGAGCGGACCCGCCGCGGGCGCCCTGCGGGAACGCGGCGACCGACAGGTGGGGAACGCATGCCTGCGCCTGGGCTCTAAGGAGTACGTGTCGCGGGACGGCAGGGCAGCGAGCGGGCCGGTCGAAAGACCGGCAGGGAATCGCAAATTGATTTCCCGGCGGCCATGCCCTGTGGTTTAATTGGCGCCTCATGATTCGACCGTACGAGCTGTTTGTCGGGTTGCGTTACACCCGTGCCAAACGGCGCAATCATTTCATTTCCTTCATTTCCCTGTCCTCGATTCTGGGGACCGCGCTGGGTGTCACAGCGCTCATCACCGTGCTGTCGGTCATGAACGGCTTCGACAGGGAACTGCGCGACCGAATCCTCGGTGTGACGTCCAACATCACCATCCAGGCGGTCGGGGGGCCGTTGCAACACTGGCGTACGGTCGCGGCGGCAGTCCAGGGCATGCATGGCGTAACCGGTCTGGCACCCTATGTCGAGGGACAGGGGATGCTGACCCATGGACGGGCCTCGAGCGGCGTTGTAGTGCGGGGAATCCTGCCTTCGGCTGAGCCGCGGGTCACGGACATCGGCGGCAAGATCGTCGCCGGCAGCCTCAATGCCCTCAAGCCTGGACAATTCGGCATCGTCCTAGGGCGGGAGCTCGCCTGGAAGCTGGGCGTCGATGTGGGTTCGCACGTGACGCTCATCGCTCCGGAAGGCGAGGTGACCCCAGCCGGGTTGCTGCCGCGGCTCCGACGTTTCAAGGTGGTTGGAATATTCGATGTCGGCATGTACGAGTACGACACCGGCCTGGCTTTCATCCAGCTCGATGACGCCGCCAAGCTCTACCTGATGCCGCAAGGGGTCAGCGGGCTGCGGATCAAGCTCTCCGACATCTACCAGGCGCCGGCAATCGCACAGCTCATGGCGGACAGGCTCGGGCCAGCCTACAGTGTGCGGGATTGGACCCGCGAACACGCCAATTTCTTCCGGGCCCTGCGCATGGAAAAGACGGTGATGTTCGTCATCCTGCTGCTCATCGTCGCGGTGGCCGCGTTCAACATCGTCTCGACGCTGGTCATGGTCGTGACGGACAAGGAGGCGGAAATCGCCATTCTGCGCACGCTCGGCGCCAGCCCCGGTAGCATCATGGGAATATTCATGATCCAGGGGTCGGTGATCGGGATCATCGGTACCGTGATCGGGGCGATCGGGGGCGTCACGCTGGCGCTCAATGTGGTGACCATCGTGCCCTTTATCGAGCGCGTGTTTCACACGAACTTCCTCTCGAGCAGCGTCTATTACATCAGCCAGCTTCCCTCGCACCTCAAATGGTCAGACGTGATTACGGTAACGAGCGTGTCGCTTGCCATGGGCTTTCTGGCGACGATCTATCCCGCGTGGCGCGCGGCCCAGACCCAACCGGCGGAGGCGCTGCGCTACGAATGACGGATCACGCGGTATTGCGGTGCACCAGTCTGAGCAAAACCTTCAGCCAGGGCAGCCTGGTAATCGCGGTGTTGCGCGATGTCAATTTCACCGTGGCCCAGGGAGAACAGGTGGCGATCGTCGGGTCCTCCGGCGCCGGTAAAAGCACGCTTCTGCATCTGCTCGGCGGACTGGATATGCCCAGCGCGGGGACCGTGGAGCTTGACGGCAGCGACATCGGCGCGCTTAGTGAACGGCAGCGTGGTGCACTGCGCAATCGCGCGCTCGGCTTCGTGTACCAATTTCACCACCTTCTGCCCGAGTTCAGCGCCCTCGAAAACGTAGCCATGCCGCTGTTGATAAGGCGTGGACCTGTTGCGGAGGCGCTTGCGCGGGCCCAGGAAATGCTGAAAAGGGTGGGACTCGAACACCGCCTGGCGCACAAGCCCGGAGAGCTGTCCGGCGGCGAACGACAGCGTGTCGCGGTCGCCCGCGCCCTGGTGACCGACCCGCTGTGCGTGCTGGCCGACGAGCCCACCGGCAACCTCGATCGCAAGACAGCCGAGTCGGTCTATGCGCTGATGCTCGAGTTGCACCGTCACCAGCGCACCAGCTTCATCATCGCAACCCATGATACGACACTGGCCGCACGCATGGGCCGCGTCGTGACGATCGTCGATGGCACCCTGCAGGAGGGCTGAACGCCTGGTGGACCGCCGCCGCGCGGCCGCCTCATGCCGTTGGCAGGCGGGACCGGCCCGGCGCGACGGGGTGGGGCCGGGCCCGGCCCGGCCGTCTGCCGGGAGCGCCGCCGGTTCTGGTGCTTTCCGGCCGGGCGTGCGTCTGATAGATTACGCACATTTTTTCGGTCCAACTCGATCCTTCAGGTCAAGTCCGCGTGTTTGAACTGGTCAGGTCCGGCGGCTGGGTTATGGCGCCGATCATCCTCTGCTCGATCGCCGCTCTGGCGATCATCGGCGAGCGTCTGTGGTCGCTCCAGAAACGGTATGTGGCTCCGGCCGGGCTTCTGCCGCAGGTGCGCCAGTGGCTGGAGCGTAGCGAACTCGATGGCACCCGGATGGCGCTGCTGCGCGACAGCTCGCCGCTCGGGCGCATCATGGTGGCAGGCCTGGCGAACCGCAGCCATGAACGGGCGGTCGTCAAGGAGGCGATCGAGGATGCCGGGCGTCACGTGGCGCCGGAACTGGAGCGCTACTTGAACCCGCTCGGCACGATTGCGGCGATCGCGCCGTTTCTCGGCCTGCTCGGCACTGTGCTCGGCATGATCAAGATGTTCGCGGGCATCGGCAGCCACGGTCTGGGTGACCCGTCGGTGATCGCTGCCGGCATCTCCCAGGCGCTGGTCTCCACGGCGTCCGGCCTCACAGTCGCAATCCCGAGCCTGATGTTCTATCGCTATTTCCGAGCCCGCGTCGACGCGCTGCTTGTGGACATGGAACAGGAAGCGCTGAAGCTGGTTGAGATCATCCAGGGCGCGCGCGAAAGCGCGTAGCCGGCTGGGCCCCGAGGCGCAACCATGCAATTTCGCGCGAAGCGGACCGAAGAACCGGAGATCAACCTCATTCCGTTGATCGACGTGCTGCTGATGACGTTGATCTTCCTGCTGATGACCACCAGCTTCTCGAAGGAGGCACAGCTGCGGCTGCAGCTGCCGAGCGCGCACGCGCAATCGAAGCCGCAGGCCGCGACGCTGCGCATCGTGATCGATGCCGGCGGGCAGTATTTCATCGGCGGCAAGGCGCTGCTCAATACCAGCGAGAGCGTGCTGCGGCAGGCCATGGCGGAAGCAGCGGGCGCGCAGAAGAATCCGGTGGTGATCATCGAGGCCGACCGGCGGACACCGGAGGGTGCGGTGGTCGAAGTCATGGACGTTGCGCGCCAGCTCGGGTTCGTTCACCTGACCTTCGCCACGCAGAAAGCCTCTGGCGGCTCCACGCCGTGAGTGCCGACCGGGAGGGCCGGCAGCCGGACTCGGGTGCGGGCGTCTACCGCAGACTGCTGAGTTACGCCTGGCCCTACCGTGGCCGCTTCCTGCTGGCGGTCGTGAGCATGGCCGTCACATCCGGCACCGAGACCGGATTCGCCTGGCTCATGAAGCCGCTGATCAATAGCGGTTTTGTGAAGAGCGATCCGCATAGTATCCGCTATATTCCGCCGCTCATCGTCGGCATTTTTCTGGCGCGGGGGCTGTTCGGATTCCTGGCGAACTACGTCATGACGTGGATCGGGCGCACGATCATATTTCATCTGCGCAACAGCATGTTCTCGCGGCTCGTGCACCTGCCCAGCCGGTTCTACGACAACAATTCCTCGAGTCTTCTGATCTCCAAGGTCATCTACGATGTGGAGCAGGTGATGTCGGCGACCACCAAGGCCGTGTCTTCGGTGGTCAAGGACAGCCTGTCGCTCATCGGCCTTATCGGTCTGATGATCTATTACAGCTGGCGGCTGACTCTCATCATGCTGCTCGTGGCACCGGTCATATCATTTGCGGTAACGAAGATCAGCCGCCGCTTCCGTAAATCGAGCCATCTGATCCAGCAGTCCATGGGTGAAATCACGCATGCGGTGCAGGAAGCCATCGACGGCCAGCGGGTGGTCAAGACCTTCTGTGCGCAGGATCGCGAGATCGCGGCCTTCGGGCAGGTCAATGGCCGCAACCAGCGCTACGTCATGAAGAAGGCCACGACCTCCGCGCTCAACGTCCCGGTGATCGAGTTGCTGTCGGCCATCGGCATCGCTATCGCCATCTATGCGGCAATACAGGAGGCCGCCGCCCATCTCATGAATGCGGGCACCTTCGTCTCCTACATCACGGCCATGATGCTGATGATGCCGGCCCTCAAGCGCCTCACCCAGGTCAATGAGACGGTGCAGACCGGGGTGGCGGCGGCCGGCAGCGTATTCGCGATGGTGGACGAGGAGCCCGAGCCGGATCCAGGCGTGCGCACGCTGCCGGAGGTTCGGGGCGAAGTCGAATACCGCCAGGTGAGCTTCAGTTACCCCGGTTCGCCGGCGCTGGTGCTGGATCAGGTGTCGCTGCGCATTGAACCCGGGACCACCCTGGCGTTGGTTGGGGCCTCGGGCAGCGGCAAGACCACGACCGCGAACCTGCTCGCGCGCTTCTATCCGGCCGACTCCGGCGAAATCCTGCTGGACGGCGTCAACATCAACGAGCTGCGGCTCGCCAATCTGCGCCACCATATCGCGCTCGTGAGCCAGGACACGGTGCTTTTCGACGACAGCATCCGCAACAACATCGCCTACGGTTCCAGCGGGGAGATTGATCCGGCGCGCATCGAGGGCGCGGCGCGCGCAGCGCATGTCCTGGAGTTCGCACAGCGCATGCCCGAAGGGCTCGACACCGTCGTCGGGGAGCGCGGCGTGCGGCTGTCCGGCGGACAGCGTCAGCGTATTGCGATCGCACGCGCCCTGTACAAGAACGCGCCGGTACTGATCCTGGATGAAGCCACTTCCGCGCTCGATACCGAGTCCGAACGCCTGGTGCACGATGCGATGCAGCAGCTGATGCGCAATCGCACGACCCTGGTGATCGCCCACCGCCTGTCGACCATCGAGAACGCCGACCGGATCGTGGTGCTGGAAGGCGGACGCGTGATGGAAGCCGGCAGTCATCGCGAGCTGCTGGCGCGCAACGGTATCTACGCCCGCCTGTACCGCATCCAGTTTAATGAACCCCGTCACTGATCGCGCCTACGGCAACCGGACCCTGTGGCTGTGGTGGTACGGTCTGCGCGATCGGCTGCGCGGCGACCGCGGACGGGCCAATGCGCGCTGGGGTCATGTGCGGGCGCCGGCTGGCGGCGGGCGGCTGGTCTGGATTGAAACCGGAGCCGAAGAGGCGGGCGTGCGCCTGGGCGCCGGGGTGCTGCGGGCGCTGCGCGAGAGCCGGCACGACCTGCGCCTGGTGCTGTCGTTCGAGCGTGAATTTCCACAGCTGCTCGAACGTGCGCTCGTTGGCCTCGAGCGCACCGGATTCGGCTACGGTCCGAGCGATTCGGCACGCGCTGTGCGGCGCGTGCTGCGCACGTTTGCGCCGCTCGGCGTGCTGATGGTGGCGCGCCGTCCCGCACCGATCCTGAGCGCGGCTCTGGAAGCGGCGGGAATACGCTGCGTGGCGGTGCACACCCCGGCGGCGGTTGCCGGGCGCTTCCAGGCGGCCTATCCGGCCGACCGCGCGCAGGCCGAGGCATGGCAGCAATGCGGGCGGGCCGACTACATCGCGCCGCGTGCCGACCTCACGACCCTGTTGGTAGAGGCCCAGGTGGATCCGAATTTCCGGTCGGCATTGTGCGGCGGGCTGGATCTGGCAGTATGGTGCCTGCTTGGCGCCAGCCCCCAGCGGTTTCCCGAAATCGACGCGTGGTGGCGGGATTCGGGTCTGGGAAGGCGTGGGCTGCTGCTGGTGGGGTCGGCGGCGCCCGCGGCGGCGCCCCCGGGGTGGCTGCGTATCAGCGCATGGAACCGGACAGTGCTGGGCGGCGGCAGGGTTGTCCTGGTGGATGACAGCCGCTGGCTGCCGGCGGTCGCCGCCTCAAGCGACGCCATCCACTTGTTGGAAGCCGATGCCTGGACATTCTGGCAGACCCTGGCGGGAGGACGCCCGGTGAGCGTGCCCGATCATGCTGCCGTACTGGGCCGCCTTGACGCGGACGCAACTGCGGCGGCGCGGGTTTTCGAGGAGGTGCCAACACTGGCGCAGCTGGAGCGGTTCTGGACGGCGATGCGGGGTGATCCGATCGGGGGGCGTCGGCGTGGCGATGGCCTGCGTCGGCTGTTCTGGGGCGAACGCCGACGCGCTGCGGATGTCAACCGGGAACTGCTGGCGCGGGTGTTCGCCTGGTGAACCGCAGTGCTTCGGGATGGATACAGGACCTCTGGCAGAGCCGGTCGCTTCCGGTTTTGACGCTCATCCCGCTCAGCTGGCTCTATCGGCTGTTATCAGGGTGGCGCAACCGGCTGTACGACTGGAGGCTGCTCCCCGTCCGGCGCCTGCCGGTGCCGGTTATCGTTGTCGGAAACATTACCGTTGGCGGAACCGGCAAGACACCGCTTGTTATCTGGCTCAGTTTGTTCCTGCAGCGTGCCGGATACCGGCCGGGAATCGTGTCGCGCGGCTATGGCGGGCAGGCGAGACAGTGGCCGCAGGTGGTCACCCCCGATTCCGATCCCCGGCAGGTGGGCGACGAGCCGGTCGTGCTCGCACGCCGCGCCGGCTGCGCGGTGGTGGTCGGTCCGGACCGGGCGGCCGCGGCGCAGAGGCTGCTTGCCGTGCATCGCTGCGACATCGTGATCAGCGATGACGGACTGCAGCACCGGCGGCTGGGCCGCGATATCGAAATCGTGGTGATCGACGGGCGGCGGCGCTTCGGAAACGGGCTGCTGCTGCCCGCCGGGCCGCTGCGCGAGCCGATCTCGCGCCTGCGGCGCACCGATTTGCGTATCACGCAGGGAGTTGCCCGGGACGGGGAGCATAGCTTGGTGCTGTACCCGGCCAGCCTGCGCAACCTCGCGAGCGGCAAGTCTTGTGACGCGCGGGATTTTGCCGGGCAGGCGGTGCATGCCGTGGCCGGAATCGGAAATCCCGACCGGTTCTTTGCCACGCTGCGCGATCTGGGGCTGGACGTGCGGGAGCACCCGTTTCCCGATCATTACCGCTTTCGTCCCGAAGACCTGCAATTCGCCGACGGCGCGCCCGTGATCATGACCGAGAAAGATGCGGTAAAATGCGAGCGCTTTGCTCGCCCCGACTACTGGTTCCTCGAGGTCGAGGCCCGCCCGGATCCGGGATTCGGCGCCCGGCTTGTCGAGCTGCTGAAGGAGAAGTGTGGTGGATAAAAAACTGCTGGATATCCTGGTCTGCCCGATCTGCAAAGGACCACTGCGGTACGACCGGGCCAGGTCTGAACTGGTATGCAAGGCGGATCGTCTGGCCTATCCGATCCGGGACGACATTCCGGTGATGCTGGAGGACCAGGCCCGCCAGATCTCCGAGGAGGAGGCGCGCTAGCGCGCGCGGATAGACCGGTGATCGTCATCATTCCCGCCCGCCACGCATCGACCCGGCTTCCCGGCAAGCCGCTGGCAGATATCGCCGGGAAGCCGATGATCGTGCGGGTTTACGAGGCGGCGCGCGCCAGCGGCGCCCGGCGCGTGATCGTTGCGACCGACGACGCGCGTATCAGCGCTGCGGTACAGGGCGCAGGAGGCGAAGTCTGCATGACAGCCTCCGATCACCGTTCCGGCACCGACCGGATCGCCGAAGCGATCGCAACCCTGGGGATCGATCCCGAGGAAGTTGTCGTCAACCTGCAGGGCGACGAGCCGCTCATGCCGCCGAACCTGATCCGGCGGGTGGCCGACACGCTGCTGGCCCACCCCCAGGCCTCCATGGCGACCGCCGGCCATGCAATCCACGACCGACGCAGCTTTCTCGATCCGAACGTGGTCAAGCTTGTCACCGACTGCAGCGGCTTCGCGCTCTATTTCAGCCGCGCCCCGATACCCTGGCCGCGAGAGGGGACGCAACATGCGGGCGAGTCCGCCGTGGAGGCCCTGCGGCACATCGGAATATACGCCTACCGCGCCGAATTCGTCGGCCGCTACGCCGCATGGCCCGCTTGTCCGCCGGAACGCATCGAGTCCCTCGAACAGCTGCGTGTACTCTGGAACGGAGAACGCATCGCGGTGTGCGAGACACCCGATGTTCCACCAGGCGGCGTAGACACCGCGGAAGATCTGGAAAGGGTGCGGGCGGCTTTCGCGCGCGGCCGGTGAGCCGGCGCGCCGGTCCGGCGCGGCGAGTCCGTAAATTCTCGGTGAGGTTTGCGTCTAAACGAAAGCCCCAGGAGGTAATGATCGACCCAAACACCTGCGTTCAGACTCATACCATGTGCGCAGAGACTTCCATTTGTACGCCGGCCGGATGGGCCGTATCATTGCCAGCCGATAAACCGATAACAACTCCAAACCCGCCGGAGACTACTGCAGCATCCCATGGGATCGAACAGGCAGACGATAGTGGAACACGGCGGTGCCCCGGCAGCCGATATTACGTCCCAGATCGAGGCATTGCGGCCTCAGCTTTTGCGGATCGCCCGTCTGCAACTGCGCGATCACGATGCGGCCGAAGACGCTGTACAGGATGCGGTGCTCGCGGCCCTCAAAGATGCCCCCAATTTCGCGGGACGTTCCAGCGTAAAGACCTGGCTGGTGGGCATTCTCAAACACAAGATCATCGATGCGCTGCGTCAGAAGGCACGTCACGCGACCGAGCCGTTCGACGACGAGACCGATTCCGATGACTTCGATTCCGCATTCGACGCGCGCGGGCACTGGGCGCGGAAGCCGGCCGAATGGGAAAACGCCGAGCAGCAGCTGGAGCGCAAGCAGTTTTTCACCGTGCTCGATTTTTGTCTCGACGGCCTGCCGCCCAACCAGGGTCGGGTATTCATGCTGCGCGAGGTGTTTGAATTGGGCGCGGACGAGATCTGTAAGATGCTGGGCATCTCTGCGTCTAATTTATGGGTCTTGCTGTATCGCGCACGTATGAGGTTGCGCGAGTGCCTGGAGCAGAAATGGTTCATTCCGGAACGAAGCGCAACATGATCAACTGCGCCGAAGCGAGCCGCCTGCTCTCGCAGGCCATGGAACGCCCCCTGGACCGCAAGGAACGGGCCATGCTGCGCCTGCACCTGCTGATTTGCCGCATGTGCCGGAAATTCGACAAACAGCTCGCCTTCATGCGCAAGGCCATGAAGCAGTACACCAAATAGCCGGGCCGGCCGCGGTCCATGATAAAAAGGGGGCGGTTACCCGGTTGCCGCAGAAGCCATGATCGCCGCTGGAGTTACCTGATAACCTCGGGATGGCCGTCGGCCTTGGCGGCCATCCAGGCGCCCCGGCGCGGCTGGATCCAGCGGTGCACGATGCCGTCCACCGACAACGTACCCGGGCCATAGGCGACGATGGCCAGCAGCATCATGCCCCATACCTTGTGATCCATGAAATCGCTGCTCCAGAAGCCCGCCCACAGACCATGCGGCCACAGCGCGGGATAAGAGACCACCGCGATGATATTGTAGATAAACAGAAAGAGCGCCGTCAGACGGCCCAGCAGGCCCACGCCCAGGAACCAGGGAGACACGAGCTCGATGAATGTGCCGAGATAGGCGGCAAAAACGGGCGGCAGCAGCGGTACATGGTAGAGGTAGGTAAACAGCATGACGGTGCTGCTCATGTCGCTTACCTTGACGACGCCCGCCCGCCAGAAGGCCACGGCCACCCACAGCCGGAAGAGCAGCATGCTGACGGGGCCGAGATGTTCCAGACCCTGAGCGATGTTCCGATAGAGATGGTACGGTCCGGCACAGCATTTCATGCGGTATTCCTCGCTGGTTCATGCCTGTCTCCGCCACCCGTGCAGCCCGTGACCAGGCCATCGCGGAGCAGTTCCAGGAGAAAGGACGACGGATCGAAGCCGCCGGCCCGCCGTTTGGCGGCCTGCTCGCCGAGGCCTGCCACATCCACCCCGGTCAGCATGTCGCCGATAAAGGCGGCTCCGGGCGCCTCGATCGCCCGCATCGCCACCTGGTCCTGGTCGCGCCACAGCAGCACGCGCTGGCCACCGGAATCGAGCGACGGGGGCTCGGTACCCGCCTGCTGGCAGTACATCCAGATGTCGAAAACCGGGTAGCGCGACTCGACCAGGCGGACGCTCGGGTGCAAGCGAAGTCCGGGTTCCGAGGGCATCTCGGGCGCAATCCCGCTCACGGTTTCCGGATCGAGCGGCCACGCGTCCTCCGCGAGATAGGCCTGCTGGCGCGCCCATTCAAGCCGGGCGATGTCGGCGAGGTACGGGACACCATGCGCTTCGGGCATATCCGACAGAAATGCCGGGAAGCGCGCACCGTAGTCCTGGAGATTGCCGCTGACCGAGGGGTAGTCACGGATATAGCGCGCGGCCGCCCCCTCGAAAAAATCCACCCCGACGAGCGCGAGCACCGCCGGATAGGCCGTCTTGAGGGCGCCGCTAAGATTATGGAAGACGACATTGCGGTATATCTGCAGGCGCGCTGCGGGTGCCAGTCCATGGCCTGCGATGCAGGAATCCAGATCCGGCCGGGACGGCGTGCCTCCGGTGACCTGCTCTGCGAACAGCCGCTGGAGCTCAGGCAGCGATGGCGCGGCGCTCATCGAGCATCCTCTCGGCGGTGGCCGCTTCGGCCAGCAGAACCTCCAGCCCCGGTATGTCCTGATCCCATTCGATCAGGGTTGCCGCTGGCCCGACAAGCGCCAGAGTCTCGCGGTACAATGCCCATACCGCAGGATCGACCGGACGGCTGTGGGAGTCGATGAGCAGCTCCACGGGCAGGCTGGTCTTGCGGGTGAAGCCGGCGAGATGAATCTCCTGTACGGCATCCGGTGGGATCGCTTGGATATAAGTCCGCGGGTCGTAACCGTGGTTGATGGCGTTGACGTAGACGTTGTTCACGTCCAGGAGGATCCCGCAGCCGGCGCGCCGCGCCAGCTCGGCCACAAAGTCCCACTCGGTCATGGTGGAATGGGTGTAAGCCAGGTAGCTCGAGACGTTCTCTATCAGGATCCGGCGGCCCAGATACGCTTGTGTTTCCTGGACCCGGTCCACCATCAGCCTGAGCGCCTCCTCGGTGTAGGGCAGGGGAAGAAGGTCGTTGAGGTGGCGACCCGGGACGGCGCCCCAGCACAGATGTTCCGATACGAGCGCTGGCTCCATCCGGTCAGCCAGCTTCTTGAGCTTTGCAAGATGCCCGCGGTCGAGCGCCGCGGCAGCGCCCAGGGATAGACCGACGCCGTGCAGGCTCACTGGGTATTCCGATCGGATCGCCTCCAGGATCCGCAGCATCGGCCCGCCGGCGCAGAAGAAGTTCTCGCTGTGCACTTCGAACCAGGGTATTTGGGGATGCTCATCGAGCACCCTCGCGAAGTGGGGTGGCCGCAGGCCGATCCCTGCCTGCGCGGGGATCGGCCTGGCCGAAAAGGCGGATGCAGCGGCCATCGCCGGCCTTACATCTTGTCCTTCGGTTTCAGCGAGCCGCCTGCAATTTTCTGGCACAGGCCCGCCGGCATGAGTATGAACGCGTTGGGGTCGCGCGCCTTGGCGTCCTGACCGGCGCACGAATGCCCCGGGGATTGGCAGTCGTTTTTATACGCGGCATTGACTCCAAAACACATCTTCATGCCTGCTGCTACTTC
>JAJYEK010000287.1 GCA_021785795.1 Pseudomonadota bacterium
CTGCGAACTCTATCGCGTCAAACGCTTTGACGAACCGTATTCGGATCTCGTGCGGGCACGCATCGCGGGAATCAAGCCGGAAGACTACACGCGCATGGGCGTTACCATCCGCCACCTGACCCGATTATTGAACGAGGTAGAGGCACGCACCAAGCTTCTGATCACGCTGTCGGACGGTAAACCCGATGACTACGATGGCTATCGCGGCGACTACGGAATCGAGGACACGCGTCAGGCACTGATCGAGGCAAAGCGTGACGGGATTCACCCATTCTGCGTCACCATAGACACGGAGGCGAGAGACTACCTTCCGCACATGTATGGCGCCGTGAACTGGACGCTTATCGACGACGTGCGCAGGCTACCGCTGAAAGTCTCGGAAATCTATCGTCGGCTCACTACCTGAACGTATCCCGCGCAACAGTAGGAGACCGCGCCACCTGCCGCACAGCCCTGCACTTCCAAGACAGGCCGATTCTGTCGGAAGTCGAGGGAACACCTTTGCCTCCGGACCGTCCCTTTCTCCGTCTGAATACGTGCATCGAGCCGGAACGAGTCCAAACCTTGCCAGCCCGGCCTGTATGCGACTGTAACCCTTCCCCTTCCAGGGCAGCCGGCCCGGCGAGAGGCTTCGTTTTCCACGCCTGCTGGAAAACCGCAGGGTGTCGGCTGGCCGGGGACCGCCGGCGGCGGGGATCGGATTCGTGGTTTTTGCGCCATATGCATACGGACGCGGATATTGCCGCTTTCCGCCTTGATCGGTTACGCCTGCGGGCGCAAGATGGATCCATGGAACAAGGGCATACGGAAGCCCGTTGGGAACATTTCCCGCACGGAGCGGACATCGGAATACGGGGCATCGGGCGTTCGAAGAATGAAGCCTTCGAACAGGCGGCGCTGGCCATGACTCAGGTCATCACGAACGCGAAGCAGGTAGCTGTGCGGGAGGCAGTAGCTATCGCCTGCCAGGCGCCTGACGACGAGATTTTGCTCGTGGACTGGCTCAACGCCCTGGTGTATGAAATGGCAACGCGCCACATGGTGTTCAGTCGATTTAACGTGCACGTCGACGATCACCGTCTTGACGGCACCGCTTTCGGTGAGCACATCGATCGCCAACGCCATCAGCCGGCGGTCGAAGTCAAAGCCGCTACTTACACCGGCCTTTCTGTAGGACTGAACCCCGACGGGCTATGGGTGGCCCAATGCGTCGTGGACGTGTAGCCGCGATTTTCCCAATCTACCGGCGCGACCTTCTGGCCGGCTGCGCGATTGCAGGTCCACCCGGCGATTCCGGAACCGGCTGAAGCCCAGCCGGACCTGGAACCTTCGACAGGCGACAACCGGGGGCTCAACGCTCAGTACCGGCAAGCGCAGGTGAGATCATGGACCTCTCATTGCTTACCCAACACGAGGGCTGCCGGTGGGAAATCGCTCCGCGGGGCAACATGCGGGTCCCGGCGGTGATATTCGCAAGCAGACAGCTCATCAGCGACATGGACAACAAGGTGTATGACCAGGTTACCAATGTCGCAATGCTGCCCGGCATTGTGAAGGCGTCTTACGCCATGCCCGACGCACACTGGGGTTACGGCTTTCCCATCGGCGGCGTGGCCGCCTTCGACCCGGACGAGGGTGGAGTCGTATCGGCCGGTGGCGTGGGTTTCGATATATCTTGTGGGGTACGCACCCTGCACACGGGGCTCGATCTGGCGGACATTGAAGGATTGAAAAATGATCTCGCGGATGTGCTCTTTTTCAGGATTCCCGCCGGGCTCGGCAGTACCGGGCGCGTACATCTGGAACACGACGAAATGGACGCCATGCTCGCCGGCGGTGCGCGCTGGGCAGTGTCGCAAGGCTATGGCATCAGCGAAGACCTCTTGTACATTGAGGAGGAGGGCTGCATGCCCGGTGCGGTCCCGGACGCCGTTTCCGACCACGCCAAAAAGCGCCAGCGCGATGAGATGGGTACGCTGGGCTCCGGCAACCACTACCTGGAAGTCCAGCGCGTAGCCGAGGTATACGATTCCGTGGCGAGCACCGTATTCGGCCTGCACGAGAATGAGATAGTGGTTAGCATTCACTGCGGCTCACGCGGCCTCGGCCACCAGATCGGCACCGAATTCCTGAAAAAAATGGCAGTGGCGACCCGCGAATACGGCATTGATCTGCCTGACCGTGAGCTTGCCTGCGCGCCGATATCCTCGCCGCTGGGACAGGAATACCTGGGCGCAATGCGCGCTGGAATCAACTGCGCGCTTGCCAACCGGCAGATCATCACGCACCTGACGCGCGAGGCGTTCGCCTCGGTGTTACCGCGCGCCGGACTGCGCGTCTTGTATGATGTCTCCCATAACACCTGCAAGGAAGAGCAGCACGTAGTCGATGGGATAGGTCGCCGGCTGTTCGTCCACCGCAAGGGGGCGACCCGCGCCCTCGGGCCCGGTAACCCGCTGATTCCCGAGGCACTGCGTGCGGCCGGACAGCCAGTGCTTATCGGCGGGAGCATGGGTACGGCCTCGTACATCATGACTGGAACCGCTCAGGGCATGACGCTTTCCTTTGGCTCGGCCTGCCACGGGGCGGGCCGAGCCATGAGCCGCCACCAGGCAAACCGCCGGTGGCGCGGACGCCAAGTGATCGACGACCTTGCACGGCAAGGAATCATCATCCGCAGCTTGTCTGCGCGTGGCGTGGCGGAGGAGGCCCCGGAAGCCTACAAGGACGTCACGGCGGTCGTGGATGCCGC
>JAJYEK010000288.1 GCA_021785795.1 Pseudomonadota bacterium
CAGTGCCCCGGCCTTTTTTTTATTCGAGCCTGCGGAAAACGTCGGAGGCGGCCTCGAGCGACGCCTCGATATCCGCATCGCTGTGAGCCGCCGACACGAAACCCGCTTCGAACGCGGAGGGCGCCAGATAGATGCCGGCTTCGAGCATCCCGTGGAAAAAGCGCCGGAAGCGCCCGACATCGCAGGCCATGACCTGCGAAAAACGCGTGATCCGTTCTTCAGCGGTAAAAAACAGGCCAAACATCCCCCCTACCGCCTGCGCCAGAAAGGAAATGCCGGCTGAGCGCGCACGCGACTGAAGTCCGTCGCACAGCGCGCGTGTTTTGAGGGCCAATGCCTCGTGAAACCCGGGCTGTGCCAATGCCCGCAGAGTAGCGAGTCCTGCAGCCATTGCCAGCGGATTGCCGGAGAGCGTTCCAGCCTGGTAGACCGGTCCATCCGGAGCAATCCAGTCCATGATCTGCGCACGACCACCGAAGGCGCCGACGGGCAATCCGCCTCCGATCACCTTGCCCAGGGTGGTCAGGTCTGGTCTAACACCGTACAGGCCCTGAGCCCCGCCCAGCGCCACGCGGAACCCGGTCATGACCTCATCGAAGATCAGGACCGCACCGTGCTGATCACAGGCGCTGCGCAATTCCTGCAGAAAGCCGGCCACCGGGGGCACGCAGTTCATGTTGCCGGCCACCGGTTCGACAATGACGCAGGCGATGTCGTTGCCCTGCTCGGCAAACACCGAGCGCACCTGTTCGATGTTGTTGTATTCGAGAGTCAGGGTGAGTCGGGCAAGCACTTCCGGCACCCCCGGGGACGTGGGCACCCCGAGCGTCAGTGCCCCCGAACCGGCCTTGACGAGGAGCGAGTCCGAATGGCCGTGATAGCATCCCTCGAACTTGATGATTCTGTCCCGGCCGGTAAAGCCTCGCGCCAGGCGTATGGCGCTCATGGTCGCCTCGGTTCCCGAACTCACCATCCGGACTTTTTCTACCGATGGAACAAGTGAACACACCAGGTCGGCCATCTCGGTCTCGATGCGGGTTGGGGCGCCAAAACCCAGGCCATCGTCGGCAGCCTTCCTGACCGCTCCCACGACCTGCGGATCTGCGTGGCCCAGAATCATCGGGCCCCACGAAGCCACGTAGTCGATATAGCGCCTGCCGTCCTCATCCCAGAGGTAGGCGCCACGGCCACGCGCGAAGAATACGGGGTCTCCCCCCACGCCCTTGAAGGCGCGCACTGGCGAGTTCACTCCGCCGGGTATGCGGCGACGCGCTTCCTGGAAAAGCATGCTCGATGTACCGGGTTTGTTCATAGCGGCTCGCAGTCGGGTTTGCGCTGTCAGCGAGGAAACAGCTGCGCATAGGCGCTGGCAGCCGCGCAGACGTCGGCTTCGCCGAAAACCCCCGCGATGACTGCAAGCGCATCGGCGCCGGCCTCGATCAAGGCGGCGCTATTCTCCGGCTTAATGCCGCCTATCGCAACCACCGCCAGATCCAGCTCCGCTTTTGCCCGCCGCAGAAGCTCGTGACCGGCACGCACTGCCTGGGGCTTGGTCCGCGAAGGATAGACACTGCCGAAGGCGACGTAGTCGGCGCCGGCATCGGCCGCGCGCACAGCGCGCTTGAATTCGTTGTAACAGGAAACACCGATGATCGCGTCCGCGCCCAGAACGGTCCGCGCATCCGCCGCATCCCCGTCATCGCGGCCGAGGTGCACCCCCTGTGCACCCGCGTCGAGCGCGAGCAGCGGATCGTCGTTGACGATAAGCGGAACAGCGTAGCGCTCGCAAAGTTGCACCAGTGCGATGGCGCGCCGGCAGCGCGTGCCGGCATCCGCATCCTTGTCGCGATACTGGATGACGCGCGCCCCGCCCTGCAGCGCCTGCTCGACCGCCGGCACAAGACGCGTTGTGCTGAGGTAGGCGCCGTCGGCGATGGCATATAGGCCGCGCACCCGCCACGGGCCGCAGAGCGGATGCCCGGAACATGGATCAGGGTTGGGTGGCAACTCAGGCACCATCGTCATCGTGCGCGCCATCCTCTTCCTCCTCCGACCGCGCCCAGTACAGGCGGTCGGGGATATACTGGCCCATGCCAAGGCGCAGCCCATGTTTGATCGCATTCCAGGTGAAATCCTGCGCCTCGGCAACAGCGTCGACCGGGTCGAAACCATGCGCGAATGTCGCAGCGCAAGCCGAAGCCAGCGTGCAGCCGGAGCCGTGATAGCTGTCGGGCAGGCGATCCCACGCAAACGTATCGAGCAGCCGGCGGTTACCGTAAAGGCGGTTGATGACCTGGGGCGTATTTTCGTGGGTTCCGGTAATGAGTACGAACTGGCACCCGTCCGACAACAGCTGCTGGGCGCAGGCATCCAGCGTATCAGCGTCAGGCGCAAGGCGCCGCGCCTCAAGGCTGTTGGGCGTGATGAGCGTGGCTTGCGGAAGGAGCAGTGCGCGCAGCGCATCTTCGATGGGCTCTTCGGCAAGCGCATCGCCTTGTCCGGAGGCCATGACCGGATCCACGATAAGCGGGATTTCCGGGTAGTCCTCGACAATCCCGGCAATCGCAGTGAGATTCGCAATGCTGCCGAGCATGCCGGTCTTGAATGCCGCCACCGGCATGTCCTCGAGGACAGCGCGCGCCTGCGCAATGACCAGACCGGATTCGGTCGAGGTGAATTGCTTCACACCGATCGTGTCTTGAACGGTGATGGCGGTGATGACCGGCGCAGCGTGGCACCCCA
>JAJYEK010000289.1 GCA_021785795.1 Pseudomonadota bacterium
AAATTGTATAGGACGATGGCCGTTCTGTCGCCGCCCGGGGCCGGAAAAACTCTTGGCCGGCGGGCGGACGCAGGCCGGGTTGATCGGCGTCAATGTCGCATCTGCACGGTATCGGCATCATGCCATCCCAGAGACCAGGATCAGGATCGGATTGACGGTCATAAACAGCGAATCGCCGGTTTGTGGTGCGGTTCTGGCGGCAGGAGGAGTTTCATGTTTCTGAGACACAAGACCAATCACGATATCGTCGAGATCCTGGATGTCGACGCGCTGTTCGACCCGTTCAAGAGCCGGGTTGCCGGGCGCTACCACGCTGGCGAGGAAATGCAGGAGCCGGCAATGTTCAAAAAGCCCGAGCTGGTTTTCCTGTCCGGGGAGCTGCTGCCACGCTGCTGGGTGGATGTGCACTATCGCGATACCACCGCCGGGTCCTGAGGTCCGGCGCCGCTCAGGAGCGCAGTTTCCGGGCCGATTCATACAGATCGATATAGGATTGCGCGCTTGCGCGCCAGCTGAAGTCCTGTTGCATGCCGCGGACCATGAGGCGGCGCCAGCTGTGCGGGTCGCCGTAAAGCGTCAGGGCGCGTGCCAGGGCCGCAGTCAGGGCTTCCCGGCTGTCGCCATCGAATACGATCCCGGTGGCCACGGCCGCGTGCAGGTTCTCTTTGCTGGCATCCACAACCGTGTCCGCAAGACCCCCGACCCGCCGCACGATCGGCACCGTGCCGTAGCGCAAGCTGTACAGTTGGTTGAGGCCGCACGGCTCGAAACGAGACGGCATGAGGAACATATCGGCACCGCTTTCGATGCGATGGGCGGCCGTTTCGTCATAGCCGAGGCGCACTGCCATCCGGCCGGGATGGCGGGCGGCGAGCGCCGTCAGCGCATCCTCGTAATCGCGTTCCCCGCTCCCGAGAAATATGATCTGTGCCCGCTCCTGCATCAGATAGGGTACTGCATCGAGAGCCAGATCGACGCCTTTCTGACGCACCAGGCGGCTGACCATGCCGATCAGGGGTGCCTTCGGATCCGGCACAAGGCCGTTTTCGATCTGCACGGCGCGTTTGTTGTCACGCTTGTCGCCAATCCGGCCGATGTCGTAGTTGCGGGTGATGCGCGGATCGCATGCCGGATCCCATTCGCGGACGTCGATGCCGTTGAGGATGCCGACCATGCGTTCCGCCCGGTGCCTCAGCAAGCCGTCGAGCCCGAACCCCAGCTCCGGAGTCTGGATTTCGCGCGCGTACGTCGGACTTACCGTGCTCAGCATGTCGCCGTAGACCAGTCCTCCCTTGATGAACGAGACCTGGCCATGGAACTCGAGCGAATGCGGGGACCACAGGGACGCGGGCAGCCCCAGTCTTGCGAGCATCGTCCTGTCGAACAGCCCCTGATAGGCGAGGTTATGGATCGTGAAGACGGTCGCGGGCCGTCGCGGAGCATCCATCATGAACACCGGCGTCAGACCCGTCTGCCAGTCGTTGGCATGGACCACGTCCGGGCGCCAGGAGAGGCCGGCCTCGCCGAGCGCGATGGCGGCGGCGACCCGCGCAAGCAGGGCGAAGCGTTCGGCATTGTCTGCCCACGGATGGCCGAGCGGATCGAGGTAGGGGCCTCCGGCCCGGTCATAAGCCGGGGGGTAGTCAGCCAGCCAGGTCTTGACCCCGGTACCGGGCAGGCGGCTTTCGAGCAGACGGACGTCCGCGGCAATCTGCGGCAGGACAATCTGCGTCACGGATTCCGCACGGCCGGCGCGCTCCAGGGCTGCGCGATATCCCGGCAGCAGCAGGCGCACATCGCAACCCTGCGCCTGCAGCGCGGCGGGCAGGCTGGCGGCGACGTCGCCGAGACCCCCGGTTTTGATCAGCGGGTGCGCCTCACTGGCGACGAACAGGACTTTCAGCATCGGCTGTTTCTGGATGACTTTAGGGGAGGCAGCGTGCAGTTTACCCGAGGCGTTGCTCGCTAATCCACGCCGCACAGTGCGGTGCGTGCGCGCCCCGCGGGCCGGACCGTGGTGTCCTACGCCCCGGGGGTATATTGACCCGCCTCTTGATAGGCACGCAGGAAGCCCCGATTTGTGCTTCAATACGACTTGGCATAAATGTGCCCGCCGCGCGGAAAGCGGACCGGGTAACCACCGTGGCCGGGACGCCGGAATTGCCGGTGTGATGCGTACGGGCGTCAGGCTCCGAAACAGGGAACTGAACGGATGATCAAAGAGAGCAGCGCGCGGTTTGTCAGCCGGCTCACACGCGACACGCTGGCGCTGATCCTGGCCGGTGGGCGCGGCAGCCGTCTGCAGCAGTTGACCGAATGGCGGGTCAAGCCCGCCGTGCCCTTTGGCGGCAAGTTCCGCATCATCGACTTCCCGCTGTCCAACTGCATCAATTCGGGCATCCGCCGCATCGGTGTGCTTACCCAGTACAAATCCCACTCGCTGATCCAGCACATCCAGAAAGGCTGGGGGTTCCTGCGCGGCGAATTCGGCGAGTTTGTCGAATTGCTGCCGGCGCAGCAACGAATCGAGACCTCCTGGTATCTCGGCACCGCCAACGCGGTGTACCAGAACCTGGACATCATCCGCAACCACAATCCGAGCTACGTGCTGATCCTGGCCGGCGATCACATCTACAAGATGGATTACGGCCCGATGGTTGCATATCACCTCGAGCATGCAGCCGACCTGACGGTCGGCTGCATCGAAGTGCCGCTGGAGC
>JAJYEK010000093.1 GCA_021785795.1 Pseudomonadota bacterium
CCGAGAGCTTCCGGTGGTAGCAAAAGCGCGGAATGTAGATCCCGGCGGCGTCGGCGGCCTCGATGATCATGGAGCCTTCCTTCACCTCGAGCTTCCGGCCGTCTATTTCGATGTGCAGCATTTCAGTTCCGCTCAAGCGCCCTGCTTGGTTGGTCGGTGTTGACTCGGACTCCGTCAGGCTGCCGCTACTAGGCAGCTGCGATGGCTCACATGGTACTCGAACTCATCACGGAATTGCTTGATGAAGCTCGCCACCGGCATGGCCGCGGCATCGCCCAGCGCGCAGATGGTCCGGCCTTCTATGTTGCCAGCCATGCTGAGAAGCAGATCCAGGTCACCGGGGCGGCCCGCGCCCTGCTCGATGCGCTGGATCACGCGGGCCATCCACCCGGTGCCCTCGCGACAGGGGGTACACTGGCCGCAGGATTCTTCGTAGTAGAAGTGCGAGATCCGCGCAAGCGTCCGCACCATGCAGGTGGTATCGTCCATGACAATCACCGACCCCGCGCCCAGCAGCGAACCGGCCTTGGCGAGCGAGTCATAGTCCATGTTGATATCCATCATCACCTCGCCGCGAACGACCGGCACCGATGAGCCGCCCGGAATCACAGCCTTCAGTCGGCGTCCGCCGCGCACCCCCCCGGCCAGCTCAAGAAGCGTCGCAAACGGAGTCCCGAGCGGAACCTCGTAGTTCCCGGGCCGGTTCACATGGCCAGATACGCAGAAGATTTTGGCCCCCCCGTTGTTGGGCTTGCCCATATTCAGGAACCATTGCGCGCCGTTGCGGAGGATCGAGGGGACCGAGGCCAGGGTCTCAGTATTGTTGATCGTTGTCGGCCGACCAAACAGGCCATAGCTGGCCGGAAACGGCGGCTTGAACCGCGGCTGGCCCTTCTTGCCTTCCAGCGACTCGAGCAAGGCGGTTTCCTCACCGCAGATGTAGGCGCCAGCGCCCAGATGGCTGTGGATCTCGAAGTCGACGCCCGAACCGAGAATGTTGCTGCCAATGAGCCCGGCTGCGCGCGCCTCCGCCAGCGCGGCCTCGAAGCGCTCGTAAGGTTCGTAGAACTCCCCGCGCATGTAGTTGTAGCCGACGGTCGCGCCGATGGTGTAGCCGGCGATGGCCATACCCTCGATGACTGCATGGGGATTGAAGCGCAGAATGTCGCGGTCCTTGAACGTGCCTGGCTCGCCCTCGTCGGAATTGCACACGATATATTTCTGGCCCGGCGCCGAGCGTGGCATGAAGCTCCACTTCAGGCCGGTCGGAAAGCCGGCACCTCCGCGGCCGCGCAGTACCGCCTTTTTGAGCTCTGCGATGATTTCGTCGGCCGGCACCTTTGCACGCAGGACCTTCTTCCAGGCCTCGTAGCCACCGCTGCCCTGATAGGTTGCGAGCGTCCATGGCTTGTCCAAATGGTTGTTACGGAAACACACCTCGTTAGCCATGGCGCGCTACTCCAGGCTGCCGAGGATCTCGTCGATCCGTTCCGGCGTCAGATTTTCAAAGTAAGTCTTGTCGATCATAAACATCGGTGCCCCCCCGCATGCGGCCAGGCACTCCACTTCCCTGAGTGTAAACCGGCCGTCCGGGGTAGTTTCTCCCAGCCGTATGCCAAGCCGGTTCTCGAGGTGCTTTACCACCTGCTCGGCTCCGGTCAGCATACAGGATATGTTCGTACAGACGCTGATCTGGTGCCTTCCCACCGGCTTGAGATTGTACATGGTGTAGAAGGTGGCGACTTCGTACACCTCAATCGGGCGCATTTCCAGCAGCTGCGCGACATAGTCCATCAGCGGTTCGCTCAGCCAGCCGCGCTCGTCCTGCGCAATACGCAGAGCCGCCATCACGGCAGAGGCCTTGCGTCCTGGCGGATACTTCGCGATCTCGCGCCCTATGCGCGCAAGCGATTCTTCGCTCAAAGAGGGTCTATCTGCGTCGGTCAACGGTCGATCTCGCCGAATACGATGTCCTGGGTTCCGATTACCGCCACAACGTCGGCGATCATATGTCCTCGCACCATCTCGTCGAGAGCAGACAGGTGCGCGAAACCGGGAGCGCGGATCTTCAGACGGAACGGCTTATTGGCGCCGTCTGAAACCAGATAGACGCCGAACTCGCCCTTCGGATGCTCGATCGCCGCATAGGCCTCCCCCTCGGGTATGCAGAAGCCTTCAGTGAACAGCTTGAAGTGGTGAATCAGCGCTTCCATGTCGTTTTTCATGACTGCCCGCTTCGGTGGCACCAGCTTGTGGTTCTCGATGATCACCGGACCTGGATTGCGGCGCAGCCATTCCACGCACTGGCGGATGATGCGGTTGGACTGGCGCATCTCTTCGATGCGTACCAGATAGCGGTCGTAGCAGTCCCCGCCGACTCCCACCGGTATGTCGAAATCCAGGCGGTCATACACTTCATAGGGCTGCTTCTTGCGCAGATCCCATTCCACCCCGCTACCGCGCAGCATCGGTCCCGAAAACCCGAGTTGCAGCGCCCGCTCCGACGACACGACACCGATACCCACCGTGCGTTGCTTCCAGATGCGGTTGTCGGTGAGCAGGGTCTCGTATTCGTCCACGTGGCCCGGAAAACGTTCGGTAAAATCCCAGATGTAATCGAGCAACGAACCCTGGCGATTGGCGTTGAGCCGTTCGATATCCTTGACGTCGTGCCACTTCGAGGGCTGATACTGCGGCATCTGGTCCGGCAGATCGCGGTACACACCGCCGACGCGATAGTACGTAGCGTGCATGCGCGCACCGGACACGGCCTCGTACATGTCCATCAGATCCTCGCGCTCGCGGAAGCAGTACAAAAAAACGGTCATGGCCCCGATGTCCAGGCTATGGGAACCGAGCCACAGCAGATGATTGAGGATACGCGTGATTTCGTCAAACATTACGCGTATGTACTGGGCGCGTACCGGGGGTTCAATGCCCAGCATCTTCTCCATCGCCAGCACGTAGCCGTGTTCGTTGCACATCATGGACACGTAATCCAGGCGGTCCATGTAGCCGATGCTCTGGTTGTAGGGCTTGCTCTCAGCCAGCTTCTCGGTCGCCCGATGCAGCAGTCCGATATGCGGATCGGCCCGCTCTATGACCTCGCCGTCGAGCTCCAGCACGAGACGCAATACACCATGGGCCGCCGGATGCTGAGGCCCGAAGTTCATCGTGTAATTCCTGATCTCAGGCAAGACTCATGCCTCCAGTCCTGCAGGGGACCGCAGCCCGCATGCTCCGCTCCGGCATCTCACATGGGATCCGGCGCTTACGCTTTGCCGCCACCATAATTCTCCTCACGGATGACGCGCGGAACCAGAATCCGCGGTTCAATCGTAACAGGCTGATAAATGACGCGACCGCGTTCCGAATCGTAGCGCATCTCGACCTGCCCGGTCAGCGGGAAATCTTTGCGGAACGGATGTCCGATGAATCCGTAATCGGTGAGAATGCGGCGCAGATCCGGGTGCCCCTCGAAAATGATCCCGAACAGATCGAACGCTTCGCGCTCATACCAGTTTGCCGAGTTCCAGATGTCCACAACCGATTCGACCACCGGCATGTCGTCATTCGCGAACACACGCAGCCGCAGACGCTGGTTGCGCGATACAGACAGGAGGTGGTAGACGACAGCGAAACGCGGGCCAACCCTGGCGCCTCTGGTTGATTCCGCAGCGTAATTAAGGTAGTCGACACCGCACAGGTCAACAAGCTGCTCGAATGAGAAGAGCGGATTGGTCCGCAGAACGGAACATACCCGATGCAGGGCATCCGTCCTTATCTCGAGCGTGAGCTCACCCGCAGACTGATGCGCCGCCAGCACCGCTTCGCCGAATTTTTCGGCAGCATGGTCAGCGAGCGCCTTAAGTGATTCGCTCATGGAATAGGCTCTCGGCGTTCGCAGCTAACGGGCTATGGTATTGGTACGCTTGATCTTGTTTTGCAGCTGGATGATGCCGTACAGCAGCGCCTCGGCGGTCGGCGGACAGCCGGGCACGTAGATGTCCACGGGCACAATGCGATCACAACCGCGGACGACGGAATAGGAATAGTGATAATAGCCGCCGCCGTTGGCGCAGGAACCCATGGAGATCACCCAGCGCGGTTCGGCCATCTGGTCGTAGACCTTGCGCAGCGCCGGTGCCATCTTGTTCACGAGCGTTCCAGCAACGATCATTACGTCCGACTGCCGGGGACTCGGGCGGAATATGACCCCAAAGCGGTCCAGGTCGTAGCGCGACGCACCGGCATGCATCATCTCCACGGCGCAGCACGCCAGGCCGAAGGTCATGGGCCACAGCGAGCCGGTACGCGTCCAGTTGATGAGCTTGTCGGCCGAGGTGGTGATCCAGCCTCTCTCCAAGACACCTTCTATTCCCATTCCAGCGCTCCCTTGCGCCACTCGTATATGAAACCGATCACGAGAATGCCCAGAAAGAGCAGCATGGCAAGAAAACCGAATATGCCGATCTGCCGCAGCGCGACGGCCCACGGAAAGAGAAACGCGATCTCGAGATCGAAGATGATGAACAGGATCGCTACCAGGTAGTAGCGCACGTCGAACTTCGTGCGTGTATCCTCGAACGCCTCGAAGCCGCATTCGTAGGGCGAGAGCTTTTCGCTGTTGGGCCGATGGGGACCCAGCAGCCGCCCCATGACCATCGGCATCACGCCGACCGCGATGCCGACCGCGATAAAGAGCAGAACAGGGAGATAGTTCTCGAGCATCAGCTACCCCAGGAGGTTTCTACTTTCTGGCCAGGCTCGCCCAGCGCCTAACCGGCGAGTCTAGGCTCCGCATACAGGCAAAGTCAAGCCGCAATCAGCTTATAATTAGTATAACTTTCATATGGTTATCGCCACTTTGGGCTTGGCAGGAATCCCCTGCTGGCGATACCGCCCGGCTCGGGCTGAACAGATACTGCGTTAATGGTGCCGAAGGCGGGACTCGAACCCGCACGGCTTGCGCCACCGCCCCCTCAAGACGGCGTGTCTACCAATTTCACCACTTCGGCTGGAAGTCGGAAACCCACCTTTTGTCTATATTAATTATTTATTTCGGCGCTGCCGGCACGCCAGGCACGCCAGGCACGCCAGGCACGGCTGGCGCCGCGGGCGCGGGTGCCGGTGCCGACGGCACCGAGCTGGCCGGAACCTCCTGGGTCACGCTTTTCGGCCGCCCCTGGCGCGCATCGATGATGGTCAGCGACATGCTGGTAATGAAAAAAATGGTGGCCAGCACCGCCGTGAGCCGACTGAGAAATGTCGCCGACCCGCGGGCACCGAACAGCGTCTGGGACGCACCGCTGCCAAAGGCAGCTCCGATATCCGCGCCCTTACCCTGCTGCAACAGCACCAAGCCCACAATGGCAAGTGCCACGAGCACATGGACAACCAACAGCAACTCTTTCAGCATGTTCGCACTCACTGCTTTCGGCCAATGCGCGCCCGCTGGTGCGCGCGTTTCGCGGACCTGCGCCCGCCACAAGCATCTGCTCTGGGTTCAGCCGGCAGCCCGGCAGATCGCCAGGAACTCCTGGGCATCCAACGATGCACCGCCGATCAGGCCGCCGTCAATGTCCGGCTGCCCGAAGAGCTGCCGCGCATTGGCCGCCTTCACGCTGCCGCCATACAGAATCCGGAGCCGCTCGGCCACTGTCGAGCTGATCTGCGCCAAGCGCGCACGAATGAAGGCGTGCACCCCCTGCGCCTGTTCCGGTGTGGCGGTCTTGCCCGTACCAATGGCCCAAACCGGTTCATAAGCGACGATCGCATGGTCCAGCGCCGCGATGCTAGCCAGCTTCACCACCGCATCGAGCTGGCGCGCTACCACTGCTTCGGTCTCGTTGGCCTCCCGCTCCGCCAGCGTCTCTCCGACACAGAGGATCGGGACAAGGCCCACGCCCTGAGCCGCCCGGAATTTCTCGGCCACCACCTGATCGCTCTCTCCGTACAGCGCCCGCCGTTCGGAGTGTCCGACGATAACGTGGCTGCAGCCGAAATCACGCAGCATGGCGCCCGAGACCTCACCCGTATAGGCGCCTGACTTATGGGGGCTCAGATTCTGCCCGCCCCAGGCGATGCGGCTGCCGCTCAGCCATTCCGCCACGACCGGGATGAGGACGAACGGCGGGCAGACCAGGATCTCAGCGTGCGTGACATCACCCAGTCCCTGCTCGATTCCGCTGATCAGCGCCGCTGCCTCCACCTGGGTACCGTTCATCTTCCAGTTGCCCGCGACCACAGGACGGCGCATCGCATCCTCCACTTATTGTTTAGGCTGGGACCAAAACGACAGAAGCGGGCGCGATGTTACCGGGCACCGGCGCAGAAAGCAATTTGCCGGGGCCGGATCCGCGTCTGGTGGGCCAAAACCGCGCGGCAAGCAGGCCGCTGGCTCCGCGCTGCCGGCGGGAAAGCGCTCAGGCAGCTTCGTCTGCGGCCCGCTGCACCGTTTCGGCAAGATGCTGTCCAAGCCGCTCGATGAGCTGTTTGTCGCTGCCTTCGAGCATCACCCGCACCACCGGCTCGGTACCCGAGGCACGCAGCACGACCCGGCCCTGCGAACCGAGCTGCGCCTTGACCTCGCTCAGGGCATTCATGACAGGCTTCGAGCCGTTGACATCAAAACGCCGGTTCATGCGCACATTGATCATGGTCTGGGGATACACCGCCATGCCGCCCTTCAATTCTGCCAGGCTCCGGCCGGACTGGCGCAGGACTGCAACGACTTCGAGTGCCGCGATAATGCCATCTCCAGTGGTGCTCTTGTCGAGACAGATGAGATGCCCCGAAGTCTCCCCGCCAAGCTCCCACCGCTCCTGCTGGAGAATCGACAGAACGTAGCGGTCCCCGACCTGGGCACGCCGGAATGGAATCCCCTTGCCCTGCAACGCCTGCTCGAGCCCCAGGTTGCTCATCAGCGTCCCGACCACCCCTCCACGCAGGCGGTCCATGGCCTGGCGCGCCTCGGCAATGATGTAGAGCAGCTGGTCACCGTCGACAACCTCTCCGCCGCCGTCCACCATAATGACCCGGTCACCGTCTCCATCCAGCGCGATCCCCAAATCCGCATGCTGCTCCACCACGGTCCTGCGCAGCAGCCGGGTATCGGTTGACCCGCACTCGTGATTGATGTTGAGCCCATCAGGCTGGTTGCCGATCGCCATCACGTCGGCCCCGAGTTCGCTGAATACGTGGGGTGCAATTTGGTAGGCGGCGCCATTGGCGCAGTCGATGACGATCTTCAGGCCCTCAAGGCTCAGTCGGTGCGGGAAGGTGCTCTTGCAGAACTCGATGTACCGGCCACCGGCATCCTCGTAGCGCTTGGCCTTGCCGAGATTGCCGGGCTCCACGGTGCGCAGCGTCTCGGACATCATTCTCTCTATTTCGAGCTCCACCTCATCCGGCAGCTTGCATCCCTCGGACGAAAAGAACTTGATTCCATTGTCCTGGTAGGGATTGTGCGATGCGCTAATGACGATACCGGCGCGGGCCCGCGCTGTGCGTGTGAGGTAGGCGATACCGGGTGTCGGCATGGGACCGAGCAGGCGGATATCGACGCCGGCGGCCGACAGCCCGGCCTCGAGCGCCGATTCCAGCAGATAGCCGGAAACCCGCGTGTCCTTGCCGATGAGAATCTTGGTGTGATCAACGGCACCCTTTCCCAGAACAAGTCCTGCCGCCCAGCCCAGCTTGAGCACGGTTTCAGGCGTGATGGGTTCCTCGCCCATGCGCCCGCGGATCCCGTCAGTGCCGAAATAGCGCTTGCCCATCCGCCCCCCTCATGCGATTTCTCCACCTCATTCCATTGTAGTCGATTGCCCGCAACCGCAACCTATTACGGCCTCAAGCATGCGGATCGCTTCGCGGGTCGGGCGCACGTCGTGGACCCGGACCATTGCTGCCCCATTTTGCACCGCACACACCGCCAGAGCCACACTGGCGTACAACCGCTCGCTGACTGGCAGCCCCAGCACCGCGCCGATCAGGGACTTGCGCGAGAGTCCGGCCAGGATGGGTACCTGCAATGCCTTAAAATCCGGGAGTTTACGCAGAAGTTCGAGGTTGTGCGTCAGGGTCTTGCCGAAGCCGAACCCCGGATCCGCGATCAGGCGGTCCCTCGGGATTCCGGCGCCGACACAAGCATCGATGCGCGCACGCAGGAACCCAAGGACTTCCCCGACCACGTCCCCATACCGGGGATGCCGCTGCATGGTACGCGGTTCGCCCTGCATATGCATGAGACAGACCGGCAGCCCGAGTTCGCTTGCCGCCTCCAGGGCGCCGGCAGCGCGCAGGGCCATGACGTCGTTGATCATTCCGGCGCCGGCAGCGGCCGCGGCGCGCATCACTTCGGGCTTGGACGTATCGACGGAAACCGGCACCGGGACCGCGCGGACCAGAGCCTGAATGATGGGCACGATGCGCCTGATCTCTTCCGCGGCTGAAACCGCCTGCGCCCCGGGACGGGTCGACTCGCCACCGATGTCGATGATGTCGGCGCCTTCCCCGACCATCGCAAGCGCATGCTCTACCGCCCGCTCCGGCGCAAAAAAGACGCCGCCGTCCGAAAACGAATCGGGGGTAATGTTCAGGATGCCCATGACCGCGGCCCGCCCCAGATCGAGCGGCCTCCCGCCGCAGTCCAGAACCCTCCCGGAATCCGGGACGCCGGCCACCGGTTCGAGTGCGGTCATGGTAAGAGCAAGGCCCGCCCCGCGATGTAGCCGGTCAGTGCTCCGCGGCCGGGGTGTCGATCGGTTTGGTGTTGCGCGGCTGGCGTGCCGCCGGCGAGCCGGGCTGGTCAGAGCCTGACGATGCCGGCCCGGCGAAGTCCGCCGGCGGGCGCGGCTGTTTCCCGGCCATGATGTCTTCGATCTGGTCGGAGCTCAAGGTCTCCCATTCAAGCAGGGCCTTCGCCATCAGCTCGATCTTGTCGCGGTTCTCCTCGATGATCTTGCGTGCCCGCGCGTACTGCTCGTCGATGATGCGCCGGATCTCGTTATCGACCAGCTGCACCGTGGCGTCGCTGAGATTCTTGTGGGTCGTCACATCGCGTCCCAGGAAAACTTCGCTCTGATTCTCGCCGTAGACGCGCGTGCCGAGCGCATCGCTCATGCCCCAGCGCGTGACCATATTGCGTGCGATATCAGTGGCGCGCTCGAAATCATTCGCTGCCCCCGTAGTCATCTGATGCATGAATACCTCTTCGGCGATTCGGCCTCCCATGAGCACCGCGATCGTCGAGAGCAGCGATTCACGGTCGTGGCTGTAGCGATCTTCGGTCGGAAGCTGCATCGTCACGCCCAGCGCCCGACCACGCGGAATGATGGTCACCTTGTGGACCGGATCGGTATTCGGCAGCGACTTGGCCACCACGGCATGGCCGGACTCGTGATAAGCCGTATTCATGCGTTCCTTTTCCGGCATCACAATCGAGCGGCGTTCCGCCCCCATCACGATCTTGTCCTTGGCTTTCTCGAAATCCTCCATGTCCACCAGCCGCTTGTTGGCGCGGGCCGCGAACAACGCAGCCTCGTTCACGAGGTTGGCCAGATCTGCGCCGGAGAATCCCGGTGTGCCGCGCGCCAGGATACTCGGCACCACGTTGTCGGATATCGGCACCTTGCGCATGTGCACCTTCAGGATCTGCTCGCGGCCACGGATATCCGGTAGCGGCACGTACACCTGCCGGTCAAACCTTCCCGGACGCAGGAGTGCGGGATCGAGCACATCCGGCCTGTTCGTGGCCGCGATAACGATGACACCCTCGGTGCCCTCGAACCCGTCCATCTCCACCAACAGCTGGTTAAGCGTCTGCTCGCGCTCGTCGTGGCCGCCACCCAGCCCGGCGCCACGCTGCCGCCCGACGGCATCGATCTCGTCGATAAATATGATACAGGGAGCATGCTTCTTGGCCTGATCGAACATGTCGCGCACGCGCGATGCGCCGACGCCGACAAACATTTCGACGAAATCAGAGCCAGAAATCGAGAAAAACGGCACCTTGGCCTCGCCTGCGATCGCCTTGGCGAGCAGCGTCTTGCCGGTACCCGGAGAGCCGGTCATCAACACACCCTTGGGGATGCGTCCGCCCAACTTCTGGAACTTGGAGGGATCGCGCAGAAACTCCACCAACTCGCCGACCTCCTCCTTGGCCTCCTCCACGCCGGCGACATCCTCGAACGTGATCTTGTTCTGTTCCTCCGTGAGCATTCGCGCGCGGCTCTTGCCGAAACCCATGGCTCCGCGCCCGCTGCCTCCGCCCTGCATCTGGCGCATGAAAAACACCCACACACCAACCAGCAGCAGCATCGGGAACCAGTTGATGAAGATCTGCAGCAGCAGCGACTGCTCCTCTGGCGGCTTGGCATCAATGGTGACGTTATTGCGGAGCAAGTCGCCGATCAGGGCACGATTGTCCGTTTCAGGGCTGTAGGTGTTGAATTTGTCGCCGCTCTTGGTGACACCCTGGATCTTGCGGCCTTCGATCGTGACCTTGTTGACCTGTCCGCTCAGCAGCTGGCTGTAGAACTGCGAATAGGCCATCTGGTGCACCGACGTCTGGCGGTTGCCGAAATTGTTGAACACCGACATCAGCACGACCGCGATGACGAGCCACAGGAGAAGATTCTTCGTGAGATTATTCAATATCTTGCCTCATTCAGCCGGCGCAGCGCCTTGCCGGAATCCGGAAATAGTGAGACCGCCAGTGCGGGGTTTGGTTTCCATTCTGCTACGTTTGCACGGTCCCGACAACCGCATTCGGCAGCGTCAGTTTCCGCTCCGAAAGCCCTTTCCTACCAAGTATATCTCGCGGCTGCGCGCCCGGGACGCCCGCGGCTTGCGGACCAGCACCCGCCCGAACCGGCCCCGCATCGCTTGGTGGAACTCCGGGTACCCGCTTCCCTGGAACGCTTTCACGAGGAAATCGCCTCCTGGTCGCAGCACCTGGACCGCAAAATCCAGCGCCAATTCCGCAAGATACATCGCCCGCGCCTGGTCGGCCGTGTCAATACCGCTTATATTGGGCGCCATATCCGATATTACAAGATCCACCGGCCGACCCTGCAGATGCTCGAGGAGCCGCTCGAGTACGGCTTTTTCGGTAAAATCCCCCTGCAGAACGTCCACTGCGGCCACGGATTCCATGGGCAGGACATCCAGCGCAACCACGCGCCCGGCAACGCCCACGCGGCGCGCGGCGTATTGCGACCAGCCGCCCGGAGCGGCACCGAGATCAACCACCACCATTCCGGGACGCAGGAGGTGGTCACGGTGATCGATCTCCTGGAGCTTGTACACAGCGCGCGAACGGAACCCCTCCTGCTGTGCGCGTCTGACGTATTCATCGGTGAAATGCTCGGCCAGCCAGGCCCTGCTGCTTTTGGTTCGGGCCATGGCTAGGCCTCCCGGGACAGTCGCAACATCGGCATCCGGACATGCACCCCACGATGCTGCCACCGGGATGCGGCCCGGTTACGGTCATCCGCCGCCGCCCGTGCCACGCCAGTCAGTCCCCGGCACAGGCCCGTAGCCCGCGGGTCACGAGCAGCAGTCCGAGCAGACTGTTGGCCAGGAACAGTATGCCCGCAACCCCATGAAGCACGCCGAACCGGTGGGCGAGCGGGGTTCCGGCGACCAGCATTCCGTGAGCTAGAACCTTCAGTTTCTGCATCGCCGGCAACAGGCCGAACTGGCCGACCAGATTGATGACGAACATCATTGAGAGGACCGGCAGGCGCCAACGGAAGAACCCCCCGAACCCTTCGCGGTAGATCTGTGCCGCAAGCAGGAACAGGCCGCAGGCGAGGCCAAGGTACCCGGTAATCCAGAACAGTCTGCCCGCAATGTTTCCCGCTACCATGGGGCTCGACAGGGAATGGAACAGCACCGGCGCCACCAGGTAGCCGACCGTCCACATGCTTCCGACCCAAAGGGTCAGCGCAAGGGATTCAAGCGCGATAATCAGCGCCGGAACGCGGGCAGGCACGGCCGCACCAGCAGCCACCCAGGCCGGAGGCTAGACATAGCGCACATCCACAATCTCGTAGTGCCGCACACCACCGGGAACCTGCACCTCGACCGCCTCGCCAGCTTCCTTGCCTATCAGGGCGCGCGCAATCGGCGAGCTGATCGAAATCTTTCCGGAGGCAATATCCGCCTCGTCCTCACCGACGATCTGGTAGGTGACTTCCTGCTGCGTACCCTCGTCGATCAGATCCAGCGTGGCACCAAATACCACGCGACCGTTGGCATTTACCTTGAGTGGATCGATGACCTGGGCATTCGCCAGTTTGCTCTCGATATCCGCAATGCGCCCCTCGATAAACGACTGTTGCTCCTTGGCTGCGTGGTATTCGGCATTCTCGGAGAGATCGCCGTGAGCGCGCGCCTCAGCAATGGCCTGTATGATCCGCGGGCGATCACTGGTCTTGAGTCGCTGCAGTTCGACCTTAAGCTTCTCGGCACCCTTGACGGTGAGCGGCACCTTGCTCATGCCGCAATCTCCTTATGAAGGTCCTGCAGCGGGCTCACATCGAATTCCGTTGCCTGACGGTGCGCCTCGCAGGCAGCGCGGGCGGCGGCGACCGTCGTATAGTTGGTAACCTTGTGCTGCAGGGCCTCCCGCCGGATCAGCGACGAGTCCGCAATGCTCTGTTTATCGGCAACGGTGTTCACGATGATATCAATCTCGTCATTCTTGAGCATATCGAGCACATGGGGACGGCCTTCCGAAACCTTGTTTACAGCGCGGGCCTTCACGCCTGCCGCCTCAAGCACCGCAGCAGTACCACGCGTCGCCAGGATCTCGAATCCGTTGCCGCCGAAATAACGGGCAACCTCGACCGCGGCCTTCCGGTCGGCGTCGCGCACGCTTATGAACAGGCGGCCACGGCGCGGAATCTCCGATCCTGCGGCGAGCTGTGACTTCGAAAACGCCTCGCCAAACGTGCGCCCGATGCCCATCACTTCGCCGGTGGATTTCATCTCCGGCCCGAGCACGGTGTCCACCCCTGGAAACTTGATGAACGGAAACACAGCTTCCTTGACGGAATAATAGTCCGGTATGATCTCCGAAACCACTCCCTGGGATGCAAGGCTCCGCCCCACCATGCAGCGGGCTGCGATTTTCGCGAGCGGCCTGGCGGTGGCTTTGGAGACGTAGGGAACCGTGCGCGATGCGCGCGGGTTCACCTCCAAAACGTATACGTCGTCCCCCTTGACCGCAAACTGGACATTCATGAGGCCGATGACCTTGAGCGCTTTCGCCATCTCCACGGTCTGGGCGCGCAGCCGGTTCTGGATTCCCTTGCTCAGGCTGAACGGCGGCAGCGAGCAGGCCGAGTCGCCGGAATGCACGCCGGCCTCCTCGATGTGCTCCATGATC
>JAJYEK010000094.1 GCA_021785795.1 Pseudomonadota bacterium
ATTTATAAAATATAAATGCAGGCATACGGCATACGTGTTTGGGTAGAAACCAGAACCTCATGCGCGCTCACCAGCCAACCGCGGAACTACGAACCGCGGGACAATGAAAACAGAATTTCGCTGTCTTCCAGCGTCAGGCATATGGGCGGCGCGATTACAGATATCTCCGACTTTAGGATGCTGACGTGCATGCTGCTCGCCGTCTGAAGACGAGTGGAAATCGGCCAAAATAATCGCGCGAAAAGTCATAAAACGTTATGAGCGAAGGGATGCGAAAGGTTACGGCACTCGTTCCATCATACAACCATGGAAATTACATACGTGAACGTATCTTATCGATAATTAATCAGACGTACTCCAACATTGAACTTATTGTCATCGATGATCAATCCACCGATGATTCGCACGCGATCATCAGCGAATTGCAGGCTATTTACCGGTTCACGTACCGGCGTAATCGCATCAATTCGGGATCACCTTTTTCAGCTTGGGAGGCTGGCTCCAAACTGGCGAACGGGGATTACATCTGGGTTTGCGAAAGCGACGATGTTGCCCACCCGACGTTTCTAGAGACCGCGATTTCCGCTCTTCAGCGGGTGCCGCAATCAGTAATTTTCTATTGCAGTTCGCAAATTACTGACGAGCGGGGTGCGCAAATAGGACATACGGATAATTACTTCCGTGAAATATGGAGGGAGAGCCGCTGGGAAAGAGATTTTGTCGTGGACGGATTCGCTGAACTTGTCCAATTTCAGTTGCGGGGCCAGACGGTGCCAAACATGAGTTCCGCAGTATTTGACGCAGCCGCATTTAGAACCGCATTCAAGCCATCCTTGAAGCGCCTGCGGCTAGCGGGGGACTGGCTGTTTGTCGGGGAAGTAATGAAGCATGGGAAGGTCGTATTTTCTCGAGAAACGCTAAATCAGTTTCGCAAACACGACGTAACGTGCCGTATGCGCGTAAGTTCGGCACGCTCGCAGGCCGAGTTTATCATGACGAAATACCGCCTGTTCAGGGCCTCCCGGCAGCCGACCTCCATGCTTGCATCGCTCATAGTGCCTGACGCAGTCCGGTTCCTCCATGAACCAGACAGCTGGTGGGATGTGCTAAAGGCGTTGCTGAGGATTTCTGTGGTCGATACCCTGCGCTTCAGTTATGCGCTGTTCATTTCGATCCGTATGAATTATGCCTATTTTGAGGAATTCAAGAAGCGTTATAGCCTTCGCAAGAAGACGGAGAACACATGAGCAGCATGGGGAAGTCGGACCTGTCATTTTCGTCGCGCGTCTTGATTACGGGTGGTACGGGCCTGGTTGGCCGGGCTCTGGCGGGTACTCTTGCGGAGCACGGCTTCGGGCATATCGTCAGTGTCGGCAGTCGTGATTGCGACCTCCGGGACGGCAACTCAGTTGCAAGGCTAATGGCTGATGTGCAACCAGAGTATGTATTCCATCTGGCGGCGCGGGTGCATGGTATTGGAGGCAACAACCGGTACAAGTCGGACATATTGGTCGACAACGTGCTAATGAATACCAATGTATTGGAAAGCGCGCGAAGGGCAGGCGCAAAGAAGATTGTCGCCATGGGCTCCGGGTGTGTCTACCCGGAGCTGAAAGGCCGTGCCGAACTCTTTGAGGGTGATGTATGGACGGGTCCACCGCATCCGTCGGAGGACTCTTATGCGCACGCCAAGCGCCTTATGCTGGCTCAATTAAACGCGGCGAAAGAGCAATACGGGCTGGCATCCGCATTCGTGATCAGCGGCAATCTGTATGGACCGTACGACAACTTCAACGCGGACGAGGGCCACGTGATTCCGTCGCTTGTGGCAAAATTCTTCGATGCTGCAAGGAATCGGAAGCCTGTCAAGGTGTGGGGGAGCGGAATTGCGGTGCGCGACTTTACGTACTGTGAGGATGCTGCGTCGGCACTATTGGCCGTACTTCGTAACGTGGAAGGGGCCGTCAACATGGGAAGCGGCCAGCGTCATCCGATTGGAGATATAGTAAAGATTTTAAGTGAATTGACAGGCGTCCCGGTCGAGTGGGATTCCAGAAAACCCGATGGCCAGTTGGTTCGTTATTACAATTTGGACAGACTCAGGGCCGCAGGATTCGAAGCCAAGGTGAAACTGCAGGAAGGAGTGCAGAGAACCTACGAATGGTATTCGGCGAATTGGCAGACAGCGAGGAGGTAATGGCTGCGAATCGGGAGAGGACAGAGAATCCGGGGCGTAGACCATAGATTACAGTTGCGCGGCCTTCTGGCCGCCGCCTGAGCCCGATGAATACAGGCGCAACTGGTGCTGATTCCTGAAAGAGTTATGGGGTTCTAACCGCGGGTGCGCGCTGCATGCGTGAGGGCATGATCGGTGTGAATACACACCGTTTCCAGATGGCTTAGATGGTAGCAGTAACAGGTACGAATTATCGAGGGCTGTAAAGATGAGGAAAAGGGCGCTAATAACGGGAATTACCGGCATGGTGGGATCCCACTTGGCGGATTACCTGCTGGAAAATACGGATTGGGATATATATGGACTGTGCCGGTGGCGTAGCCCGCTCGAAAATTTGACGCATCTATTGCCACGGATCAATCGCAATGATCGGGTGCATTTGGTGTACGGAGATCTGCGGGACTATATTTCGATTCATGAGGCCGTGAGAAAGTCCAACCCGGATTTTGTTTTTCATCTCGCAGCCCAGAGTTACCCAAAGACGAGCTTCGACTCGCCTCTAGATACGCTTGAGACAAACATTCAGGGAACGGCAAATGTCCTTGAAGCCTTGCGCAAGAATGATATCAGCGCAGTAACGCACGTTTGCGCTTCCTCAGAGGTGTTTGGGCGCGTACCCCGTGAAAAACTGCCCATTGATGAAGAATGCACTTTCCATCCAGCCTCGCCATATGCCATTTCGAAGGTGGGGACCGATTTGATCGGGCGCTATTATGCGGAAGCCTACGGGATGATGGTGATGACAACCCGTATGTTCACCCATACAGGCCCGAGGCGGGGTGACGTCTTTGCCGAATCCACTTTCGCAAAGCAGATCGCAATGATCGAGGCTGGGCTGATCCCTCCAGTTGTGAAAACCGGAAACCTGGAGTCCTTGCGCACCTTCGCCGACGTCCGGGATGCCGTGCGCGCATATTATCTGCTCGTTACAAAAAATCCCAAGGCTGGCGAATACTACAATATCGGCGGCACATACACTTGCACCGTCGGCGACATGCTAAAAGCCTTACTGGCAATGTCGACGGCAGACGGCATCAGGGTCGAAACGGATCCCGAACGTCTCCGTCCCATTGACGCGGATCTGCAGGTCCCCAACACAGCGAAGTTCAAAGCTGTCACGGGGTGGGAGCCCATTATTCCGTTCGAGCAGACCATGGCAGACCTTTTGCAATTCTGGCGGGATCGAGTTCGGGGAAATCAAGGATTCCTGACACGCTGAGGTGATGCTGGATGATCGTTCGCGCACGCGCTCCGTTGCGTCTTGGTTTGGCGGGTGGAGGAACTGACGTCTCTCCTTATACGGACGTCTACGGCGGGTATGTTCTCAACGCCACTATCGACAGGTATGCGTATGCAGTAATCAAAACGCTGGATGAGCGCGTAGTGCGGTTTTCTGCGACGGATCAACAAACGGTTCACATCCGGAAGATATCGGATCCAGATGGGCAGGGTGGAAGACTTGGCCTGCACAAGGCTGTCTATGAGTACATGATCAGCCATTATAACGACGGGGAATCAGTCCCTCTGGAACTGACTACCTTTTGCGACGCGCCAGCGGGTTCGGGACTGGGTTCGTCGTCCACATTGGTTGTCGTAATGATCCGAGCGTTCGCCGAATTGTTGAACCTGCCGTTAGACGATTACACGATCGCGCACATGGCCTATCAGATCGAGCGCATCGAATGCGGACTGCAGGGTGGGCGGCAGGACCAGTATTCAGCGACTTTCGGCGGGTTCAATTTTATGGAGTTCTATGCTGATGACCGCGCTGTTATTAACTCCTTGCGCATTAAAAACTGGATCATCTGCGAGCTAGAAGCGTCGCTTGTTCTGTTTTACATGGGCGTATCGCGTGAATCCGCAAAGATTATTGCCGATCAGAGCGCAAACGTGAAAGACGGCGCAGCGGGTGCTTTGGAGGCGATGCACGGAATCAAGCAAGAGGCTCTGGTGATGAAGGAGTGTTTGCTGAAGGGTGATTTTCAGGGCATGGTGGACTCGATGCGCCAGGGCTGGGATGCAAAGAAGCGTTCCGCGGAAACGGTCTCGAATCGGTATATAGACGAGATATTCGACACCGCCATGGGCTCGGGTGCGTTGGCAGGCAAGGTATCCGGCGCGGGCGGCGGCGGGTTTATGCTGTTTTTCGTTCCTGTTGAGCGGCGTATGGATGTGATTCGGGCCCTGAGCCGGTTCAATGGACAGGTGAGTAACTGCCACTTCACAAAACACGGGACGCAAGCATGGCGGGTTTAAGTGGCATGGTCCCTGTGCGGTATGAAAGGCCGTATCCTTTTGCCGGGACGCCGGCGATGTAGATTTTGTATTGCAACCTAGCGCGACCTTCATTGCCGGCACGGCGTTGATCTGCAAGGAGGCGCTGACCCCATGTTTTGCGAGACGAAGCGGTGCGCGGCATGGGCGGCAATGGGCTTGCGCACGCGGCCATGGGCCGCATCCACTGCCTGTTCCTGCGGTTTTGCGGAATTCCATCATGGCCTGAGGCAAGCATCGTTGCTGGTGCAAAGCTTGCTGACAGGTGTTAATCGCAACAGCTAGACGAGATACTCAAATGAACTTTCATGCGAATCCTATTTCCGGTGAGCCCGCACTGGAGGCGGGGTCCGCCGGAGGCGTTGCTACGCTTTGGCGGTATCGCGACCTACTGCGTAATCTGGTCGCAAAGGAGATCAAGGTCCGGTATATGGGTGCGGCACTGGGGTTTGCTTGGTCGCTCGCGAACCCGATTGTGCTCACTTTGATGTACTTGGTGGTATTTACGTACATTTTTCCCTCGGCACAACCCCATTATGCTCTGTTTCTTGTGACGGGCGTTCTTCATTGGACTTTGTTTAGTCAGGTTGTCAGCCAGAGCTGCGAGATATTGGTCCAGAACTCGGGTTTGTTGAAGAAAATATACTTTCCTCGACTGCTGGTCCCGCTATCCAGTGTTATGGTCAATCTGACGCTATGGTCGGCCGCGCTCGCTGTCTATTTGGTGTTTTTTTCCATCTTGGGTGGGCATTTTAGTCTGGTATTGTTGCTATACCCGTTTTATATCGTTTGCTTTTTCCTGTTCGTCTGGGGTCTTGGCATGATCCTGGCCACGCTCTATGTCGATTTTCGTGACATAAAGCATCTCGTAGAGGTGTCGCTTCAGGTGCTCTTCTGGGCGACGCCGATCGTATATCAGATAAGCAAGGTGCCAGAACGTTTCCGGCAAATTGTTCTGATCAGTCCTCTCGCGGAATTTACGGTGATCTTCCAGAATATTTTTTACGAAAACCACGTGCCTTCTGTAACTGTCACCATACCCTTCATTATCTGGACCGCCGTGACGCTGGGAGGAGGGCTGTGGCTCTTTAATCGCCGTGTTCCGGAATTGGTAGAAAGGCTTTGACATGAGACGTACGGCTGGCAATGACGACGACGTAATAATCGTCGATCGGGTATCAAAGTCCTTCAGGCTCCGCCACAATCATGTGGAAAGCCTCAAGGGTCGGTTTGTCGGCATATTCAAGCGCCGCTGGCGGCAACGGAGTGAGCAGTTCTGCGCGCTCGACGACGTTTCTTTTCGTGTCAGGCGTGGCGAATCGCTGGCTCTCATGGGCTTAAACGGATCCGGTAAGAGCACGCTGCTGCAGATCATTGCGGGCATCCTCAAACCAAGCAGCGGTCGAGTTCAGGTTCGTGGGCGAGTGGCGCCACTTATCGAGCTGGGGGTCGGGTTCCATCCCGAGCTGACTGGGGAGGAGAACATATACCTGAACGCCAGCCTATATGGATTCCGGAATCGTGAGATACGGGCGCGCCTGGGTAAGATCGTGGAATTCTCGGAACTCGGGCACTTCATTGACATACCGGTGAAGAACTATTCGTCCGGCATGTACATGCGCTTGGGGTTCTCCGTTGCGGTGCATCTAGATCCGGAAATTCTGCTGGCAGACGAAATCCTGGCAGTTGGTGATTTGACGTTTCAGGACAAGTGTCATTCTAAGATAGGCGACCTTCAGCGGGCTGGAATGACTTTAATACTGGTATCCCACAATACGGAACAAGTAAGTAAGTTCTGTGCCAAGTTCATCAGGCTGGAAAAGGGCCGCATGGCGCAGACCGGACGGCTGCGTGGAAAGAGGATGGTGCCTTAGGACTGCTGCGCTTAAAGCGTAACGCATTCGCACCCTATATTGAGGTATCAATGGGATAGATGTAATGTCATATCGTTTCTACGCGAGTTCGGCAGGTGGGGTGCCAATTCTCGCGGGTCCGTGGGGTTTTCTGGGACGAAATTAGCGGCTCTAATATTGGATGAAAAAAATAATCGTGGTAATCGGTCCAGGTAGAAGTGGCACGAGCGTTGTGACTCGCGGTCTGCAAGTGTTGGGGGTAAGTCTTGGCAACAGATTGATGCCTCCAAAACGGGGTGTAAATGATAAAGGGTTCTGGGAGGACCAAGATATCTATGCCCTGAACAGGGCTATTTTCAAAAAAATCCGTCATGATTGGAACTTACTGAGACCGGTTCCGGCGCTCGCCCTACGCCAGCCCAATCTCGAATCCCTGAAATCCCGCGCGAAGGAAATTGTCCGATGTAGACTGCAGTCCGCGAGCACGTTCGGAATGAAGGATCCCCAGATCACGCGTCTGTTGCCGTTCTGGCAGGAAGTGTTCGGCTCGATGGGCGTCCAGGCTGGCTATGTCCTGGCATGCCGCAATCCCATGAGTGTGGCGCAGTCCTTGTCAAGATATACCGGCCTTACGCTCAAAAGAGCTTACTTGATCTGGTTTGAGTTTACGCTCGCCAGCCTAATCCATACTAAAGGCCTGGAGAGAGTGGTGGTAAATTACGAAAGCTTGTTGCGTGATTCTTTGGGTCAGTTGGAAAGGATAGGCAGCGCCCTTGGTCTGAAAATTGATGCGATGGGCAGGGAATTGCATGAGTATCGGCATGGGTTTCTGGATCGGGAGCTGTGCCATGCGGAATACGGAATGGCTGATCTGAGAGCAAGCAATGCCGTGCCCCGGCATGTCGTTGCCCTCTATGAGCTGATATTGAGTCTGGCGTCGGACCCGGCGGTAGTTGCCGGCGGGGACGCTGCGGCAAGAATCGCAGAACCTTCTCGGCTCTCCGGAATTAAGCCCGAACAAGACCGGTATTTGATGGACCGGCGGCCAGGTTCTCGGCAGGGCGTAAAAGCCAGGAGCAAGGAAACGGAATACGCTGCAGGGGGACGCGATGGTATTCGGCATGCCCGGTGCGCCGATTAATCCGTCCATGGTTCAGCAGGATCAAATTCAAGCATGAGAGCCATTGTCCTGGCGGGTGGATTCGGTGCCCGGCTGCGACAGATGGTGCCAGAATTGCCGAAGCCCATGGCGCCGGTTGCCGGGCGCCCGTTCCTGGAATACGTGCTGGACGGTCTGATCGAAAGCGGAATCAGGGATGTAGTCCTTTCGGTGGGGTACCGTGGCGATGTCATTCAGGCGCACTTCGGCTCCGATTATCGCGGAGCAGTTGTGCATTACGCACTGGAAAGCAAGCCGCTTGGCACTGGTGGCGCCATTGCCTACGCGTTGCGGGGGCGGGAAGGTGCGCCGGCAGTGGTGCTCAATGGTGACACGCTGCTGCAACTCGACTATACAGCGGTGTTCGAGTGGTACCGGCGTGACCCTTCGACTGTTGCCATGGTTCTTAAGGACGTGCCGGACGTAGCGCGATATGGGGCAGTGATTGAGGACGGTGGCCGCGTGTCGGGTTTCGCGGAAAAAGGGAGGTCAGGAAGGGGCCTTATTAATGCGGGCGTCTACATCGTGCGGCCAGAGGTGTTCGAAATGCTCGGACTCGCAGGGAATTTTTCCTTCGAGAAGGATGTGCTGCAAGACCATCTGGAAAGCATACGCCCCAGAGCTTATGTGACGAAGGGGTATTTTATCGATATTGGTATCCCCGACGACTATGAACGCGCACAGCGGGAGCTGCCGGCGCTGTTTCGCGGCAACACACCGCGGGGGGTTGGGCCGACTTGATCGGTGGTTCGAGCGCCGGGCACGGCCGGCAGCCAATTTTTGGCCGCTTCGGCCACTGATCAACGGTCCCCAGGAAGCCATGTTCCCGCATTGGCCGGCGCAAATTCAATCCGGCAATCGGAGATTGTCGGGGTGTCGCTTCTATCATATCGAAGGCGGCAGGCGGAGTGCAGCAAGAACCGGCTTGATGGCGGGCGAGGATTCAGGCAAGGGTTACAGTCAGATTGCCGTCCCATCCGTTCTGTAAATTGTTTCGCGGGGAATTGACCGGAGTCGGGTTCGAAAGTCGTAATGAGCGAATGTACCGTTATCATCGTCAACTGGAATTCGTGGGACATATTGACGCGCTGCCTCGACAAGCTACGGCAGCAGGATTTTCAGGACTTCCAGGTCATGGTTATCGACAATGCGAGCGGCCAGCAAGCGCCCGCCGGACTGAGCAGGCGCTACCCCGAAGTTAAGTTTGTTTCCAACGCGGCAAATAGCGGGTTCGCCGCCGCAAACAATCAGGCAATCCTCTCGTCGGACGACACCGAGTACGTGGCGCTGCTCAATCCAGACGCATTCCCGGAAGCCGATTGGCTTGCGCGGCTGATGGAGGCTGCCAGAAAATATCCCGAATATGCGGCATTTGCCAGCCGGCAACTGATGGATCGGGACGCCGCTATTCTGGACGGCGAGGGTGATGTTGTCCATGTGAGTGGTCTGGTGTGGCGTGATGGCCATGGCAAGCGGGTTGGCGGAGAAAGTTTGACGCCCAGGGAGGTTTTTTCGCCCTGCGCTGCCGCCGCATTGTACCGGCGGGACGCATTGTGCTCGGTGGGCGGATTTGACGAGGACTTTTTTTGCTACGTTGAAGATGTCGATCTGGGGTTTCGTTTGCGGCTTAAGGGATATCGCTGCCTGCTTGTACCCGCGGCCGTTGTGCATCATATCGGCTCTGCCACAACTGGCGGTCAGCAAAGCGATTTTGCCGTGTACCATGGACATCGTAATCTGGTGTGGGTTTACGTCAAAGATATGCCAGGATGGATATTTTGGTTGTGCCTGCCGCTGCATATCGCGATGAACCTTGCGGTGATTGTTCTATTCGCGATACGCGGCAGATTTGGGACGATAATCAGGGCGAAAAGGGATGCAATATCGGGGTTGCCCGTAATGTGGCGGAAGCGGCGCGCTATCCAGAAGGCCAGATCGGTGTTGCCGGGCGAGATCTGGCGGGTATTGGACAAGAGGCTGGTCTTTCGGCGCTAAGCGCTTGAGTCCGGTTTGACAACCCTGGGGGTTCACGCGCATCGCTGCGGACGGTTCATGAGGCCATACAGCATTGCACTTTTGACCGACGGCATGCGCCTTGGACTCATGTCGGATCGGAGTCTGAACGAGGCCGCAGTCTCGCGGAGCTATCGGAACGGAATTCCGGTTGTTGCTGATATTTCGGAAATTGGCGATCGAGTCTCGAATTACGCAGGCTTGTCCGAATTGCAGTCTTAAATGTGCGATGCTTCTTCTGTGGGTACGCCGCGTCTGGTAACGGTATCAGTAGTCACTCATGGTCAGGGATCCCTGGTCAAACTGCTGCTGGACGATCTCCACCGACATTCGGCGCCGCTGATCGAAATGGTTCTGACCGTCAATGTGGAGGAGCAGCTCCCATTCGAGACAAAGGATTACAGCTTTCCTTTCAGAATCCTGAGAAACGAGACGCCTCGGGGTTTCGGTGCGAATCATAATGCTGCCTTCCGGGAACGACGCTGCGCGTATTTTTGCGTCCTGAATCCGGATATACGTCTGAAGTCCGATCCGTTCGCGCCGCTTCTGTCTGCTTTGACCGATCCGGGAGTCGGGATGGTCGCGCCGCTCGTGCGTAGCATGAAGGGCGCGATCGAAGACAGCGCCCGTCGTATGCCGACGCCGCTGATCATTGCCAGCAAGGTCTTCCGGCGCCGGCCGGAATCCGACTATCCCATCGGGCAAGAAAGGATCCATCCCGATTGGGTGGCCGGAATGTTCATGCTGTTTCGCAGCGAGGTGTATGCCCGGATGGGCGGATTTGATGAACGGTATTTCCTCTATTACGAGGATGTGGACCTGTGCGCGCGTCTGGCGCTCGCGGGCTACCGGATCGCGCTCGACCCCGCGGTATCCGTCATCCACGATGCGCGTCGCGAGAGCCACCGCCGGTTTCGGTACTTCCGGCGTCACATTGCGAGCATTACGCGGTTTTTTCTGTCGGCGGTATTTTTCCGCTACATGCTGCGTCGCGTGCAGGCGCGTAAAACCACGTCCGCCTGATCCATGAGCGGCCGGACTTTCTCTCTTACGCTCGTCACCGGCGGGACCGGCTTCATCGGGGATCGCCTGGTCGCGGCGCTGAGGCGTGCAGGGGCGGCGGTGCGAGTTCTGACGCGGCGACAGGATGTCGCCAGGGCTGGTGAACACCAAGGCGGGCTTTCGTTCTTCTCCGGGGACCTTTGTGATCGCTCGAGCTTGCGCGGCCTGTGTGACGGAGTGGAAACCGTGTTTCACTGCGCCGGGTTGGCGCATACGGAAGCACGAGGACACGAAGACTATGCTGGTGAGCAGTGGCGCACGACTGTCGGCGGGACCGAAAATCTTCTCGATGAAGCCGCAGGCAAGGTCAGAAACATCATCTACCTCAGCAGCGTCAAGGCGATGGGCGAGGGCGGCGAGCAAGAGCTGGATGAGTCGTGCGCCCCGCACCCGGAAGGGGCCTACGGTCAGGCCCGACTCGCGGCCGAAGCGCGGATTCTGGAATTCGGCAGCCGCCAGGGAGTCAAGGCAGGCATTCTGCGGCTTTCCATGGTCTATGGGGCGGGTTGCAAAGGCAATGTGCCTCGAATGATCGCGGCTGTGGACCATAACCGGTTTCCGCCGTTGCCAGACGCGGGCAACCGGCGGTCCATGGTGCATGTGGATGACGTGGTCCAGGCGGCATTGCTGGCGGCAGACAGCGAGCGCGCGTCCGGACAAGTCTACATTGTTACTGACGGACGGACCTATTCCACCCGGCAGATGTATGTGTGGATCTGCCAGGCTTTGGGCAGGCCGGTTCCCGGCTGGACCCTGCCATTGAGTCTATTGCGCGGCGCCGCCCTGGCCGGCGACGCGATAGGGGCCATTCGCGGACGCCGGTTCGCGCTGGATTCCGATGCGCTGGGCAAGCTTCTCGGTTCAGCCTGGTACAGCTCCCGCAAAATCACCGATCAGCTCGGATATCGTCCGACCCGCGACCTTGAGGCAGCGCTGCCGGAAATGATCGCTTGTTACCGTCAATGCCCGTGTTCCTAGGACTCCTGGTCGTCGCCTGTTTTGCCATTTCCGCCGGGCTCACGCGGCAGTTTTGCGATCCGCGCTCGCGTTTTCACATTCTGGATCATCCCAATGACCGGTCGCTGCATACACGCCCGACTCCGCGCAGCGGCGGGGTCGCGATACTGACCGCAGTCGCCGCAGGCATGCTCAGTCTGAGTTGGCAGTTCAGGGATCTGTCTCGCGTAGCCTGGATCGGATCCGGCATGCTGCTGGTTGCCGGGGTGTCGTTCATGGATGACCGCCGCAGCCTGTCCGTGACAGGCCGCCTGTTCGCGCACGTGCTGGCGGCCGTCCTGCTGTTGCCAGGCGGGCTCGCGCTGAACCGTCTTTCCGTCTTCGGCATCACCTGGAACCTTCCGTTGTGGCTGGGCGCCGGAATATCAGTGCTCTGCACGGTGTGGATGGTGAACCTCTATAACTTCATGGATGGTATGGATGGTTTTGCCGGCGGAATGGCCGTTATCGGATTCGGTGGTTTTGCCGTCTTCGGCTGGCTCGCGGGGAACGACCTGTTTTTGGGGGCCAGCTTGGTCATAGCCGCCGCTGCGGCCGGTTTCCTGGCGTACAACTTTCCGCCCGCGCGCATTTTCATGGGGGACGTCGGGTCGTCGACGCTGGGGTTTCTGGCTGCGGCTCTGGCTCTGTGGGGCGCGCACGATGGCGTATTCCCGATTTGGACGGCGCTGCTGGTGTTCTCGCCGTTTGTGGCTGACGCCACCGTAACCCTGCTGGTACGTCTGGTACGCGGCGAGAGAATCTGGCAGGCACACAAGACGCATTACTACCAAAGATTGGTGCAGCTGGGCTGGGGACATCGCCGGACGGTCCTATGGGAATACGTCCTGATGCTGGCCTGCGTCGCGTCCGCCCTATGGATGAGGTCCCGTGCGCCGGTGGTCCAAGGTGCCGTGCTGGTGGCGTGGGACGTGGCCTACTCCGGGTTGATAATCTTTGTGCGCCTGGTGGAGAGGCGGCGCAGGCAGATGGCTTGAACGGCGCATCAACCTTCTCGTGCTGCGGGTGTCGTCGCGAACCGGCGTTGTCAGGATCGCGAACCGCGGTGCCGCGGCTCAAGGACCCCTCCGCCGTATCTGCGGTGAGCGCAGTGCGCAATTCCGCCGGCTGTCAGGCACCACAGGTCCGGAATCCGGTTTTGATGTGCCGGTCCAATATGGCTATGATGATTCGATGACTATAGGAATAAGAGTGCGCGTGCCGGTTTTCCGGCGGTGCCTGGCAGACCCGGACGGCGACGGGCGCGCGAGATGTCGACCTCTATGACCTACCGGAACCGCAGGCGGATGCCAAAGGCGGCTTGCGTGGCGGCATCGTGCCCGGCGGGGTGTTGTCCCTGCAGCGGGTATTGTGTGGCCGGTGGTGATCCGACATGAAACGATTCATCCCGTTCCGGAACCGGGCGCTGGTTACCCTCCATGATCTCGCCGTGATCCTGGTTGCCTGGCTGGGCGCCTTCTGGTTGCGCTTCAACCTCGAAGGCATTCCCGCCGAATTCCTGCATCAGGCGCTGCTGATGCTGCCGGTGGTGTTCATCGTCCAAGGGAGCATGCTCTGGTATTTCGGCCTGTACCGCGGGGTGTGGCGGTTTGCTTCGCTTCCCGATCTCGTCCGGATCCTCAAGGCTGCGGCCGCCGGGGTCTCCCTCGCCGCGGTGGTGATCTTCGTCCTGACCCGGCTGGCTCTGATCCCGCGCTCGGTGTTCGTGCTCGATGGCCTGCT
>JAJYEK010000290.1 GCA_021785795.1 Pseudomonadota bacterium
GATACAGGTCGCGCTGGCGCTTCTGGGCGGCCAACTGCACGAACCACGCACCTTCGGGAACGGTTAGACCCTCTCCCGGAATGATCTCAGTCTGTGCCGACCAGCTTTTGAAGCTTAGCGGATTCACCGGCCGCACCCGGAGCGGATGCGGCGTTCGGCCGACACGGAGAAGTGTCATCGGCTTTTCCATGTCCAGCCGACCGGCCGCAGGGTCGCGAACAGCGATGTGGCCTTGGACAAGGCAGATAACAGCAGAACGCATGCCCACGCGACCCCAGACATCGCCGCTGAGAATATGAACGTGGGTCGTACCCAGATGTACGCTTATGTAGTGGTGGAGGCTATCCTTGTCCGGCACGTTTGCAATGCGGAACGAGCCGCGGTGGACAATCAGCATGGTCCGGTACGTCCTGTCAGATCTGACAGGACGCATCTGAGCAAGCGTGATACGTGCCCGCTCGCCCAGACTGAGTTCACCGCCGTCAGGAAACCGCACAAGAACGCGTGCCGCGATACCGGCGCGTATCTCCTCACTCCGGGTCAGGACCCTTCCGGCTTCAAGGGGTCGCCGATATCCGTCTCTCCCCACCCATGCCGGCATCTGCAGCGGTGGGCACAGCACGCGCCGGGAAAGCTGCGAGAAGGCCGATACCGAAGGCGAGCGCTCCGACACAGTTCATAACTTTTTCCCTCGAGCCGGTTCTCCCACGAGGGATTTACCGCAAAGGACAACCCCCGACAAGGACGATTGCACTATTGCGGCCACGGATATTGGGGCCAACCTTGACATGCCAATCTAACTGGATGGAGCAATCGGCCGGAACCAGATGTGAGCACTCGGGCAGGCGGACGGCCCTGATACCGGCCGGGTTTCGGCTGCTAAAAGGTCTGCAGCTGCTGTTCAGTCGGTTCGGCACAGCAGTACCAGGGTTCTGACATGTGCGGGATCTCCTGCCCGAGACCACCAGCAGGCAACCCGGGTGCGATTTCACCGCAAGCATCATGCGCTGCGCGCCATATGCGGGCAAACAACTCGGACCTTCCCAGCCCCAGACGATCCCCCTCTACAACCAGCGCCTGGATCTCGCGTTGCAGCGCATCGACACGCTCATCCGGGCTCTCCCATGGATAACCCAGAGTCCGCGCATCAAATGGGCCGATCTGCTCCCGGAACCCGGGCAATTCCAGCAGACGGGAGCCCTGAGGAATCAGCAGCCGAATCGCCAGCTGTATAGGCGGCACGCTTTCAACGAGTTGCAGATCAACAAGGCGTCGCAGCAGATCGACATAACCCTGCGGCGTTGTCCAGGGTGTAAATGGAACGAAGGTCGGCGCAAAAGCGATATTAGCGGCACGCACCAGCCTTACCGCTCGACCAAAGTCACGGCTTGTGTGATTCTTGGCAAGATAACCCAAAATTCTGTCGTCGACGGATTCCACGGCACTCGTAATGAAAAGGCAACCCGTTTCGCTGAGCACCGGCATGAAATCGGCGTGCTCGATCAGGTGCTGGATCTTGATCGTGACATCGTAGGTGACCTGAGGAAACTTGGCGTGCAGTGCCTGCACAATTCTGAGAGCATGCGTCGGACCATTGAAGAAATCCGGGTCTCCAAAGGAGATGTGCTGCGCACCTGCCGCAACCTGCTGGCGCACGTCCGCCATCACCACGTCAACCGGCACAATACGGAAACGTCCCTCGTACACGGGGACTACTGGACAATGACGGCACAGATGCTTGCAGCCCCGGCTCGCCTCGACGAAACCCACCACCCGATTGCCGGCGCCCGGAACCTGAAGATGGGCATAATTGACAAGCGTAGGCAGACCGGTGCGGTCAGGCGGGATAAATTCAATCTTGGAAAGATTCACTACCGGCTCCGACTGTATGCGGCCGTCTCCGGCTCTAATACGTAGCACCAGGGATTTGAGCCCCGGCTCGAACTCCCCCCCGAAAATCGCGTCGACTCCCAATGCGCGCAGGAAATCTGCGTTCATTGGTGCATACAGACCGTAAACACACAGCCGCGCACGGGACGTCATTGCACGAATGCGTGGGATCGCTTCCGCCGCGATGCGCGTGGCCGTGTGCATACCGACATAAATCGCAACCAAATCCGCATCGGAAATCACGGTAGCATCCAGTTTCTGCAAAGACAGGTCGAGACAGTGCACCGTACAGCCCTCGCGCGCGAGCCAAGCTGCGGGATGCGCCAATCCGAACGGCTGGCGACCGAGTTCGTAAGGATTGATCAGGACGACATTCATTTCCCAAACAATAACCAAGCGAGATTGAGCATCAGAGAATTCGCGGTGACGTTGGAGGCGAGGAAACAGCCGAGCCTCATGCGTCACCATTGTAACCCGATATCGGCGAGTTCGGCCATTGCGGAGCTGGCAATTAACCAGATGAAACGCGCGGATACATCGATGGATTTCCAGGAGCCACTCCAGCGGCCGGCCTTTCCCCAAATCAGATTGTTCCAGCGATTACGCGCCAGCCCGTAATTTCGAACTCACCCCGGGGATGGGTAGCGAACCTGCAACTTCGGAGTTGGTCGGACACAGACGGACGGCAGATCCTGTCGGCAGTTATCGGCAGAAGTAGCGTTTCTAGCAGCCAACCTCACTATTTTTACAATCTCCGAGGAGTTCTC
>JAJYEK010000095.1 GCA_021785795.1 Pseudomonadota bacterium
GTATACGACACCAAGGTACGCGACGGTCAGACCATTCTGACGCATGTCCACCACCGCCAGACGCCTCTTTATCTAATGCAGGGATTGGCCGACGCTGGCGTGACCTGGAAATCCGAGGCGATCTTCCAGGAACAGGCCGGACACCCGATCTCCTATGTGCCGATTCCGGCGAAGGACAACACCACGGCGGTGTATGCCGCCGCCGTGACCCGGGATGCTGCCCATCCCAAATGGGCGCATGCGTGGATCGATTTTCTGAAATCGCCCACGGCACTGCGGATCTTTGCGCATTATGGCTTCAAGGCGTACACGCGCCGCTAAGATCTCCCGAAAGAGCGACCCGGGGAGGAGGGGGCATGCCCCTTCCTTCTTGTGCCGCGCCGGGGCCACGGCACACCTTCCTTTCACCACAAAACGCCCGTCTGCCACGAGCTGCGCACGGTCATCGCCTACACCGGCACACGCGGCCAAAGCGTTTTGCGCGCCCCTCACGGCAAGACAGCGTCTCCCCCGCCCTTGCGCGCCACGCAGCCGGACATAAAGGCCGCATCTGCGACCGGCTCTGCCAGCACCTGCCGGATGTCTTCGCACACCACTCTTTCACAGTGCGCCACCCAATCCCCAAAAGCCGGCATCTCGCAGGGTCGACCCGTCTCAATGCCATACACGATCACCCGCGGTGGCAAAAGGCCAAGCGCATGGCCCAGCGCCAGCACACGCGCCACACCGAAACCATGACTCGTCCACGCCTGCGACTCCCGCAAATCCCGCCTGTCGAGTCGGCGCAAAGTCCCGGGAGGCAGGCCCATGCACATCGCATCGATCAGAACAGCAAGTCCCAATCCGTCCAGGACTCCCAGAAGAAGCTGGCAGGGATCTTCGCACAAGACGACATCCACACCCTTTTCCGCCAGACGAAGACCCGGACCGGCCGCCTGCAGCGCCCGGGCAAGATGCCAACCCAGATCGTCGCCCGCGACCGGTGAGCCGATGCCGATGATCCGTGTCCGCCGCTGTATCCCTTCCCCCGTCGCACTCATGCGCGTCCCACGCGGACACGCAAAAAATGCGTCGCGCACGAAATGCACGGGTCGTAGCTGCGGATCAGCATTTCGGCCCGCTTGCGCAGCACGTCTTCCTCCCGGTCGACGCCCAGGGCTTCCAGCGTGCTGCGCAGATCCTCCTCGATACGCGCCTGATTCTGGCTCGTCGGGGGAATCAGCCGCGCGCGCCGCACGAGACCCGCGTCATCGAGTTCATAGCGGTGCCAGAGGAGCCCGCGCGGCGCCTCCGTGGCCCCAAAACCGGTCCCCGCCTTAAAGGGCGTCTCGACCGCCGGATGGGGTGATGGCTCGTAATCCGCCAGGAGCTCGATCGCCTCCAGAAGGGCCTCGTGAATCTCGACTGCGCGCGCGACGATGCTGTGCCAGGTATTGCGGCTTGGGAAGCCGATCCCGGTGCGCGCCAGTGCCGCCTGCGCCGAGGGATGGAGCAAATCGGCATTCAGGTTCAGCCGCGCCAGAGGACCCACCAGATAGGCGCGCCCATGAAGGGCGGAAAAGAGCGCCGTGGAATACGCTTCCTGGCGCTGCGTGAAATGTGTTTCGTATTCCGGGACCGGAATATCCAGACCATCGCTTGCGACGATCCGCCCTTCATTCATCGGGTAGTCATGGGGATGGCGCAAGGCCACGCTGACAAAATCCTGATCGCTCGCTGGCAGCGGCAGAGCCGCCGTCCACGCGACCAGCGCCTCGGCATCTGGCAGCGCGGCCACCAGGCGCTCCCGCAACGCGGCGACGTCCGCCGCCTGCGGTGCGGCGTAAAAGCCGCCCACGCGCGCGCCCACGGGGTGCACGGAGCGCCCCCCCAGCAGTTTAACGAGGGCGTTGCCCAGACTTTGCAGCGCAAGGCCCCGACGCATCACCCCGGCGTGGGCCGCCGCCATGCTCACCGCACTGTCATAGCCCAGGAAATCCGGGGCTGCGAGCCAGTGGATGTGCAGGGCATGGCTTTGCATCCATTCGCCACAATAGAAAACCCGCCGCATGGCACGCACCCACGGACCGGGATCCACACCGAACAGACTCTCGAGCGCCTGCACGGCGCTCATCTGATAGGCAACCGGACAAATCCCGCAGACGCGCGCCACCATGTCGGGCACTTCGCCATATTCGCGGCCCTCGAGAAACTTCTCAAAAAATCGCGGCGGTTCGAAGATGCGCAACCGCAAGGTTTCGATGCGGTGGTCGCGCACGGTGAGATCCAGCGCCCCCTCCCCCTCGACCCGCGCCAGCACCGGGACGCACAGACGGATCTCACGCCCGGTCATGGTCTTTTCCAGCCCGCAGGGCGCCGGCCTCCTGAAAAACGGGGGCTGCGCTGTTGATCGACAGAAAACGCCGCTTAATGGCCTCCTGTGACAGTCCAAGCTCCGCCAGCCGCTCGCCAAGGGCTTGTGTGTTCGCATTCTCCGCCGGCCCGTAACAGGCGTAACAATCCCTCTGAATACGCGGACAAACCGCGCCGCAGCCAGTGCGTGTGACGGGCCCCATGCAGGGGGCGCCACCGGCGACCAGAACACACACAGTCTGCGACCGCTTGCACTCAAGACAGACCTTGTCCCCGCAGACCAGGGGTGCGGCCCCGAAAAGCCAGCTGCGCACCGCGCCCAGAACCTGCTCAGAAGTGACCGGGCAACCCCACAATTCCCCGTCTACCGGCACATGGGCCGACACCGCAGTCGAATTCGGCAGGGCGCTGATGTGCTCTGGCGCCTCGTAGATCGCAGCGATCCACTCGCTTGCCCGGGCGCGGTTGCGCAGGGCCTGCAGACCGCCGGCGGTGGCGCAGGCGCCGATCGCCACGAGATGGCGGCTCTGTGCGCGCACACGTTCGATACGCTCCGCATCCTCCGGTGTGCTGATGCTGCCTTCGACAAAGGCGATGTCGACCGGTGCGTCGGGCGCCACGGGACCGGCTTGCGCAAAATGCACGATGTCAACGAGCTGCGTCAATTGCACGAACTCCGCCCCGCCATTCAGAAAGGCAAGCTGACACCCATCGCAGGAACTGAACTTGTGCACGGCAAGTCGCGGCTTGGTATCCATGGCCGTCAAAATCCCCTTTCGCCCAGCAAAGCCTTCACCTGCGGATAGCAAAACACCGGACCATCGCGACACACACAATACGGCCCGATCTGACAATGCCCGCATAGCCCTATGGCACAGTGCATGTTGCGCTCCATGCTAAGCCATATGTCGTTTTCGTCGATGCCCCGGCGCAGCAGCTCGGCCACCGCCGCGCGCATCATCATTTCGGGTCCGCAAATCATGACCACGGATCCCCGTGTAATGGGCGCGCGATCGAAGAGCACCGTGACCGGTCCTACCTGTCCGGGCCATCCGGGCGCACCCACATCGGCCGCGAGCCCCACATGGACATCCGGCAGTTCGCTCCAGCGTGCGTACTGCTGCCGCCAGATGAGATCGTCGGCGTGCTTGACGCCCTGCAGAATGGTCAGGCGACCGAAGCGCTCGCGCCGCCGCATCACGTAGCGGATGACAGACACCGCCGGGGCGCAGCCCAATCCCCCGGTGACAAGCACGACAGGCCGTCCTTCGGCGGCCGCCAGGGGCCATCCCCGGCCATACGGGCCGCGCAACCCGACGCGCTCCCCAGGCGCCAGACGCGACAGCCCAAGGGAAACGCGACCGACACCGCGGATCGTGTGGTCAAGAAGATGCTCGTCCTGTGGATCGGAGACGATGGAAATCGGCGACTGCCCAACGCCGTAGAGCGCCACCATATTGAACTGCCCGGGATGAAAATGGTAACGCGCCTTCTGTTCCGGGTCCGTGAAAGCAAGCCGCAGCGTAAAAATCGTCGGCGATTCCTGAATGCGCTCATGGATCACCGCCTCATGCAAAAGGTGTGGCTCACGCATCCCCTTCTCCGCAGATACCGAAAGCCTCTTGCGTGATATCGATGCCCGCCGGGCACCATGTGATGCAGCGCCCGCACCCGACACAGCCCGACCGGCCGTACTGGTCATGCCAGCTCCCCAGTTTGTGCGTCAGCCACTGGCGATAGCGCTGACGCGTGTCGGCACGGATGACGATCCCGTGGATGGCGCTGTGCCCCTGCGTGAAACACGAATCCCATTGGCGCGTGTGCACGCAGCTTAGCCCGTCAAGGGCTGGCTCTTCGCTTTGGGCGTAGCAAAAACAGCTCGGGCAGACGGCCGTGCAGTTGCCACAGGACAGACAGCGCGCGCCGACCTCCTCCCATCGGGGATGGTGCAGATTGGCAAAAAGGGGATCGCGCAGGTCACGCGAAGGCAGGCGGCGCTTCTGCGCCGATGCAGCGGCCGACAGGCCCGCCTCGAGAGCGTCCTGCTCCCTGGCGCCCGCTGACTGCAGGGGCAGACGCGACGCAAACCCTTCGCCCGCCGCGCTGCCTGTGCTGACGAGAAAGCCCCCTTCGATCTCACCTAAGGCCAGATCGAAACCGTGTTCGGCGCGCGGACCATCGCCCGTCGACACGCAAAAGCAGGTGGCCGCCGAACGCAGGCAGTGTACGGCGATCAGAAAGAGATCGGCACGGCGGGCGGCATAGTGCGGATCCGGAACAAGCCCTTCGAGAAAGTGCTGATCCTGCAGCCGCAACGCCGCCAGATCACAGGCACGCACACCAAGGACCGCAGTCGGCGTCGCATGGGGTGTGGCGCACGCAAAGCGCAGCGCGCCCTCCTCTGTACGCCGGGCCGTCTGCAGTGTCTCGGCGGGCGCAAAAAGCAAAGGCTTCAGGGCCTGAGGACCATTGGCCCAGGCAAATGCCCGCGAGTCGTCCGTACGCTCCAGACGGTAGCGGCCGGGCCTTTGGTCATCATGCCATCCCCAGGGCAGATCTTCGGCGCGACACAGCGTGTCGTAGACAATGGCGCCGTCGCGCGCCTTGGGGCCTACGCACCGGTACCCCGTGGACAAAAGCTCATCCAGGACATTCTGCAGATGCTCGCGACGCAGGAAACCGGTTTGAGCCATTGGATCTCGCTCCTTTGCGCCCGCGATGCACTACGCGCAGGCCTTTTGGCTTTGCGCACCGCCGCCAGGATCCCGCAGGGCCTGGGCCGTCATGAGCTGCCGCCCGGCAGGCACTGATGCGGCTGTACGCACAAGCCCTTTCAGAATGAGCGCCGCCGCCTAGTCCAGCAAGACCCGCAAGCCCGATCCCTGCCGCTCCTTGCCCGACCCGGGTCTTTAGGCCAAACGACTGCCGTGCCGCGAGGCGCCGCCCTCTTCGTATCACGACGACCGCGCCGTCCTTCCCCGAGGGGGCCGCGCGGGCTCACCCTTATCCGCGCCCAACGCCATTTACCATGAGGTCGCCGCCGTGTGGGTCTCTGGTTTCACAGAGACACCGCAAAAGACCGCGCACGGCCGGGGGCGATCCACAGCCACTCTCGCGCAGGCAAGCTTGCGGCGCTTGAGCCGTGCGCCCCGGGTCCGCTGCAAGACATGCTTGCAACACACGGCCGGCAGGTCCCATCCGGCGCCACTCACCCACCCCGGCAGAATGAGTGTCCGCCAGGGCGGCAGCGCGTGGACGCTCTTCAGCTATCCTGGCGCACGCGCCCCCACGATCTCCGCTGGAGACCGGGACGACCCCTGCCGCAGAGACGCTTCAGACTTCGCTCTTCCTCGCGCAGATGCGCAGACTTGAAATCTGCCACGTCAGAATATGAGAAACCACGTCAAAGCGGCGGCATCCCGTCGGGATGGTCCACGATGCGCCCTGACAGTCTGCATGCCCGGGGCCGTACCGCAGCGGAATGTCATGGCCGCAACGGACCGGAAACATGGCCCGGCACGGCCTTGCAAGCCGCGATTTTTTTACTAGACTGGAAAACCGCAACTCCCGACACCTTCTTTTATCGACCGGCATGGATGGGATCGCCATGGATTTCACTGAAGTCATAAGTCGCACACGTGGCCTGGAAGCAGCGCCTCGAACGGTATATGGGTGGAGAGCGCACGGAGGTTCTCTACGTTGAACAGACTGGCCTGGACACCCGCTGCACCCTCGGTCAATGGATTTACGGGGAAGGCGCGCGATTTGCGGCCTGCGAGGAATACCTGCGCGTCAAAGAAAAACACGCCCTGTTCCACAAGATAGCAGCGGCCATCGTCCAGAAATGCGATGCGGGGGACATCGCCGGCGCGCGACAGACTCTCGAATCGGACTACAGCCGCGTTCGGAACACGTGAAACGCGATATCGTGCGACTGGCTCGCCGTATAGCGGCCGGCTAAGGCCCCACCCGCTTGCGACCGGTGCCGGCCTTTGTGGACCGCGCCGCATGCGATCGGGCGTCCCCGAGGGGCACTGTCCCGACGAACCACGCGACAGCTCGCTACGGGCAGAAGAAAGACGCCGCGCGCCGGTGAAACAAGGCCGCCCCGGAAGCCCTCTGGTTTTTGCTCTCTGGACAGACATATCGCGTCGGGAATGCCGCAATCTTCGCAAAGAAGCATGAAACGCCGGTTTTGGCATCAGCCATTGGGACGCAAAAGTCCCTTTGCACGGGCTCCGAGTGGAAAGGTTTCAAGGTATTTCCTTATAAACCGGGGCACATCACTTATTCCGGCAATCCATAATGGAAAAGATTTCCGTCTGCCTCATCCATGCTCCTCTGCAAAAACGCCCGGACGTAGAGGCCATCTTGAAGGAACGAGCATACAATTTGTCTCCCAGGTCCACAAACTCAGGAAACGGCAATCTTTTGCCCTTTGAGGCGCGGGGGGAGCGAACAGCCTGGGCTTTCCCACGGGTACCTGTTGTCCGCCCTGACCTGCTCGGTCGTAAGGCGAGCCCGCATCGGCCCGGTTTTGGCCTCGATGTGTGACGTTCTGGCGCACCGCCGTTTGCCCTGTTCGTAACCTGGACGGCCTTCCCGTATGACCAGACCACACCCTGCCGCGGCAGAACCTTACACAAAAATGGAATCGTCACGCCGGTGCAGTGCAGGCGATGCGCACCCGCACGCGCGCCGGCAGCCAGAGAGCCTTTTTGTCTGTCGATTACCCCCTCGCGCCTTCCGCGTGACCCATGAACGCCCCGCAACGCCGACCGGATCACCTCTCCCCGAGAGGCGATGTCCTGCCGAAAACCGATGACCCCCCGCAGGGTACACCGGCGTCTTGCGCTCTCGGACGCGGGCGACCGGTGCGGGTTTTTCAAAAGCCAGATGGTGCCAGACGCGCCATGATCGCATCGGCCAGTGGCCGCATGAAAAAACGGTCGTCCGGCATGACATCGACGCGCACACCCATTGCGACCAGACACTCGGCCACAACCGGCCCCACGGCGGCCACCATGCACATCGCAAGCCCTTCACGCAGCGTGGCTTCGCGCGCCTGCGCACGCGCCACTCCGAAGAGTCGCTGGATCTGCGTCTGGCTTGTGAAGGCAATCGCATCCAGCTCGCCGCGCCCCAAACGCTCGACCAGATCGAGAACCCGCTGCTCGTCACTGCTGTCTGCATACACATACGGCGCCACCGTGACGGGCTCGAGGCCGCGTCCGCGCAGGTAATCCTGCAACGGCATGTTCGGTTCGGACCCATAGAGCTGCAGACCAATGCGCGTGGCATCGAACTGCAGGCCTTCTAGCGTCGCAATGACCCCTGCTGTCGTGGGCACCTGTGCTACCACGTCGCTTGCAAGCCCGAATTCGTGCAAGGCCCCTCCAGGTTTTGGTCCCCGCGTGATCTTGCGCACCTGCGCCAGGCGCTGCGCGAAGGCCTCGCGCAGGCCCGCCCGCTCGCTCGCGGCGATCAAACGGCGCATGCCTTCGCCGGTCAGGATAACCAGATCGCGCACCGTCGTGTCTGCGATGAAGCGCTCGATCCACGCTGTCACCTGCGCTTGATCGGGCGCGTCGAGTATGGCCACAAGCGGGCAACGCAGGACCTGGGCCCCGCGCCGCTCCAGAAGACCGGCGAGGACATCGAGCTGGCGCGTTTCGGGAAGCGCAATGCAGCGCCCCTCCAGATTGCCTGCGGAATCTTCCGACTTCATGGAAACCTCTCCTTATGAGCTAAACCACCCTTCCCAGGCTGCGCCTGCGGCAGAGTCAAAAAGGTAGGCCCTAGTCCCGCCGGGCCTGCCTGCCGCCTGAATGGGGTGGCTCATTGTCCAGATCAAAAACCGGTTGCGGCTGGGCTGCGGGCGGACACCACCGCACCGCCAAAGGTCCCGGGCGGCCACGGCCCGACGCCAACACCCTTTTTAAGACCCCGCTCAGACGCCATTCGTGCCTATCGTAGGGGTCCCGCAGCGGTTTGGGAAGAAATCTGATCGGCACGAGAACGTGCTGGGCCCGGGGCCTCAGCGGCCCGCAACCTGCTGAGCCGGCAAGATACAGGGGCGCAGCACCTCCGGCATCGCCTGGCGCACGAAGGCCCGTCGCCGATCGCGCAACGCGCCCAGGCCGGGTGCCGTCTGCCGGCAAGGCCACGCGCCCCGAACCGGTATGCGCACCGCACCAGGACCGCCGTTTTCGGCCCTCAAGGATTGGGATGCCCGCACGGAGACACCGCCCGCCCGAGGTCACCGCACGCGGACTCCGGCTCTGGTCGCCCATGCACGGCCACACAGAGGGGCGCCCGCGCCCCCTTGTCCCCCCGCCAGACTGCGCGCTCTCCGGTCGCGCCTTGTCCGGGACACAGCCCCAGGGTCACGTGCGCGCAGCCAACAGGCGATACCGTCCGTCGGCCGGCGAAAAGCACGCACAAGCCGTGCACAGGACACGTCCCTGGATGCCCGGGACGCCCTCCCCTTACACAGGCACGCACGCCGACCCGTGAGCGCGCACAATCCGCTGAGAGCCCCCGGTGTCGTCACGCTCTGCGCTGCGCGACGCGACACACCCCGTTTTTGGGGATACACACGAAGACAGCCGCCTCGCCATCTGCCAGAACACGATGCGCGCGTAAAAAACCCCGCCATGAGAGGCACGCCACCAGGCGATCACGTGGTCTTCCCGGACGCCACTCTCCATCCGGCGCAATCCGCACGCACTGCTGCCCGAAAAACGGGCAATCCAACAAAGGTCCCGGAGCGACAGGCCCGCCCCTCAATACAAGACTGTCATCCACAGAGTTATCCACAGGTTTTGTGGACAACTGCAGGGCCAGAATAAGCCGCCGCTCCGACTTTCGCCGGATGGCCCGGGAACACGAAATGACCTTCATAAACCGCAGTGCCGCACACAGGAATTCTGCGTACTTGCCCTTTTCTACAAGGCATGCTCTTGTCACGCCCGCCTTTGCAAAACGCACTGAAACCGTCGCTTCCCGGATACCGTTTGTCGCTTGTGGCCCATCGCGCAGATGTGCATTGCGGGCAACAATCGGCTGAAAGCAAAAGGGGCAGGCCCACAAGTTATCCACCGGTTTGCAATGGCTTCTTTCTGGAAGGGCCCGGGCCCGGGCCCGGACCAGAACTTGCGGCGCATACGCCGGATGAACCCGCCGTTTACCGCCCTGCGCCTGTATGCAGGGCCGTTTCACAAGACGCCAGGCAGACTGCGCGGTCCTGCCACCCTTCGCCCTGCCGGTCCCTCGGCACCCGCAGTCCTTTCACGCGCAGCGCCCTCGATCACCAGAAAAGCCCACACCGACGGGGCTACCGGGGACAATCTGGCCGCTTCTGCGTCCGCCTGCCGTCCGAGGCCACCACGCAAACATTGGCCGGCGCTAGACGGGTCCTGCTCAAAAACGACCCCCCTCACCGGCAAGATCCCTGTTGCCTGCGCCCACTGGACGAATCGTGCCGCACGTGGCCTGTCTTCGTACGCCGCATGCCCGCTCTTTTGTCCACGACCGGCGGATTTCCTTACGTCATGTGCTGCGGATGCGGGGATTCCGGCCCATCACGGCCGCGCAGGGCGGCGCAACGGCCACATGTCGGCAACATTGTGGCAGACGTGACACACGACAACCCAGCAGCATGTTGACATTACGCCCGGCGGAAAGTGGTCTTTAAGGAATTAAACAGACTACGATATGTGACTGTGGGGGCTGTGTGCTTCCGGTTTGCCGTGGAGTTTCTGGCAAACCCGATCGATCGTAAACCCTCTCTGTAAGCGGGTGATCCACTTCCATGTGGACAAGCTCGTCCCTTAAACCGTCCACTTACCAACTCTTCATAATCCGCACCGGATCGCCCGTACGCGCGGACTCATTTCTCGTTATAGACTCTTGCCGTCTTCTGTTATCACATCCGGGACCGATCCGGACCGACCCTGTTTCGTCTCTGAGCACTTATCAGACAGCAACCCGGTCTCATTCCCTTGTTACTCGGGCACTTGTGTGCCCACTTCAATCCAGCACGCAAACAGTGGGTGCCGGCCGACAACCTTGGGCGGGCCCGCACGATGCGCGTGAAACCCGGCGGATCGCAGGAGACGCTCAATGCCGATCGGTGAAACGGTGATCAAGCGTTTCGCGCCCAACTGCGCGGCCGTCTGAATGGCCCCCTGGAGCAACCTCACCGCCTCCGGAGAAGACATTTGACTGCGCCTGGAACACGATGCGTTCGCCAGATCCACCGCTGCGAACCGGGACAATTCCCACACATCCGGCGACGAAGGTGGCCGCAATCCGTTCAGAAGTTCAGGAAACACTTCGCCCAGGAGATACGGCCGCATGGTCGGCAGAAGCCGCGCGCACCCCGTAATCCGGCCGTCCTGGTTTCTTGCCACCACATAGATCGTGTCCGCGCGATCAAACTGATCCTGCTCGTAGCCGTCGCGCACGTCGAGTTCCCAGCCCAACCTGCCAACGAAAACCTCATGACGGTAGGCACTTAACGCCGGGTACAGGCCGCGGGGCAGTTCCGTTTGAATTCCCGCTATAAGGTCCACCGATCCCCCTTGCGAACTCCGAACTCAGGGGAATTAAATCCGACCTTTGGGGAAGTCACACCTGTCAACAATGACATTGCGTCTTGCGTTTTTCTTGCTACTGCTCCAAAAGAGACAGCCATTCCCGGTGCGGGGGGGCCGGCCCTGACTGCCTGCCGCGCGCGCAAGATTCCCTCAAGGACGCCCCACTGAGGGTACACGGGAATCGTGATGCAAGGCGTTACACGGCCCTGTCACGGGGAGGCACCTTCGCCACCACCGGGCCGCCGCCCCGCGCCAGAATTCTGAAGCAACCCGCGGATCTTCGGCAGCCGCCCATGGGCCGACACTCAATGCCCTTCGTACCTGTTGCCCGCATGACTTCGTATGGCACTAATGTGTTCCGCAACCTCCCGCATCCAGTTCAGCTGCTCGACGCGGGCCACGAGCGCCTGTGCGGTTGCCTCTGCCCCGAGATCCCTGTGCGTACCCCCTTCTATCAGCATGGCATTCGTCCGCGGCCACCCGTCGATCACGTAACGCGGCGCCCCCTCCGCCACGTCGAGCCGCCAGTCCCAGCCTACAGTGACAACGGGCGTGGTAAGGGAAAGCCATTCCGTATAACCGGATATGACCGCGGGCGCCGCCTCTTCACGCACAGACGACACCACTTCTTCGTCCAGATCAGACAACAGGTGCGTCAATGGCAGCACCCCCAGTTCGGCTCGCAATATCCGGATGTACCCGTCTGCCGACACGCCCCGCCCGTTTGTCAAAGCCATTTCCCGCAAAGTCTTCATTATTGACCGCCAGACAAGAAAGCCCTATTGTTTACGCTACATCATGAGCTTGTACTCTGAATAGTGCGAATACTGACAGGTGCGGGACGAGATCATGCCTTCACATCTCCCAACGGGCGGCACGGCGGAACGCTGGCGGACTGAAATCTTATCGCGCCTGCGTTCGGCGGGGACCGAGAAAGAATTGTTCGAGACACTTGTAATCGCGGCGCGGGCGCTCGGTTTCGATCACTGCGCCTACGGTCTGCGGATACCCACGAATCTCACCAGCCCCAGAACCCTCTTGTTCAATACCTATCCAGACGCCTGGCGCGAACGCTATGTCTCGGCAGATTACATCGCCATCGACCCGACGGTGCGCCACGGCACCCTATCGCCTGCCCCCCTGGTCTGGACCGACGAGGTTTTCAGGGAGACTCCGGAATTCTGGGAAGATGCGCGCTCCCATGGACTGCGGCACGGATGGGCACAGTCTAGCATCGACCGCCATGGAATTCGCGGGATGCTGACCCTGTCGCGGTCTCATGAATCTCTGCTTGACGCGGAATTGCGCGAAAAAGGCTACCAGATGATGTGGCTCACCCATGCAGCGCACCAGCGCATGAGCGATCTTGTGGTGCACCGCATGCTGCCGGAAGCCCATGTTGTTCTGACGGGCAAGGAAAAGGATATTCTCCGGTGGACCGCCGAAGGGAAAACATCGGGAGAGATCAGCACCATCATGGGTATCAAGGAGCGGACGGTTAATTTCCACATCGCAAACGCGATAGAAAAACTCTCCTGCGCAAACAAAACCGCCGCAGTGGCGCGGGCTTGCCTTTTAGGCCTCCTGAACTGATTGTGCGCGTGGCCCATCGCTTCGGGTGACGGGTCGTTTCAACACAGCGCAGACGGGATGAAAAGCCGATTACCCGCGCCTGCCCGGCTTTGCCGTAACCGGAAAAAGACAGACTTTTAAGTCGCCGTGACAACGGCCCGGGGACACGATGCACTCACTTATGCCCCGGACCGGTCCCGGGCATGGATGGTACTCTGGCCCGCCCTAAGGATGGATGCATGCCGCCGCAATCGGCATGATTCTATCGTGGTTATTGATCCACGCGGGTGCATCCGCGGCATGGACGCAGGGGCCCGGCCGGACCCGGCCTTGGTGCTGCCTGTCTCATCCCGAACCCGCCACGCGGAAGGGGCGCGCATGCGCAACGACGGACAGACACATGGCAAGGCCGGATTATCTCTCCACCGGATGCTGATGAGCGCGATCATGACGGGTATCCTGACCGTCTCTGGCGCCAAGGGCGCCTGGGCATTCGGTGCGTTTCCGTCGCATGTGCCGGTGCCAGCGGACAACCCGATGACTCCGGCCAAGATCGCTCTGGGCAAAGAGCTCTTCTTCGACCCCAGAATCTCCCTTTCCGGTACCGTCTCGTGCGACAGCTGCCACAATCTCGCCGGCAATGGCACCGATAACCTCGCGCATTCCTTTGGGATCTTCGGGCGTCTGTCCCTGCCCCGTAACGCACCGACCGTCTTCAATGCCGCCTTCA
>JAJYEK010000096.1 GCA_021785795.1 Pseudomonadota bacterium
GAGGGCAACGATCGGCTTGTCCGTGAAAACATAGTCATGCAGTTCCTTGTCAAAAGCCGGGTCGTGGCGACGGATCCACTCGATGAGCATGGCCGCATGTTCCTTCTCCTCATCGCGGTTATGCGCGAGGATCGCTCGCAGCTCCTTGTCCTTGCAGGCGTCCACGCGCTGGTTGTACCAGTCTGCCGCCTCCAGTTCCTCCATTAGCGAGACGATCGCACGATGCATGTCGCGCGTCTCTTCCCGTAGTTCGGTTTCGTGATACCCCTCGCTCGCCATTCGCGCCCCCTCAGTCAACCAATTGGATCATGCTGGCCGGAACCCGGCGCCGACCTTCCTCGCCTCGTCCCCTCAGATTCCATACGCTTCCCGCAGCAAGGCCAGTGGATGCTCCGGTGCCTTTCCGGTGTCGAGGCCGTTTTCAATCTGATGCCCAGCCATGGGACAGTCGCTGCTGTAATGATCAGCATCCGCCTGCCGCACCCGATCGACCACCGGCCCGGCAATCTTCATCGAGCTTTCATGAAACTCGCTCTTCACCGCATAAGTTCCATCGTGACCCGAGCAGCGTTCAATCGCCTCGACCTGCGTCTGCGGTACGAGCTGCAGCAGGTCGCGCGTCTTCATCCCGATGTTCTGCACTCGCAGGTGGCAGGCTACATGGTAGGAAATCCTGCCCAGGGACTTCTTGAAATCAGTACGCAGCTTCCCGTGCTTGTGGCGCAGCATCAGGTACTCGAACGGGTCGAAAATCGCGGCGCGCACCTTGGCCACATCCGGATCTTCCGGAAACATCAGCGGTAGTTCCTGTTTGAACATGAGCACGCAAGATGGCACCGGCGCGACGATATCCCATCCCTCATCCACTAGCCGCGCCAGCATCGGCACGTTCACCCGCTTGGCGCGTTCTACGGCGTCCAGATCCCCAAGCTCGAGCTTGGGCATGCCGCAGCAGCGCTCCCCCTCGGCGACAGAAATTGCGATGCCGTTATGACGGAACACTACCACCAGATCATCGTTCAGCTGCGGCTCATTGTAATTGCCATAGCAGGTCGCAAACAGCGCAACGCGCCCGCGCGTCACGCCGGCGGGCTCGGCCTGCGCCGCCGAGGTATCATCGCCGTTCCATCGTTTCAGGAAAGTGTCGCGGTGATATTCAGGCACATGGGCATACGGATGCACATGCAGGGTTCTGTCGAGCACCTTGCGGAACAGGCTGTTTCGATTCGCGGCGTTGACAAATTGCACGACTATGGGAATACCGGCCAGGGATCCGACCGCATCGGTGCTCGTCAAAATGCGGTCGCGAAGCTTCACTTCTCCCTTGCGAAACTTCACCGCCTTGGCACGTAACATCAGATGAGGGAAATCCAGATTCCACGGGTGAGGCGGCACGTAGGGACACTTGGTCATGTAGCACATGTCGCACAGATAGCAGTGGTCGGCAACCTGCCAGAATACCGACTTCGGAACGCCGTCGAGCTCCATCGTCTCGGAAGCATCGATGGCATCGAACAGCGTCGGGAACGCCTGACACAGGCTGAAACAACGGCGGCAGCCGTGGCAAATATCAAAGACGCGCTCCATCTCCTTGATCAGCGCGCCCTCTTCGTAGAACTGAGGATTCTTCCAGTCGAGCGGGTGACGCACCGGCGCCTCGAGATTCCCTTCACGACCCCCCTGTGAACTTACCGCCATAATCCTCCTTGCAATGATCGACGGCCCGGAATGTGCGGGCCCTCGCGGTGCGGGCCCGGGGACGGGGACACATCAGCCCGCCCCCGCGCCACAGACCGCGGTCACTTACCGAGGCTGTCCAGGGCCTTCTGAAAGCGATTGGCGTGCGACCGCTCGGCCTTCGCGAGTGTCTCGAACCAATCGGCAATTTCGGCGAATCCCTCCTCCCGCGCGGTTTTGGCCATACCGGGATACATATCAGTGTATTCGTGGGTTTCTCCGGCGATCGCGGATTTCAGGTTGTCGCTGGTGCTTCCGATCGGAAGTCCGGTGGCAGGGTCGCCGACGGTCTCCATGTACTCTAGATGCCCGTGTGCGTGGCCGGTTTCGCCTTCGGCCGTGGAACGGAATACGGCCGAGACGTCATTGAACCCCTCCACATCCGCCTTTGAAGCGAAATAGAGATAGCGGCGATTGGCCTGGGATTCGCCAGCGAAGGCGTATTTGAGATTCTCGTGGGTCTTGCTGCCCTTCAGGTTCTTCATGTGCAGGTCTCCATTTTGTCTGATTGCCGGAAAGCAGGGCTCTACCCCACTTTAGAATCAGTCTAATTAGGTTCCATCGCCCAAGTCAACCCGAATAATGCAGGCCGCGCGCAACCTCGACTATGATCCAGGTCAAGCCTGGACCCCGAAATGCTCCCACCGACGTTTTAGGAACGAAGCCCTGCTTAGGGATGGACAATTCGTATCCGATCCGACGCGGGTCGGGTAACAGCCGGCGGACGGCGTCCGCCTGGATGGCGGCGAGGAATATCATTACCCGTATTAGCCGCCGCGGAGGCCGCGGGTATCACGATGACCAAAATTTAGGATTGGCGAACCGAATTATCTCAACTAATATTGATTAGAAGACATTGATAGTTTGCCCTCGATAATAGCTTTTCGAATACTGATCAAAGGGATATGGCAACCCCCAATCCAGCAAACAGCTTGAGTGGTCTGGCGTTAAGGCTGGTGCGCGATGGCCTGTTGAGCGCGGGCGACGCGGAGCGCTTGCAGAACGAAGCGGCCGTAAAAAAGGTCCCGTTCGTTTCCCAGCTCGTTGACAGCAAGAAACTGAACAGTGCGGTCATCGCACGCGCCGCGTCCGAAGAGTTCGGCATCCCCCTGTTCGAGATCAATGCGCTCGATCTGGAATTAGCGCCGATCAAGCTGGTGGATGAAAAGATCATCCGCCGCCACCGTGCCCTGCCAATCTACAAGCGCGGCACCAAACTGTTCGTCGCGATCGCCGATCCCACCAATCTCCAGGCTCTGGACGAAATCAAGTTTCACACCGGCCTCGGGGCAGAACCGATCCTGGTGGAAGAAACCAAGCTTGGAATGGCCATCGACAAGTGCCTCGAAGCGGCCGACACGACCCTGATGGACCTCGCTGGCAGCGATGACTTCGAAGGGCTCGAGATTTCTTCCGACGACGACACCAAGGCGAAGGGGGCAGCGGGCGAGGAAAATGAAGTCAATGATGCGCCGATCGTCAAGTTCGTAAACAAGGTGCTGATGGACGCGATCAATCACGGCGCCTCGGACATCCACATCGAGCCCTACGAGAAATCCTGTCGCGTGCGTTTCCGCCAGGACGGCATGCTGCGCGAGGTGGCTAGCCCGCCTCTGTCGCTGGCGGGCCGCATCGCCGCGCGCATCAAGATTCTGTCCCGGCTTGACATCGCCGAACGTCGTATCCCTCAGGACGGTCGAATGAAGCTGCGCATTTCCAAAAATCGCGCCATCGACTTCCGTGTCAGCACATTGCCGACGCTATTCGGAGAAAAGCTGGTAATGCGCATCCTGGATGCGGCATCCGCCTCCATCGGGGTCGAGAAACTCGGTTTCGAGCCGGAACAGAAGCGCCTGTTCCTCGAAGCCATAGAACGGCCCTATGGCATGGTGCTGGTGACGGGGCCCACCGGAAGCGGCAAGACGGTGAGCCTGTATACCGCCGTTAACATGCTCAATACGCCCGACCGCAACATATCGACCGCGGAAGACCCAGTGGAAATAAACCTTCCGGGGATCAACCAGGTCAACGTCAACGAGAAATCCGGACTGACGTTTTCGGCTGCCCTGCGCGCCTTCCTGCGCCAGGATCCGGACGTGATCCTGGTCGGCGAAGTCCGCGATCTTGAAACCGCCGAGATTGCCATCAAGGCGGCGCAGACGGGTCACATGGTGCTATCCACGCTGCATACGAACGATGCACCGGCAACCCTTAACCGGCTGGCCAACATGGGGGTTGCGCCGTTCAACATCGCGTCCGCGGTTAACCTGATCGTAGCCCAACGCCTCGTTCGGCGGCTGTGTCCGGCATGCAAGAAGCCGCAGGACATTCCCAAGCCGGCGCTGCTCAAGGCGGGATTCGCCGAGGACGAGATTCCAGCCCTCAAGCCGTATGGCCCGATAGGCTGCGACCAGTGCACCGACGGCTACAAGGGCCGCATCGGCATTTATCAGGTCATGCCAATATCCGAAGCCATGGGAGCAATCATCATGCGCGGCGGGAATACGCATGAAATCGAGGCGCAGGCGCGGCAAGACGGAATTCCGGACCTGCGCATGTCGGCCCTCAACAAGGTCCGTGACGGCATCACCAGCCTCGCGGAAATCGAACGCGTGACCAACCAGTAACTACCATGGCACAACCCGCGGCACAAACTGCCAAAGCAAAGCTCAGCACCTTCAACTGGGAGGGCGTAGACAAGAAAGGCCGGCGCCTCAAGGGCGAAACCGAGGCTATCAGCGTTGCCTATGTGAACGCAGTCCTGCGCCGCCAGGGCATCAACCCTCTCAAGGTGCGCAAGCAGGCAACATCACTTTTCAAGCACAAACGCAGGATCACCGCGAAGGACGTGGCCGTGTTCACCCGCCAGTTCGCAACCATGATCCAGGCCGGCATCCCGATCGTGCAGTCGTTCGAGATCGTCGGGAAAGGCCACGACAACCCGACCATGCGGGACATGCTGGCATCGATCAGGCAGGACATCGAGTCCGGCACCAACCTGAGCACCGCCCTCGGCAAGCATCCGCTCCAATTTGATCCCCTGTACTGCAATCTGGTTGCGGCGGGCGAGCAGGCCGGTATTCTCGACACGATTCTGGAGAAGGTGGCAACCTACAAGGAAAAGGTCGAGGCGATCAAGGGCAAGATCAAGTCCGCCCTGTTCTATCCGGCCGCGGTAATCGTCGTGGCGTTCGTCATTACGGCGATATTGATGATTTTCGTGATTCCCGAGTTCAGCAACCTGTTCAAGAGCTTCGGGGCCGAACTACCGGCCCTGACTATGGCCGTCATCCATGTCTCCAATGCCTTCCGCCGTTACTGGTGGGCGATTTTCGGCGGCCTCGGTGCCGCGGTATTTTTCTTCGCATACTCCTACAAGCGCTCGGTCCAAATGCAGCACACTCTTGACCGCACGATCCTGCGTGCCCCAGTGGTTGGACCAATCGTCAGGAAGGCGACCATAGCTCGCTTTGCGCGCACCCTTGCTACCATGTTTGCTGCCGGCGTTCCGCTGGTTGAATGTTTGGAGGCCGTGGCCGGTGCCGCCGGCAACCGCGTGTACTACGAAGGCGCCATGAATATCAAGTCCGAGGTCAGTACCGGCAGCCAGCTGCAGTCGTCCATGGAAAAAACCGGCCTGTTCCCCAACATGGTGATTCAGATGGTGGCCATCGGCGAGGAGGCCGGGGAGCTCGACGCGATGCTCGGAAAGGTCGCTGATTTCTACGAAGAGGAGGTCGACAACGCCGTCGACTCCCTCAGCAGCCTCATGGAACCCGTGATCATGGTGGTACTGGGCGTTATCGTCGGCACGCTCGTAATCGCCATGTACCTGCCGATTTTCAAGCTCGCCTCGGTGGTCTAGGACCGCGCCTGCGGGCCGGCCAGGCGGCACTATGCTGGACATCTATCTGGAACCTTTCCTCCATACCTACCCCGGAGCATGGATAGCGGTCACGGGCGTGCTTGGTCTTATAATTGGCAGTTTCCTTAACGTGGTGATACACCGACTGCCAACCATGCTGGCCCGCGGCTGGCGGCGCGAATGCCGAGAGCTCCTCGGCGCGGCGGACGACAGCGAGGACGGTTCGCCGTATAATCTGGCGGTTCCCGGATCGAGATGTCCGCGCTGTCACCACGCGATCCGTGTCTGGGAAAACATACCGGTCCTCAGCTACATCTGGCTACGGGGCCGCTGTTCGGCCTGCGGCCAGCGTATCTCGCCTCGCTATCCCGCCGTTGAGCTAGCCGCCGGGATTCTCGCAGTGGCGGTCGCCTATCATTTTGGCGCGGGGGCTGCTGCAGCCACGGCTTGCGCGCTGTCGTGGGCACTGCTTGCTCTCGCGTTCATCGACTTCGATCACCAACTGCTGCCCGATGCCATCACCCTGCCGCTGCTGTGGGCAGGGCTCATCGTCAACAGCTTCCATGTCTTTGTTTCACTGCACGCGGCCCTGGCGGGTGCCGTTGCCGGCTACCTTTCGCTTTGGCTCGTCTATCACGCTTTCCGGCTGGTGACCGGAAAGGACGGGATGGGGCATGGGGATTTCAAGCTGCTGGCTGCGCTCGGCGCTTGGCTCGGCTGGCAGGGGCTGCCGTTGATCATACTGCTGGCATCGGCGGTTGGCGCTCTGACCGGACTTGGCCTCATTTTATTCCAAGGTCGGGACCGGATGCAGCCGATGCCCTTCGGACCCTTTCTGTGCGTTGCAGGCTGGATAGGCCTGCTGTGGGGCGGGACCATCACCGGCTATTACCTTCAATTTGCGCATTTCACGGGCTGATACCGGACACCATGCTGCGCGTTGCGCTGACCGGCGGAATCGGAAGCGGAAAGACCACGGTTGCCCGCATGTTCGCGCAGCGCGGGGTGCCGGTTGTCGACGCTGATGAGATCGCCCATAGCCTCATGCGGCGCGGTCAGCCGGCCTATCAGGACATCGTCGATGGATTCGGTGCGGATTTCCTGGATGCGGCCGGAGAGATCGACCGACAACGCCTGGGCAGGTACGTGTTCGCCGCTGACAACGAACGCCGGCGCCTTGAGGCCATCGTGCATCCCCGGGTGCGGCGCGAGATTGCCGACCGGATCGTCGGTCTGGAAGCGCCCTATTGCATCATCGTGGTACCGCTGCTTTTCGAGTCAGGCATGCAGGACCTCGCAGACCGGATACTCGTCGTGGACAGCAGCGAATACCGGCAGATCGAACGGGTCCGGGCGCGCAATGGTCTGGCCGAGGGCCAGATCCGGGCCATCATGGCAGCACAGATCGGCCCTTCCGAACGCAGGCATCGGGCCGATGACGTGATTGTGAACGACTCCGATCTGGCCGATCTGGAGGTCCAAGTGGACCGACTGCACGACCGCTATCGAGCGCTATCCACTACCAATCCGCATGCGCCCGCCAGCCGCTAGGTGTTGCCCTCGCCCCGGGCACCAACCAAAGAAGCTACTACCGATTCGGGTTCGGCAGCGTCCCAAACGCCGCTCAGGATGGCGATTCCCTGGGCACCAGCCTGCCGGGCACTACCCAGACTTTCCACCCCCATTCCGCCCAGCGCATAGACCGGCAGTCCGGCAACAGCGCATAATGCCGCGAATCGGTCCCAGCCAAGAGGCATAGCGTGCGGATGGGTCCGGGTAGGAAGCACGGGTGAGAGGACGATGAAATCGGCGCCGATCTGGCGTGCGCGCTCGATCTGGGCAGTATCGTGGCAGGATGCCGCCACCCAGTAACTGCGGTCCAGCGGGCGCGTCGCGCACTGCTCCAGCCTCCGGCTGTTGAGGTGCACACCATCGGCGCCGCATTCCACCACGAACTCGGCCGGCGCATTCAGCAGCACCTGGGCTCCGTGCCGATGGCAGAGTCTGACCACTTGCTTCGCCAGGGACCGGAATTGCTGCTCCGAAAGCTGCGGCTCGCGCAGCTGGATCAGTCTCGCTCCCGCGGCGAGAATCCGCTCGAGACAACGGAGAAAGCCTTCCATCCCGAATCGGCTCGAATCCGATACTAGATATAGCGGAGGCAACTGCAGTAGCCGCAGCACCGGGCGGTCTGCCTCGGGAAACTCGAACGCGCCGAGGTCTGCCATGGCAACCCAGCGCACGGGCTGGCCCTCGCGGCCGTAAGCGGTCCCATAATACCGCTTGACCCGCCACACCTCGAGATCCACCGTCATCCGGGGATAGACGTGCCGGACGCTGAGCAGCGGCTGCGCCGAATCAACGGCGATACCCAGCTCTTCAGACAGCTCCCGCGCCAAAGCCTCGAACGCGCTTTCTCCTAGACGCCTCTTGCCACCAGGAAACTCCCACTTTCCGCCTTGCTCGGTACCGGCGCGGCGGCGGGCGATCAGGACCCGGCCGGCTGCGTCAATCAAGACACCGGCCACGACACCTACGACTGCGCCGTCATGTCCGGTACTCGGCATTGATCTGCACGTATTCATGCGACAGGTCACTCGTCCACACCCGGGCGGTCGCCGTCCCGGCGCCGAGCTCCACCCGCAGCGTTATCTCGGGTTGCGCCATCGCCGCCCTGCCCTGCGCTTCGGTATACTCCGGCGAACGCGCGCCGCCACGCGCTATGCACACCTCGTTTATAAAAATGGCAACGGACCCGACGTCAAGCGACTCGATCCGGGCACGACCTACCGCAGCCAGAATACGTCCCCAGTTCGGATCGCTTGCAAAGAAAGCAGTCTTCACCAGCGGGGAATGTGCAATCGTGCGCCCCACTTCCAGGCATTCGTCCTCGTTGCGTCCGCCACACACTTCAATCGTTATGAATTTTGTCGCACCCTCGGCATCGCGAATGATGGCCTGCGCAAGCTCGGTAAATACGCCCGTCACGAGCTCGCGCAGCACCTCGTAAGCCTCGCCTTCCGGGCGCTCAATCGTGGGATTCCCGGCACGCCCGGTAGCGAGCAAGACACAGGCATCATTAGTCGAAGTATCACCATCGACCGTGATGCGATTGAAAGATACGTCCGCTGCGCTTCGTACCAGCGCGTCCAGCGCAGCCTGCCCGACCGACGCGTCGGTCGCCACAAAACTGAGCATCGTGGCCATGTTCGGGCAGATCATCCCGGCCCCTTTGGCGATCCCGGTAACCGCTACCCCGATTCCGGCGATCTCGCCGCGTCGCGAACTGCCCTTCGGCCGGGTGTCGGTCGTCATGATTCCGGCGGCAGCATCGGCCCATCCGCGCTCATCAAGCGCAGCGACACAGTCTGGCAGACCTGCCGTAATGCGATCAACCGGGAGCCGTTCTCCGATCACGCCCGTGGAGAACGGCAGAACCTCCACGGTGTCCACGCCGATTTTACGTGCAAGCGCCTCACAGATGGCGACCGCGTCTTGCCGGCCGGGCTCGCCGGTCCCCGCATTGGCAAAGCCGGTATTGATCACCAGTGCGCGCGGTCGCGCCGCGGCCAGATGCTCGCGCGCCACGAGCACCGGAGCTGCGCAAAACCGGTTCTGCGTGAAAACTGCCGCTCCGCGGGTGCCGGTGGCACACTCCACAATCACCAGATCCCGCCGATCCTTCTTGCGGATACCTGCTACCGATGCGCCTGTCCGGATTCCCGGAATAGGCTGCAGTTCCGGAAGCGGCGGAAGATTGACAGCCACGGTTAGCAGGATCTCAGGTTCAGCGCGGGCATCAGAATCCCCTCGCGAAATAGCCGGAACGCCCCGAAACCGGCGGACAGGACTAGGTTAGCTTGCCGTGACACTGCTTATATTTCCTTCCCGACCCGCAGGGACAGGGATCATTGCGACCGATCTTCGGGTGCGCCCGCACCATGGGCTGCTGCGGCGCGACCGCCACCTCCTGCTCATCGACCCCGCTCTGCACCGCCGGATGTTCGAAGTGCATGTTCCCGTGGGACTGCCTCTGGGCCTCGAGCAGCGCCACGTCTTCGGGCTCGCGGATTTCGACCCGCGTCACCAGGCCGATGACTTCCCGCTTTATCCGGTCCAACATGCTGGAAAACAGCTCGAACGCCTCGCGCTTGTACTCCTGCTTCGGATCCTGCTGGGCATAACCGCGCAAATGAATGCCCTCACGGAGGTGGTCCATGGCAGCGAGGTGATCCTTCCATTGGGCGTCCAGAACCTGCAGCATGACGGCCTTTTCGAAGTTCCGCATAACCTCCGGGCCAACTACCTCGCTTTTCGCGGCGTGAACCCGCGTAAGCTCCTCGAGAATGCGTGCCCGCAGACTTTCCTCGTGGAGTGACGGGTCGTCTTTGAGCCACTGCCCGATTGGCAGCCTCAGATCGAACTCACGCGCCAAGTTTTCCTCGAGCTCGGGAATGTTCCACTGCTCCTCGAGACTCTCCTGTGGAATGGAGTTTCTGACGAGCTCGTCCACCACGTCGCGCCGGATCTCGGCGATGCTGTCGGAAATGTCGTCGACTTCCATCAGCCGGTTGCGCTGTTCGTAGATGACCTTGCGCTGATCGTTGGCGACATCGTCATACTCGAGCAACTGCTTGCGTATATCGAAGTTCCTGCTTTCAACTTTGCGCTGTGCGTTCTCGATCGCGCGCGAAACCCATGGATGCTCGATCGCCTCCCCCGGCTGCATACCGAGCTTCTGCATGAGACCGGATACGCGATCCGATCCGAAAATGCGCAGTAGATTATCCTCGAGCGAGAGATAGAATCTGCTTGAACCCGCGTCTCCCTGGCGACCCGAGCGTCCGCGCAGCTGGTTGTCTATGCGCCGCGATTCATGCCGTTCAGTGCCGATCACGTGCAGCCCGCCAGCGGCGAGAACCGCATCATGACGCTGCTGCCACTGCGTCCTGATGCCTTGTTCCTTTTCCTTGTCGCCCGCCACCTCCGACAGCTCGGTGTCGACGTTGCCGCCGAGCACGATGTCCGTTCCGCGGCCAGCCATGTTGGTCGCTATTGTGACGGCACCCGGCCGGCCCGCCTGGGTGACGATATGCGCCTCGCGCTCGTGCTGCTTGGCATTAAGGACTTCATGGCTGATCCCCTGCTTTTTCAGCAGTTGAGACAGATGTTCGGAACTCTCGATCGAAACAGTGCCGACAAGCACCGGCTGGCCGCGGCTGTTGCAATCACGTATGTCGGCAATTATGGCGTCGTGCTTCTCCTGGCCGGTGCGGTAAACCTGGTCCCCATAGTCCTTGCGTATCATCGGTCTGTGGGTGGGGATGACCACTACCTCGAGGCCATAGATCTCCTGGAACTCGAATGCCTCGGTATCGGCAGTGCCGGTCATCCCGGACAGCTTGCCGTACATGCGAAAATAGTTCTGGAAGGTGATCGAAGCGAGCGTCTGGTTCTCATTCTGGATCTTGACCCCTTCCTTGGCCTCGACCGCCTGATGAAGGCCGTCGGACCAGCGCCTCCCCGCCATCATGCGCCCGGTGAACTCGTCGATGATGACGACCTCGCCGTCCTTCACGATGTAATCCACCTCCCTCTTGTATAGCGCATGAGCCCGAAGCGCGGCATTGAGGTGATGCATCAGTGAAATATTCTGGACGTCATAGAGATTGCTGCTTTGGTCCAGAATTCCGGCGCGCACCAGCAGCTTTTCGCAGGTTTCATGGCCTGCCTCCGTGAGGTAGGCCTGGCGGGTCTTTTCGTCGACGCTGTAGTCGCCCGGGCCGTCCTCGGTGTCCTGACGGGTAAGCTTGGGGATGATGGCGTTGATCTTGTAGTAGAGGTCGGTGTTATCCTCCGTAGGACCGGAAATGATGAGCGGCGTGCGTGCCTCGTCGATCAGGATGGAGTCCACCTCATCGACAACGGCAAAGGCGAGGCCGCGCTGCGTCCGCTCCTCGGCGCGAAACGCCATGTTGTCCCGCAGGTAGTCAAAGCCGTATTCATTATTGGTACCATAGGTGACATCCGCAGCATAGGCCGCCCGCTTGGTCGCGGAGTCCTGGCCGGAGACGACCACACCCACGGTCAGCCCGAGAAAGTTATAGACCTTGCCCATCCAAGCGGAATCGCGCCGCGCCAGATAGTCGTTCACGGTCACGACGTGTACGCCCTTCCCGGGTAGAGCATTCAGGTACACCGCCAGGGTGGCTACGAGGGTCTTACCCTCGCCGGTGCGCATCTCGGCAATCTTGCCCTGATGCAGCACCATTCCTCCGATGAGCTGCACATCGAAATGACGCATGCCCAGGGCCCGCTTGGACGCCTCCCGCACGACCGCGAAAGCTTCTGGCATCAGATCGTCAAGCTTCTCGCCCTGAGCAAGGCGGTTGCGGAATTCGGTGGTCTTGGCGCCCAGCCCAGCATCGGAGAGCGCGGCAATCCCGGATTCGAGTCCGTTGATGCGGACAACGTCCCGCATCATTCGTTTGATCAATCGGCTGTTTCGGCTTCCGAATACTTTATTGAGTAGGCTTACGACCATGAATCAAGTCCCGAAGGCCCCGCGGGGCAGTATAAAAGAATGCGGAATTATGGAGGAAAAACGCCCGAACTTAAATACGAGCAGAAGGCGCTCCCGGAAATCCCTCCCGAGGCCGGGCCGGGAAGCTAGGATGGAGTCGAGGAGGAATGCAGAAAGGGCATGGGGTTCACCGGACGGTCATGCACCATGACCTCAAAATGCAGATGCGGACCGGTCGAATAGCCGGTGGACCCTACCAGAGCAATTTCCTGCCCTTTTTTTACCTGTTCCCCGACCCGGACCAGGATCTTGCTGGTGTGGCCGTAGAGCGTGAACACGCCGTCACCATCGTTGATCTCCACCAACTTGCCGAAACCACCGTCGACGCTGGCGATTCTGACCACGCCAGCGGCCATGGCATAGATTGGGGTACCGGTCGGAGCCGCGATATCAACGCCCGGATGAAACTCCGGACGGCCGGTGAACGGATCGAGACGCGGGCCGAACCCCGAGGAAATCCAGCCGCCGTGCATCGGCCAGCCGCCTGGAAATACTTCTGCCCGAAGCTTGCGGTCCATCAGCACGCTCTCCAAGGCGTGCAGACGCGGCCCTTTTTTTTCGATCTGCTTTTCCAGATTGTCCAGGGTCTGCATAAAATCCGGGACCGTGACGCTCGGCGCCAGATCATCTTCGGGACCGCCTATGGGCGGTTCCACCGAAAAATTGAATTCGCGCTTGTCCAGCCCCGCCATACTGGTCACCCGTGCACCCAGGGCGTCGAGACGGGTGATCTGGGCTTGCATGATCCCGAGCCGCTGGGCAAGGGCGTTAAGGTGCAATTCCGCGTTGCGGCGCGCATCCGCGATCTCGATCTTCTGCTTGGCAAGCTCGCGCGCCTCGCGCGCAACCTTGCCATCGGCGGGGCCGCTCACCATGGCAGCGACATGAAATGCAGCAACCCCGACCAAAACCGGCAGCACGACGAGCACGACGAAAGCCAGCGCAATGGTCTGGTGCCGGCTTAGGCTGATATGTCGCCCCTTGCCAATGCTCGTCGGAACGAGAATTACATTCATTTATGTTCTCGATCTTTAGTTATGCTTCTGCAATTCAATCCCATGAAC
>JAJYEK010000291.1 GCA_021785795.1 Pseudomonadota bacterium
GCGCAGTGATCTGGCCGATATAGCCCAGCGCAATCAACGCCGTGTTCGAGTTCGTTCCATCGATGATAACCTGCAGCGGCGCACTGCGCCCATTCTCCAGATTCCGGCTGAATCCTGCGTTGATCACCAGCGCGACAACCGCGCGGTCGTCAACGATGTCGCTGGTGATCTGCTTCCGGTTTTCGGCCATGTCGACGATATCGAAACGGGAAGTCGCGACAAAATGCGATATCAGGCTGCGGCTTGCCTGGCTCTGATCCAGATCGAGAACCGCCGTCGCAACGTGATGTACTGTAAACGTGGCGGCATAGCCGAAAACGACCATCTGGATAATCAAAGGAACGATCAGACGGAACATCATCCAGCGGTCGCGCCGAAGCTGGAGGAACTCCTTCATCAGCATCACTGACAGGCGTTCGAACATGATCTACAGCTGCTTACGAAACGCCCGGGAGGCCAGCCAGATGATGGCAGCGGCATACAGGCACAGACCGAGCACAGGGCCCCACAGATCCGCCAGGCCGCTGCCCTTGAGAAAAATGGCGCGCAGGATAGTGACGTAATAGCGCGGATAAACAATATAGGTGAGAGCACGGATCGGCGCGGGCATCTGGTCAATGGGAAAGGTGTAGCCCGACAGCAGCGTTGTGGGCAGCATGGTGACCATCAGGGCGATCTGGCTCGCGCCGAGCTGGCTGCGGATGCGCACGGAAATCAGATAACCGATTCCGAGCACCACGATATTGAATAGCGCAGTCGTGACAAACAGCGTTGCGACATCACCGCGGAAGGGAACACCGAACCAGAATATGGTAACGCCGAGGCAGAATGCCGCGTCGACCAGACCGATGGCGAAGTAGGGTATGAGTTTACCCAGCATCACCTCAAGCGCGCTGATCGGCGTGGAAATCAGCTGCTCCATGGTTCCGCGCTCCCACTCCCGGGAAATGGTGAGGGATGTGAGCTGTGCGCCGACCAGCGCAAGAATCACCGCAACCACACCGGGAATTATGAAATAGCGGCTATCGAGCGTTTCATTGAACCAGACACTGGGATCAAGCTCGATCTGTCCGGCCTGGGAAGGCTGAACGTCGTGGGACATATCCCACTGTGCGGAAATATCGGCGTTTTCCTGAGCCACCACTCCCTGTGCGTACCCGAGTGCAATATTGGTAGTATTGACATCGGTGGCATCGAAAATTGCCTGCACCGGCGCGCTGCCGGTAGCGGCAAGGGTACGCGAAAAATTCGCCGGAATCACGATCGCGGCAATGCATTCGCTGCGATCCATGGCGCGCCGGATACCGGAATACCGCGTGATCACATGACCGACCGAAAACCAGCCGGAGGACACGAAACGCTCGACCACGGCGCGGCTTGCCTGGCTGTTTTCCTGATCGTAAATGCACAGCGGCACGTGTTTGATGTCGAGGCTGACACCGTATCCGAGAATGGCCATCTGCATCAGCGGCATCAGCAAGGCAACCGCAAGGCTGCGTGGATCCCGCCAGATCTGCAGGGCCTCCTTGAGCGCCATCGCCAGCAGCCTGCGGAGATTCATGTCATCGTCCTCTGCTCCGTTCCGCGCGCGACCAGCTGAACAAATACATCCTCGAGACTCGGCGTGATCCGGCGGGGCGCTTCGGCCTGCACTCCGTGGTCGCCAAGGATGCTCACGAGCTCGGGTGCATTGCGCTCCCCGTCTGTGAGCACCACATGGAGCCTGTCACCGAAAATGGCAGCCTCGATGACGCTGGGTACCCCGGCAAGAACCTTCAGCGCGCCACCGAGCGGCGCGCAGCGAAGCTCGTACAGCTCGCCGCTCAGGCGGTGTCCGCGCAGCTCGCTTGGGGTGCCCATAGCCACGAGTTTTCCGCGATCGATGAGCGCGACGCGATTGCAGTATTCGGCTTCGTCCATGTAATGGGTCGAGACCAAAATGGTGACGCGATCTGCCGCGAGTTCATGTATGAGGTCCCAGAACTGCCTTCGCGCCTCCGGTTCCACGCCGGAGGTGGGTTCATCCAGAAACAGGACAGGCGGGCGATGGAGAATGGCGCAGCCGAGTGCCAGACGTTGCTTCCAGCCGCCGGCAAGCGTGCGCACTAGGGCATTCTCCCGGCCCTCAAGTCCGGCCATGGAAATCGCGAAGCGCATGCGTTCGACAAAGTCCTCCCTGCGTACCCGATAGATGCCGCCGAAAAATCGCAGGTTCTCCCGTACCGTCATATCGCCATAAAGCGAAAATTTCTGCGACATGTAGCCGATGTGCTCACGCACCGCTTCCGGCTCGCGGCCAACATCGAATCCCGCTACTGACGCCCGGCCCGCGGTCGGCATGAGCAGACCGCACAGCATCCGTATGGTAGTCGACTTCCCTGCGCCATTGGGTCCTATGAAACCAACGACCTGCCCCTTCTCGATCCGCAGATCGAGATGGTCGACCGCAGTAAAATTGCCGAATTTCTTGGTTAGCCCTTCGGCCAGGACAGCCGGAATGTCCCCGGTGGCGTTCATGCAAGCCGGTCGCACCCAGCAAGACGCCGGTTCAATTGTCCAATGCGCAGGCACCGCCTCATGGCCCGCTGCCCTGCCCCAACAAAGCGACGAAGACGTCCTCGATCCCCGGTTCGGTAGGCTC
>JAJYEK010000292.1:0-1810 GCA_021785795.1 Pseudomonadota bacterium
GCGGCGGAAAATACCAGGGACAGACCGGAGTGACCCTGCCTAAGACCTAGCGGCTGGCTTTGGTATGAAACGTTACCACCTTGACCGCCGTCCTTAGCGCCCGGCAGGATGTTCGATTCCTCAAGTCATTAAGAGGGAACGTTACGCAAATATACGCCTCTTGTGCTGTGCGCGAGCGGCTGAGTGCCAGGGCGCTTAGCCATCACGGCACCGGCGCGACGATCAACCAGCAGGTGCTCACTGCCATGCGTGGCAAATGGATCTGTCTTATTCGCTTCGTCGAGAGCTGGAAAGAACGCCGTGAAGAACTTAGGAGTCGTGGTTCTGGAGCGGCTCAGTGAGATTTTCCGGCGGTCTACCTTAGCAACCAATACGTCTTTGCCTCACTCGATCCGGTAGCCGCGAAACTCACCGTTATCTCGGAAGTTGAGAGCCAGGTGACCGCCATTACCGTAAGGCCCTTCCCGCATGAGGCCTGATGGGTGATGCATAAAAGCGGTAAAGTTTTTTGCAAAGTTGGCCCCTAGCGATTCCGGAATCCGCGCCGCGCCTGTCTCGACAGCGCGAACGGTCCGTGGCTAGGGTTTGAGATAGGACCAGCCCTCGCGCTGTTTGGTGATGATCTCGGCGATCCCTAGCGGAACGAATGTGACCCCCGGGTACATGTCTTTGCGCATAATTCTGCGGGCGCGCATGCTGGTCTCGCAGGCAACGAAGCGCACGCCATGCTGCATCGTCCGGCGCAGGCCCCCGCGTACCACCGAATTGCGCGTCAGCATATAGACGCCAGGACCGAACGCGACGACTTCGATCGGAAGTCTGTTTTGCCCGAGCTGTTCCTGTATATATTTGATGTTGAGCAGAGTGAGGTCCCACGATTCGGGGTCTTTGTTGCTGACCTGGACGACGACTCCGTGGCGGTACCCGGGTGCTGCTGCCGGCGAGGGAACAGACGACAGAAACAGCGCCAGAGTGACGATGAGGAATGCCGTCTTGCGTGCGTAACGCATCGATGTCTACCTGGGTTGCGAATCTTGGGATTCGGACGGAAGCATCGCGCATGGCGCAGCTCGACACAAGCTCTCCGTGCTGCCTGCCACGGTGAATTTCTCCAGTAAAGAAACCAACGGGTAATCAGCAGGTTGGTATAGGAAGCTGAACAAAGTCGAACGATCCCGCTATAAGAAGTAGCAGGATGAAACTCACGAAACCCGGCAGCGAAGCGCTCGCGTAAATCCAGTTACGCCCGGTGGAACGGGGCGAAGAGGCACGCTGTCAGGCACAGATGGCGGACCATCACCACCCTGGCGCATTGCCGAAGATAGGCGAGACCATCGAGATCGGTATGGCGATTCCGCTGCTCGATCGATGTGACATTGCGGGCAAGGACATCGCGGCCGATGCGCTGCTCGCCCAGCGTGCTGTGGCGACGTATATTGTCGAGCAACAGGCCCATTGCCATTTCACGGCCAAAGGCAATCAGCCAACCCTGGAACGTGATATCGTTTTGTTGTTCGCGCGCCGCGCGGCGCCGGACCATGTCGAGGTCACGCCCCCCGATCACGGTCGCATCGAAACTCGACGCATTCGGTGCAGCACGGCACCCAATCGCACCGGCTTCGGTCCCGAAAATATCACCCGCCTTCGACGCTTCGCCACCGGAATTCTCGAATCGTTCCGGCAACCCGAACAAACCATCGCCGAGATGATGCGCAAACTATCGCTTCGCATTCGCAGCGTCTTCGACTACTTGCGGATGACAGAAAACTCATGCGCGGCAGCCGGGTGACTGGAGAACAATTTTACCTTG
>JAJYEK010000292.1:1820-2599 GCA_021785795.1 Pseudomonadota bacterium
ATATCTTGACAGCCACCGCTACTGTTCTATCCTCATTCTCAATGGGGCCGCTGCGCACAATGTCCAAGTGTCAGGCCCAGCCAGAGTAAACCCTTGGTCTTTTTGAAAGGACGGTAGGGGCTCTGCGAGTCTTTCGGGCCAGTGTTGGTTGAACAAAAACAATTACTGATTCACAGGCTAACTACGAACCGGGAAAGAGAAACAACCATGAAAAGCTCTGCACGTTATAATAATAAATTAGGGCTGGCCGGCTTAGTAATGGTGTCTATCATGGGGTGTGCCAGTACCGGCAATGTTCTCCCCGGTACTCCAATTGGGGTGGATTCACAGGGTCGTGAGATCTACAGGTATTGTACTAATGGCGGGCAGTGTATCAGGTCCTATTATCCGCAAATGAATTCTTTCGCATTTTATTACGCCATACAACAACGACGCTAGAGAAGTATTTTTCCAATGTTTTGGTTCAGGCGACAACTAGTGTCCCGTACATAACATTACAGACTAGCTGCCTTCTTTTTCCCTCTCGGCAGCGTGGATCCAGGCTTGATCTGCTCCATCTTGATCCGCGCGCGTTCGATCTTCCCGATGATCTGTCCGACGCTGGCCGTCCAGATGAACGGCTTGGGGTTTTCGTTCCAAGCTTGCATGAATCCCTTGATCGCCCGTTTTAAATCCGGCACGCTCACGGACTTCGGTCCCGAAAATATCACCCGCCTTCGACGCTTCGCCACCGGAATTCTCGAATCGTTCCGGCAACCCGAACAAACCATCGCCGAGAT
>JAJYEK010000097.1 GCA_021785795.1 Pseudomonadota bacterium
CGCCGGGTTCCGGCCAGCATGATCCAATTGGTTGACTGAGGGGGCGCGAATGGCGAGCGAGGGGTATCACGAAACCGAACTACGGGAAGAGACGCGCGACATGCATCGTGCGATCGTATCGCTAATGGAGGAACTGGAGGCGGCAGACTGGTACAACCAGCGCGTGGACGCCTGCAAAGACAAGGAGCTGCGAGCGATCCTTGCGCATAACCGCGATGAGGAGAAGGAACATGCGGCCATGCTCATCGAGTGGATCCGTCGCCACGACCCGGCTTTTGACAAGGAACTGCATGACTATGTTTTCACGGACAAGCCGATCGTTGCCCTCGAAGGCAAGCACAAGGCCTGAGCGGAGACGGAGACCATGACCGAAGCCGGTGGCCCGGGCACCAGCAAGCTCACCCGCGAGAGCCTGATGTCCCTGGAGCAATACGACCGGGTGCGGCAGGAATTTCGTGCTTCGGTGATGGCGCACAAGGCCAATCGCAGGATTTCGATCGGACCGCATGCCACCATCTACTTCGAAGACGCGGTAACCATGCGTTACCAGGTGCAGGAAATGCTGCGGGCTGAGAGAATTTTTGACGCGCAGGGTATCGAGGATGAGATCGCTGCCTATAATCCGCTCATTCCCGATGGTCACAACTGGAAGGCCACGCTGATGATCGAGTATGCGCAGGAAGGAGACCGCCAATTGGCGCTGGCGCGCATGATCGGCATAGAGACCAGGGTGTGGGTGCGCGTGGCCGGGTTCGACCGGGTCTGGGCGATTGCCGATGAGGATTTGGACCGAACTACCGCAGAGAAGACCTCGTCAGTCCATTTCCTGCGCTTCGAGCTTGATTCCAGCATGATGCGTGCGGTGAAATCCGGCGCAGCGATTTCCGTGGGTATCGACCATCCCGCCTATTCCCATTCGGTCGGGGAACTTCCGGAAGCGGTACGCGCGGCACTCGCCAGCGACATTTCCGTCTGACGCCTTTCACGCAGCACGCGCAGCGCGCTATAATGCGCCGCCAATGACAGGATCCGGGCTGTTTTTGCGGTACCCCAAGCACGCGCACGGCAGTTGGCCGACCGGCCGCGCGTGCGTCAGCGCGACTCCGGTTGCCGCGGCGGCGCGGTGATCATGCCCTTTTTCCGTACGGCCTTTCCCAAGCTATGAGCCAGGATTACGACGCATCTGCCATCGAGGTGCTCACAGGCCTCGATCCGGTGCGCAAGCGTCCCGGTATGTACACCGATACGCAGCGCCCGAATCACCTTGCCCAGGAAGTTATCGACAACTCGGTGGACGAGGCGGTTGCCGGACATGCCAGGTGCATAGACGTCGTGCTGTACGTCGACGGTTCGCTTTCCGTTACCGACGACGGACGCGGGATGCCAGTGGACAGGCACAAGGGCGAGGGTGTCTCCGGAGTGGAGGTGATCCTCACGCGTCTGCATGCCGGCGGGAAGTTTTCGAACAAGAACTACAATTTTTCCGGCGGCCTTCACGGTGTTGGGGTGTCTGTGGTCAATGCCCTGTCCAGGAAGCTCGAAGTTCACGTGCGGCGCGGGGGCAGGGAGTACCGGATGACATTTGCCGACGGACGCAAGACCTCGGAGCTTAAGGCGGTCGGATCGGTCGGCGCCCGCACGACCGGCACCACCGTGCGGTTCTGGCCGGACGAGAAGTATTTCGACAGCTCACGGTTCAATGTTCCGAAACTCAAACATGTATTGCGCGCCAAGGCGGTGCTGTGCCCGGGGCTGAAGATAACGTTTTCCGACGAGTCTGATCCCAAGAACGATGAGCAATGGTATTACGAAGACGGGCTTAAGGATTATCTGATGGGCGAGCTCTCCGGACAGGAGCTGATTCCGGCTGCGCCGTTTGTCGGTCACTTCAGGGACAACGACGCCGAACTCGATTGGGCAATCGCGTGGGCTCCTGAAAACGACCGGCCTGTCATGGACAGCTATGTGAACCTGATTCCCACCCCGCAGGATGGAACGCACGTGAACGGCTTCCGCCAGGGCCTGACGGATGCGCTGCGCGAATTCTGCGAATTCCGCAACCTGCTGCCGCGGGGAGTCCGGCTTGCACCTGAAGACGTATGGGGTCGGACTGGTTACGTGCTGTCGTGCAAGCTGCGCGACCCGCAGTTTTCGGGACAGACCAAGGAGCGCCTGACCTCACGTGAGGCGGCGGCTTTGGTCGGCACGGTCGTCAAGGACGCGTTTGCCCAATGGCTCATGCAGCATGTGGCGGATGCGGAGCGTATCGCGAACCTTGCGGTCGATTCGGCGCAGGAGCGGCAGCGTACTGCGAAGAAGGTCGAGCGTAAGAAGATCGGCAGCGGCCCGTGTCTGCCCGGAAAGCTCGCCGACTGCCTGTCCACGGATCTGTCCATGACTGAACTTTTTCTCGTGGAAGGCGATTCCGCGGGTGGCTCGGCGAAGCAGGCGCGTGACCGGAATTTCCAGGCGATCATGCCCTTGCGTGGCAAGATCCTAAACACCTGGGAGGTGGATTCGACCCAGGTGCTTGCCTCGCAGGAAGTCCACGATATCGCGGTCGCTCTCGGCGTCGATCCGGGGTCGGACGACCTCGGCGGGCTTCGCTATGGCAAGGTCTGTATTCTCGCGGATGCCGACAGCGACGGCGCCCATATCGCGACGCTGCTGTGCGCGCTGTTCGTGCGGCACTTCAAGCCGCTTGTGGTCGCCGGCCACGTTCATGTGGCCATGCCGCCGCTTTACCGTGTCGATGTCGGCCAGTCGGTATATTACGCGCTGGATGCCAGCGAACGCAGTCAGATACTCGAACGGATCGAGAGAGAAAATCCGCGTGCGCGCCCAACCATTACGCGTTTCAAGGGCCTCGGCGAGATGAATCCGCCGCAGTTGCGCGAAACTGTGATGGACCCGAACACGCGCCGGCTCGTGCAGCTGGAAATTAGGGCCGGTGACGACACGAACAGGGTTATGGACATGATGCTTGCCAAGAAACGTGCGGCCGACCGCAAGGAATGGCTGGAGAAAAACGGCAACATGGCGGAAATAACCTGAACATTTGGCGTTGCCCTGCATCGCGGTATCCGGCTGCCGCTGGCGGATGCCGGGCGCGCCGGAGCAGTGGATCCGCAGGCACGCATCAGTCTTTCAAAGCCACCCACACACGGCCAAGAGCGGAATGACGAGGAAAACATCCGGAAGGCCCGGCCCTGCCGAGAAGGGCACAGCCAGGCGTGCAAAGGCCGCCGCCGTCGAGGCGCGACCTAATGTTGCCACGGTGGAGCGTCTTCCGCTGGCCGCATTTACCGAAAAGTCGTATCTCGACTATTCGATGTACGTGGTGCTCGACCGGGCGTTGCCGAATATTGCCGACGGACTGAAGCCGGTTCAGCGGCGAATCGTGTATGCGATGTCCGAGCTTGGTCTTTCGGCGGCCGCAAAATACAAGAAGTCGGCACGCACCGTCGGGGATGTGCTGGGCAAGTATCACCCCCACGGTGACACCGCCTGCTATGAGGCGATGGTGCTAATGGCGCAGCCCTTCAGCTACCGCTATCCGCTCATCGATGGCCAGGGAAACTGGGGTTCGCCAGATGACCCTAAGTCGTTCGCCGCCATGCGCTATACGGAGTCGCGTCTTACCCCGTTCGCCCAAGTGCTGCTGTCGGAGCTGGAACAGGGCACCGTCGAGTGGCAGCCGAATTTCGACGGCACTCTGGAGGAGCCGAGGATCATGCCGGCACGCCTGCCAAACGTGCTGCTGAACGGCACAACCGGGATTGCCGTAGGTATGGCAACAGACATTCCGCCGCACAACGTTCGCGAAGTGGCGGCTGCCTGTATCCGGTTGCTGGACAAGCCAGAGTCAACCACGGCCGAGCTGATGAAGCACGTCCAGGGACCAGACTATCCCACCGAAGCCGAGATTGTCACACCAAAGAACGAGATCCGGGCGATGTATAACAGAGGCACCGGCTCGATCAGGGCGCGCGCAAAATGGCAGCGCGAGAACGGAGACATCGTTATCAGCGCCCTCCCATACCAGGTTTCGCCAGCCAAGGTCCTGGAACAGATCGATCAGCAGATGCAGCAGAAGAAGTTGCCCATGGTGGAGAGCCTGCGCGACGAGTCTGACCACGAGAATCCCACGCGGCTCGTGATCGTCCCGCGCGGGGGGCGGGTGGATCCGGTCGAGCTGATGGATCACTTGTTCGCAACCACCGATCTGGAACACTCGTACCGGGTGAATTTCAATGTGATCGGACTCGACGGGCGCCCCCACGTGTTCGCCCTGAAGGAGCTGCTCGGTGAGTGGCTGAGCTTCCGCATCGAGACCGTGCGCCGTCGCCTGCAACACCGGCTCGACAAGGTGACGGGGCGGCTTCATATACTGGATGGTCTGCTGGTTGTCTACCTCAATTTGGATGAGGTCATTCGCATCATACGCACTGAAGACGAGCCCAAGCCAGTACTGATGAAGCGATTCAAGCTGTCGGAAATCCAGGCGGATGCGATCCTGGAAACACGGTTGCGCCATCTCGCCAGGCTGGAGGAGTTGAAAATCCGGGATGAGCAGAAGGTGCTCAGAAAGGAGCGGGATGAAATCGAATCGACCCTCAAGTCCGGCCACAAGCTTCGGGATAAGGTGCGTGAGGAGATCATCGCCGATGCCGAAGAGTTCGGAGACCCGCGTCGTTCACCGCTCGTCGAGCGCAGCGAGGCTCGCGCGATCGACGTCACGCAGCTGCTCCCGACCGAGTCCATAACGGTGGTGCTGTCGGAAAAGGGCTGGGTGCGGGCCGCCAAGGGTCATGAGGTCGATGCCCGTGCTTTCGACTACAAGACCGGGGACCGGTTTCTGCAGTCCGCGCGCGGCAAGACCAACCAGATTGTCGTGTTTCTTGATTCGACCGGGCGCTCGTATACCTTGCCGGCGCACAAGCTGCCGTCCGCACGTGGCCATGGGGAGCCTCTGGCTTCGAACCTGAACCCGCCTCCCGGGGCTGCCTGGGCGGGCGTCCTGATGGGGGCGCCGGAAGATACCTACCTTCTCGCTTCCGATGCCGGGTATGGGTTCCTCTGTAGGCTCGGCGATCTGGTGACGGACCGCCGTGCGGGAAAGGCGGTACTCAAGGTTCCGAAGGCGTCGAAGGCGTTGCCGCCGCAGCGCGTGGTCGATGCCGAAAGTGACTGGCTGGCCGCCGTCACCAACACTGGCAATATCCTGGTGTTCATGGTGGCCGAGTTGCCGCGGATGGAGAAAGGCAAGGGCGAGAAGATACTCAACATTCCGGGTTCTCGGGTCGCCAAGCGCGAGGAGTACCTTGCAGGCATCGCGGTTTTTCAGGAAGGCCAGTCACTGATGCTTCGGTCCGGGAAGGGTGAGCTGACGCTTCGCCCGGGTAAGGACATTGACCAGTACGTCGGCGAGCGCGCATTGCGCGGCCATCGCCTGCCTCGCGGACACCACGAGGTCAAGGAAATTGAGATTGGGGCCGGTTGAGCCGCAGGACCGTGCCGCGGTTGCGGCAGAGCCGGTAGCCGCGCAGCCTGCCAGCTGGCAGCGGCGGAAATGCATGTAGAATACGCCGCCATGCGTATGGCGGCAGTCATCGAATACGACGGCTCGGGTTTCTGCGGCTGGCAGCGGCAGGATGGCGTGCGTACGGTCCAGGGTTGCGTGGAGGACGCGCTCGGGCAGGTTGCCGACCAAGCGGTGAGCGTGACCGTTGCCGGACGTACTGATACCGGCGTCCATGCCTGTGCCCAGGTAATTCACTTCGATTCGGACGCCGTCCGCAGCGACTATGCGTGGCTGCGCGGAACCAACAGTAATTTGCCCCGGGAAATCGTGCTGCTCTGGGTCGGCGAGGTTGCGGCGGACTTTCATGCGCGTTTCTCCGCTACCGGACGCGAATACCGTTATGTGATCCTGAACCGCCGTGTGCGTCCAAGCTTTCTCGCACGACGCGTAAGTCATGAATACCGGCCGCTTGACGTGGCGCGCATGCAGGGAGCTGCGCAGTCGCTGCTCGGCACCCACGATTTCTCGTCGTATCGGGCGGTCCAGTGCCAAGCAAAAAGTCCGGTACGGGAGCTGCGACGTCTCGACGTCGAGCGTCACGGTGAACTTGTGATCATGACGGCGGCCGCCAACGGTTTTCTCCACCATATGGTGCGAAACCTCGCGGGTGTGCTGATAGCCATAGGAGCCGGAGAGAGCCCCGAGCGCTGGGCGCGCGAAGTGCTGGATGCGCGTGATCGTACCGTAGGCGGGATTACTGCTCCTGCCGAAGGCCTATATCTGACGGCAGTGGAATATCCAGACGACCATGGAATTCCCAGGCTTCCGGCGGTCTCTGGGCTCTGGTAAGCTGGCTGGCCGGTTCCTGACAAATGCGTACACGCGTAAAGATCTGCGGGATCACCCGCCACGAGGACGCCCTGGCAGCGGCCGACGCCGGTGCCGATGCGATCGGTTTCGTCTTTGACGAACGGAGTCCGCGATTCATCGAACCCCAGAAGGCGCGCGGGATCGCACTCGTCCTGCCTGCGTTTATGACCGTAGTAGGGCTGTTCGTAGACGCCCCCGAAGATCGCATACGCCGGATCCTCACGGAAGTGCCCCTGGGCTTGCTACAATTCCACGGCCATGAGGATCCGGAACAGTGCCGACGATACGGACGGCCGTATCTCAAAGCCGTTCCTATGCGAGATGGCACGGAACCGCAGCGGGCGCTGCGTCTGTACGAGGACGCCACCGGTCTCGTGTTCGACGCCTACAGTCCCGAGGTGGCGGGAGGAAGTGGCCGCCGTTTCGACTGGCGGTGGCTGCCTCAGGGAATCGGCAGGCGGCTCATTCTGGCCGGTGGACTCACCCCCGAGAATGTCGGCGAGGCTATCCGTGCGATCCGTCCATATGCGGTGGACGTCAGCAGCGGGGTCGAGAGCGCCAGGGGCATCAAGGATGCGGTAAGGATCTGCGAGTTCATGCGCAGCGTCATGAATGCTTCAAGTGGAGCAATTTGAAGATGGGTTATGCACTGCCCGATGAAGGCGGGCACTTCGGCAGGTATGGCGGACGGTTCGTAGCGGAAACGCTGATGCGGCCGCTGCTCGAACTGCAGGATGCCTATGAGCGTCTGCGCAACGACAGCGCGTTTCAGGAGGAGTTCAGCGAAGAGCTGCGCCTGTACGTCGGTCGCCCGTCGCCGCTCTATCCGGCGCGGCGCCTCACTGAGAAGTTCGGTGGTGCGCGTATTTATCTGAAGCGGGAGGACCTCAACCACACCGGCGCCCACAAAATCAACAACGCCGTGGGCCAGGCCTTGCTGGCAAAGCGCATGGGCAAGACCCGGGTCATTGCCGAAACTGGTGCCGGACAACATGGTGTCGCCACGGCGACGGTCGCCGCACGTTTCGGCCTCGAATGCGTGGTCTACATGGGTTCCGAGGACATCCAGCGCCAAGCCATTAACGTATACCGCATGAAGCTGCTAGGCGCCAAAGTCGTGCCGGTGACTTCCGGTTCCCGCACGCTCAAGGATGCACTGAACGAAGCCATGCGAGACTGGGTCACCAACATCGAGGACACGTTCTACATAATCGGCACGGTTGCCGGCCCCCATCCATATCCGGCCATGGTGCGTGACTTTCAGGCCGTGATCGGAGCGGAAGTGCGCTACCAGATCATGGAATTCGAGGGACGCATGCCGGATGCGCTGGTCGCCTGTGTCGGCGGCGGATCGAACGCCATGGGTCTGTTCTTTCCGTTTCTGGACGACCCATCGGTTGCGCTCGTCGGCGTGGAGGCGGCAGGCAGCGGACTTGCGACCGGGCGACACGCAGCGTCGCTGTCCGCAGGCCGGCCGGGAGTTCTGCACGGCAACCGCACCTACCTGATGGAAACCGACGACGGCCAGATCATCGAGACGCATTCGATTTCTGCTGGCCTAGACTATCCCGGTGTCGGTCCGGAGCACGCCTGGCTCAAGGATTCGGGGCGAGCGCGCTACGTGGCTGTGACTGACGAGGAGGCCCTGGAGGCCTTTCATCTGCTCACGCGGGTCGAAGGGATCATGCCGGCGCTCGAATCGAGCCATGCCATTGCCTATGCCGGGCAGCTCGCCCGTGAACTGGGCCGGGATTCCTGTCTGGTCGTGAATCTGTCGGGACGTGGCGACAAGGACGTGCACACGATCGCCGCGCGCGAGGGAATTTCCCTGTGACAGGCAGACTGGCAGATCGATTCCGGGTGCTCAAGGCCGGTGGCCGCACGGCCCTGATTCCTTTTATTACAGCGGGCGATCCGCAACCGAGTATAACCGTACCCCTCATGCATGCGCTGGCGGAGGCCGGTGCCGACATCATCGAGCTCGGCGTTCCTTTTTCCGATCCGATGGCAGATGGTCCGGTAATCCAGAAGGCAAGCGAGCGCGCCTTGGCGCACCATATGAGCCTCGTCGGCGTTCTGGCTATGGTGCGTGAATTCCGTGCGGAAGATCCCGATACGCCGGTAGTGCTGATGGGTTACCTCAATCCGATCGAAGCGATGGGATATGATCGGTTCGCGGCGGATGCAAATGCGGCGGGTGTGGATGGGGTGCTGACCGTAGATCTGCCGCCTGAGGAAGGCGAAGAGATTGCCGCTACTCTCAGTTCGCACGGAATCGCCCCGGTTTTCCTTATCGCGCCGACGAGCGACAGCGAGCGAATTCGGAGGATCGTTCGGCTTGCGGGCGGGTTCGTATATTACGCTTCGGTGCGCGGCGTCACGGGTGCCGCCAATTTCGACCTGTCCGAGGTCGCACAGAAGCTCAGGCTGATTCGTGCCCAGACGCATCTGCCGGTCGGCGTGGGTTTCGGAATCAGCAGTGCCGAGGCCGCCGCCAAAGTTGCCGGAGTTGCAGACGCTGTGATCGTCGGAAGTGCGCTGGTGGGTCGCATTGGCGCGCTTGCGTCACAGCCCGGCCGCGTCGTGGCGGAGGCAGCGGCATTTATCGGGCAGCTGCGTGCGGCTATGGACAACGCGACATCTTCGGGGAATGGCGCGGCGTCTGAGGTGCGTGCATGAGCTGGTTCGACAAGTTGCTGCCGCCCAAGATCCAGAGCCGCGGTGCCGGCAGAAAGGCTGTGCCCGAGGGACTGTGGCGAAAATGCCCCGGATGCAATGGAGTGCTGTACAGCGCTGAAATCGAGAGCAACATGGATGTCTGCCCCAAGTGCGACTATCACATGCGCATCGGTGCCCGCAGGCGGCTCGATTTGTTTCTGGATAAGGAACCGCGCGTCGAGATCGGAACAAACCTGCGCCCGGTCGACGCGCTCAAGTTCAAGGACAGCAAGCGCTACCGGGACCGTCTGGATGAAGCGCAGAAGGTTACCGGAGAGCAGGACGCGCTGGTGGTGATTCAGGGCCGGTTGCTCGGCGCGCCGCTTGTGGCTGCTGCGTTCGAGTTCGGCTTTATGGGCGGTTCCATGGGTTCGGTAGTCGGAGAGCGATTTGTGCGGGGCGTCAATGCCTGTGTCGAGCATGGCCTGCCGCTGGTCTGTTTTGCGGCAAGTGGCGGAGCGCGCATGCAGGAGGCGCTGTTGTCTCTGATGCAGATGGCAAAGACCAGCGCGGCACTCACGCGCATGGGGGTGCGGGCACTGCCTTTCATCTCGGTATTGACTGATCCGACCATGGGTGGCGTTTCCGCAAGCTTTGCTATGCTCGGTGACATCATAGTTGCGGAGCCCAAGGCGCTAATCGGATTCGCCGGTCCGCGCGTGATCGAGCAGACAGTGCGCGAGACGCTGCCAGCAGGATTTCAGCGCTCGGAGTTTCTGTTAGACCATGGTGCCATCGACATGATCGTTGACCGGCGTGAAATGCGCGACAGGCTGTCGCTGATCCTATCGCTGTTCATGGGCGCACGGTCGAAAATCCCGTTTCCGGCCGCGTGACCATGGGTCTCGGCATGCCAGTTGCCCTGTCTGGCTGGCTTGCGTGGATGGAAGCGCTGCATCCGCGCGAGATCGATCTTGGCTTAGATCGGGCGCGAGAGGTCGGTGTCCGCATGGGCCTCGAACGCCTGCCGTTCCCGGTTGTGACCGTTGCCGGCACCAATGGCAAGGGATCGACGGTGGCGATGCTGGAGGCGATCCTGCACGAAGCGGGGTACCTCGTCGGCGCCTATACCTCACCGCACCTTTTGGAATATAACGAGCGCGTTCGCGTGGCGGGGGTGCCGGCAGGCGATGCCGAACTGTGTGCGGCCTTTGAGCATGTGGAACGGCAGCGTGAACGCGTCAGCCTCACCTATTTTGAATTCGGCACGCTGGCGGCTGCAGATCTCTTGCGCGCACGGCGGATCGATATCGCGGTTCTCGAGGTCGGTCTGGGCGGGCGGCTGGACGCTGTGAATCTGTGGGATGCCGACGTCGCGGTGATTAGCTCGATCGGCATCGACCATACGGACTGGCTCGGACCTGACCGCGAATCGATCGGACGCGAAAAGGCGGGGATCTTTCGTCCGGGCCGTCCTGCGGTTTGCAGCGACCCGGCGCCGCCGGCTGTGATCGCGGAGCGTGCGGCGTCCATCGGCGCGGATCTCCGAATGGCTGGACGGGATTTCAAGTTCGAGCGTGGAGCGGCTGCCTGGACCTGGTATTGCCCGCGATGCGACACGGGTCGCACGCGCGCCGCCTTACCCTACCCGGCAATGCGCGGCGACTACCAGCTGTACAACGCCTCGGGAGTGCTTATGGCGCTGGAATTGCTGGCTCCGCGCTTTACCGTCAGCCAGGCCGATGTGCGGGCGGGGCTGCAGCAGGCAGTGCTGCCGGGCCGGTTTCAGACGCTGCCCGGGGCGCCGGTACGCGTACTGGATGTTGCCCACAACCCCCAGGCGGCGCATGCGCTGGCGGCAACACTCGAGGCACAGAAGGTGACCGGGCGGACCCTTGCCGTTGCCGGAATGCTCAGGGACAAGCCGATGGCAGACGTATTGGCAGAACTAAGGGGCGTCGTCGATGCCTGGCATCTCGCAACGCTCGCCACGCCACGCGGCGCCAGCGCCGAACAGCTGTACGAAGCCCTGTCGGCGGCGGGCATAGATGCCCCAGCCAAACTATATTCCGACCCTGTTACCGCCTACGCAGAAGCGCTGCGCCAGGCCGACGCTGCAGACCGCATTGTGGTTTTTGGATCGTTCCATACGGTGGGTGCTATACTACGGGCAGCCCCGTCGCTCCACGGTACAAACAGTTTCCGAAGGGAGGCGCCTTGACCGAGCCAGAAGATACGAACCACAAGTTCAACCCCAAGCACCGGATCATCGGCGCGGTCGTTCTGGTGGCGCTGGCAGTTTTGTTGATCCCGCTCATCTTTAAGAATCGGGAATCCAAGCCGCAGCGGATGCCGTCGGCGGCGGCCGGTGCGCTTTCCGGTTCGGTGGCAGTGCCTGCGGCGGCGCCGGCACTGCCGATGACGCCCGGGCCCGCTGTCCCCGCATCTTCCACTCCTGCGGTATCCCCGGCGTCTGTTGCCCCGACGCCATCTCCAGTGGTGACGCCGCCCCAGCCTGAGACCGCGGTGGTCGCGCCCGCACCAGCAGCCGCGCCTGCCCCCGAGAGCAGACCGGCTCCGACCAAAGCAGAGGCGCCTATCCGGCGCCGGGCGCCAGCGCATCGAGTCGTGCGTATTGCGCACGGCTGGATCGTGCAGCTCGGCGCATTTTCTCAGCGGGCGAACGCACTGCGGGTCCGGGACAGACTCGAGCACAAGGGATTCAGGGTGGAGCTTGACGAATTGCGCGTCGGATACCGGCGTGTCGCGCGCGTACGGGTCGGCCCGGTCAGAAGTCGCGGGGAGGCAAGGATATTGGAGCTTCATATCGCCCGCCAGACCGGCATCAAGGGCGTAGTGCTGGCTTACCCCTGATCCGACATGTTTCGGTGCTTGCCTTCGTTTCCGTGAGCGGCTTGGACGCCATCATCGCGATCATGGTCCTGCTTTTCGCCGGGATCGGGGTTCTGCGCGGTGGGTTGCGCGAGTTCATTTCACTTGCTACCTGGACGGTCTCCATTCTCGTCGCATCGCTGTTCTCGGCCGGCGTGGCCGGCTGGCTGACCTGGCCGGGAGACATCCAATTGCGCCGCATAGCGGCATTCATTGTTCTTTTTGCGGCGGTCTTTGTCGTGGTGACTCTCATCGCGCTGGTATTCCGGCTGCTGTTCTTCGCGTCCATGCCGGGGCTTGTCGGGCGCATCTTTGGCGGAATGCTCGGCGCATTCCGTGGCATGGCCGTGGTGGTGGTTTTGGTACTGCTTGCCGGGCTGACATCGTTCCCGCAGAAGCCGTGGTGGCGTGATTCCGCCCTCGCGCCCTATTTCGAATCGGTGGCGCTCGGGGTTCGTCACATGTTGCCAGAGAATGTCGCACACCAGTTCCGCTACAGCTGACCGGTGTGCCGGAATCGCATGGACTTTTCGCGCCTGAGACCGCAAAATACGCGTTTGCCGTACTGATCGCCCGTGCCGGCTTGCGGGGCGGCGCTGGTACCTTGCCGGCCATGCTTGTTATCCGCGGCAGCGGTTCGGTCCGCTTACGCGTCGGAGGGTATTCCCTATGTGCGGTATCATCGGCATCCTGGCGAAGAGCCCGGTAAATCAGTCCATCTACGACGGCCTGATGGTGCTGCAGCACCGTGGGCAGGATGCGGCGGGAATCCTTACCAGTGACGGCCGGCGTGTCCATCTGCGCAAGGACACGGGACTGGTGCGTGACGTATTCCAGGCCCATCACATGCGGGATCTCAAGGGTAATCTCGGACTGGGGCACGTGCGCTATCCCACCGCCGGCCGCGATTCCGCCGCCGAGGCGCAGCCGTTCTACGTGAACTCCCCCTTCGGACTGGCGCTGGCCCACAACGGAAATCTCACGAATGCTGCGCAGCTCAAGGACGAACTGTTCC
>JAJYEK010000293.1 GCA_021785795.1 Pseudomonadota bacterium
TGGCAAAGACATCACCGCCGATGCCCTGCTGACGCAGCGCAAACTGGCCACCTATCTGGTGCAGCGCCAAGCGCATTACCACTTCACGGTCAAAGGCAATCAAGCGACGCTCCAGGCGGATATTGCACTGCTCTTCCAGGGGCGGAAGGATCTGCCGGATTATGTGTCGGTCTCGCCGCCCGAGCACGGCCGGATCGAGACCCGCCGCATCTGGTGTAGCACGGCGCTCAATGCCCACCTCGACTTCCCTCATGTCGGTCAGGTCTTCCTGATCAAGCGAGAAGTGCTGCACAAGAAGAGCGAAAAGCTTACGCTGGAATCCGCCTTGGGCGTCACCAGCCGTCCTCCAGAGCAAGCCAATCCGCAGCGCGTCCTCGAGATCAATCGCGGTCACTGGGTGATTGGCGTGTCCAGTCAAGGACACGTTATCTAGTCGGTGCAAGTCCGACCGAGGCTAAAAGACTCAGGCCTCGTAGCTGGGGAGGCGCCGTGGCGGGAAACCCAGGCGGCGGAGCCCTCCGACAACCCCTTCACAAGGAAGGGGGCAACACATCAGGTTGTAATGTTATGTGAACGCAGACGTAGCCTCGTCACATGAAATCCCGGTGGCCGAGACGGTCGATAAACGGCGAAGGCGAAAGGAGCTTGTCGAAAATGGGTTTGAGTCTGTTACGTAAGCTCCCACCGGCGGGGTATCAGCGGCGACATGATGTGAGAGATGAATGGCGCTTAGTTTAGCCGCAGCGGTATAGCGACGTTAGCGTAACCGGTTGAAAATACCGAAGAAGGCTGGCCACCGAGATTGGTAGGATGTTGTTACCAGCAGCATCCACAACCAGGAGGGCCAGCCTTGAGAGATCGTAATGCCGAGTTCGTTTCCCAGCAACAGGTCAGAGAAGTTCGCCGCCGCGCGAAGCAGGTCGATTCGATGGATTTCTTCAACTTGATCACGGGGCCTGAACTTCTGGAGACACTCGAAGGACGGATGCCCGAGTATCGGGAGCGAAAATTTCCGCCGACGGTGACGCTGGCGATGTTTCTGGGTCAAGTTCTGCGTGCCGATAGCTCCTGCCGCAACGCCGTGAATGAGGCGATCGTCAATCAGTTGCTGCAGAGGTCGGACGCGGTCAGTGCGAATACCGGCGGGTACTGCCAGGCGCGAGAACGACTGCCGATCGATCTGGTACGCGCAATGGGGCGACGATGCGGGGTCATGATGAACCAGCACACGCCGCAGGGCTGGCTGTGGCGCGGCCGGCACGTGAAGTTGACCGATGGCACGACCACGTTGATGCCGGATACGGCGCAGAACCAGGCGAGGTATCCGCAGCACGGGAGCCAGGAACAAGGGGCAGGATTTCCGATCGCACGCCTGGTCTGCGTGATGTCCCTCGCCACCGGGGCGGTGCTCGACGTGGCCCTGGGTCCGTACCAAGGCAAGGGCACGGGTGAATATGGGTTGTTCCGCGAGTTGCTCGGCTGCTTTTCCCGGGGCGAGGTGATGCTGGCCGACAGCTACTACTGCAGCTACTTCCTGATCGCCGCATTGCAGGCCCGCGGGGTGGACGTCCTGTTCGAGCAGCACGGCGCGCGGCACACGGATTTTCGCACCGGCGAGAAGCCCGGTCCCCGCGACCATGCGGTGAAGTGGACCAGGCCGGTGGCCCGACCCGCGTGGATGACGCCTGATGAATACGCCGCCTATCCGGCTGAGCTGACCCTGCGCGAAGTGAAAGTCCGCAAGAAAGTGCTGGTGACGTCCTTCCTCGATCCCCGCGAGGTCTGCAAGCGGGAAATCGGCAGGCTGTTTCTGCGCCGGTGGAACGTCGAGCTGGATCTGCGCAACATCAAATCGACACTCGGCATGGAGCGCCTGACGTGCAGGACGCCGGCCATGTGCGAAAAAGAGGTCTGGGTGTCCGCGCTCGCCTACAACCCGATCCGCTCGTTGATGGCCGCGGCCGCTGAACGGGCCGGAGTATTGCCGCGTCAGCCGTGAGCTTCAAGCATACGGTGCAGGTGTGGGTAGCGTGGAGTCAAAGGCAGTTTCTCTCAACGGTACCGGAAGACACGGCCGCCTTGTTCCGCTTGATCGCCCACATCCGGGTCGGTAATCGGCCTGGACGGGTGGAACCCCGGCTCGTCAAGACCCGACCCAAGCCCTTCGGGCGACTACAGACAACGCGTCGCAGAGCACGAGCAAACATCAGGAAATATGGGCATCCGAAGAAGCTCACGGCTTAAATAAGCAGCATTCTCCTTAGTGCGAATGGCACTTACATAGTAACCGTCCAAACCAGACCGTTATTGATCCGCGAGCGCGATGTCTGATCTCATGGGAGCGTGGGCGAACTTCGTCTTCCACACGCGCGGCGTGAGATCGATGACGTCTTTCGCCGGATGCTGGCTCACGCGCTGCAGCACATCGACCAGGTAGGTGGTGACATCGACGCCGTGGAGTTTGCAGGTCGCGATCAGGCTCTGGATGATGCCGACCTGTTTGGCCCCGAGCTCGGTCCAGCAGAAGAGCCAGTTGCGCCGATTATAGAAAGCT
>JAJYEK010000098.1 GCA_021785795.1 Pseudomonadota bacterium
CGTGCCATTCTTTAAAGAACGTAGATGCCGCCACACCTTACCGTTCGGGATCGACCGCCGCGCCGGCGGCGAGAGTCTGGCCGCGCGGGACACGCGTCAGCAAGAGCGCACCCGCGGCGGTGAGTATCAGCGCATAGATAAAACCGCTCGCGGCCGAGACGTGCGTCCACAGTAATCCCACTATCAGGCTGCTCAACAAATCGCCGACGCCATTGACGGTGCCCAGGGCACCGTAACCAGTTGCGCGCACTTCGGCCGGCAGTAGGTCAGCCGCGAACGCGCCCTCCATGGTATCGACGACCGCGATGTACAGGCCGCCAAGCGCAAACAGCCCCGCCAGTCCCGGCAGGCTGCCGTCCACCCACAGAAACCCCAGGCACATCAGCGCGAACAATAGGTAACCCACGCCCAAAACGAAACGCTTGCCCACGCGCTCGCTCCAAATCCCGGCGGGATAGGAGCCGGCCGCATAGGTCACGTTGAACAAGGTGTAGAGCCCGACCGCCCAGCTGGCCGCCTGGACCGCGCCCCACTTCGCGGTGAGCAACTCCTGAGCGCGCAGAATGAGCAGCGTGTGCCCGAAGTTGCCCAGGCCGAACACGCTCACGGCCAGAAGAAAGCGTCGGAAATCCGCCGGGAGCGCGCGCAGACTTTCTGCGAAAGTCTTGCTGTGCCCGGCAGACAGCTTATCCTTGAGCACGAACAGTACGATGAATATCGTGATCGCACCCGGAACAAGTGATACCAGAAAGATCTCGCGGTAACTGAACGAAACCGACAACAGCCCGAGGGCGATGGCCGGTCCGAGGACGGCGCCCACGGTATCGGCCGCGCGGTGCATGCCAAAGGCGCGTCCGATATAGCACGGCACCACACTCTCCGCGAGCAGCGCATCGCGCACCGGACTGCGCATCCCGCGCCCGATCCAGGCTACCGCGCGAATGGCGAGGACGATGGGCCAGCTGAACGCTACCGCCATGATCCCCTTGACCGCGGTTAGGGTGTAACCCAGCACCAGGATTGGCTTACGCCGTCCGATCCGGTCGCTGTAATGCGATGCCCAGAGCTTCGCCGCGCTCGCGGCGAAATCGCTCGCCCCCTCGATCAATCCGACCGCCGCCGCGCTGCCGCCGATCGTCACCACGAAGAAGGGCAGCACCGCCGTAATCATCTCGTGACTCATGTCGGAAAACAGGCTGAGCAGCGCGATTGCGACGATGTTTCGCGTCAGCCATCTTCGCGGACGGCGCCCCGCCGGGGCCGCCTCGGAAAAACCAGGATTCTCCCCCTTCTTTCGTTGACTCATTCGGCGCACCCGCTCACACGGGCCTCCGCGGACGCGCGGCGCGCTCGGATCCGGCACGCATAGGGACCATTGTCCAGGACGCCATGATGTCACCCTTGATCGCCATACATGTAATCGCGGGTGAACGGGAGCGGGTTCGTGCCGGGGCCGCCCGCTTTCACCGACAGCACCTGATGAATGGCGATCCAACCGTGGGTGAAACCGTAAGCACAACCGGCAAGGTACACCCGCCAGATGCGCCAACGCTTCTCGCCGGCAATGTGCCGCAACTTGTCCGCCGCCTCGAAGCGCTCCGTCCAATGGTTGAGGGTAAGGGCGTAGTGTCGGCGCAGGTTCTCCACGTCCGTCGCCTCAAACCCCGCGGCGCTCATTTCTCTCAGCAACAAACTGATATGGGGCAATTCGCCGTGAGGAAAAACATAACGCTCGATGAAGTCGCCGCCACCGGAGGGGGTTTCGCCTGAATCGGGATCAGTGGAGGTGATGCCGTGGTGCATCGCCACCCCGTCATCGTTCAGTAGTTCGTGAATTTTGGCGAAATAGCTGCGCAGGTTCTTGAGGCCCATATGCTCGAATATGCCGACGCCGGCGATACGGTCGAATTTTCCGGTAACGTCTCGGTAATCCTCAAGACGCACCTCGCAGCGGTCTTGCAGTCCCGCTTGCGCGATACGCTCCCGGGCAAATTCATACTGGTTTTTCGACAAGGTGACGCCCAGCGCCTTGACGCCGTATTTTTCCGCCGCACGTAGGATGAGCGCGCCCCAGCCGCAACCGACGTCAAGCAAGCGGTCGCCGGGGCGCACCCTGAGTTTCCGCAGGATGTGATCGATTTTCTGCTGCTGGGCGATCTCCAGTCTGTCGTTCTCGTCGCGGAAATAGCCGCAGGAATAGACCATGTCCCGGTCCAGCCACAGACTGTAGAATTCGTTGGAAACGTCGTAATGGTAGGCGATGGCGCCGGCATCCATTTTCCTGTCATGCCGTACCATCCGGGGACCGCGGCGGCGATGGCCTGCCCCTCCCGAATGGACCGCGAGCTGGGCGGCGACGTCCACCACATCCGCCACCTTGCCTTCCACGTAGATCTCTCCTTCCACGTAGGCACCACCGAGGCCGTCCAGGGTGGGCTTGAGAAGATGGCGCAAGCCGGACATCGAGGGCACGACCACCGTCACCGAGGGCGAGGCATCGAGATCGAAGTTCGTCCCGTTCCAAAGGCGAATCCTCAAGGGGATGCCGCGGGATTTCAGATGGGCCAGAAAGTTATCCAGACGTTTTTGCCAGAACATGATGGTCTCCCGTAAGTTCGCAATGTTTCGCGTCAGCCACCTTCGTGACCGGCGCCCTGCTGAGTCGCATCGGAAAAACCAAGATTCCCTCGAACGTTTCGCTGCTTCATTCGATGTGCCTCTTCCGGCGATTCTTTTTGATGGTTTGCGTTTTCGTTGCCGACACGGCTAGGCGGTTACCGCGTCGTCAGGGCCGACCAGGTTCTGCAATATGGCGATTCCATAGTGCGTGGATTCAATTTCCGGGATCGCGCCGGGCACGCGCGACAGGCCGCCGCGGGAGGTCTGGCAATTCAGTACGAAGGCGCGGATTTCCCGCGGATAGTTGACAGGCAACCCGAGCAGGCGGCAGCACTGAATACCGGCACGGATTATTTCCAGGCTCGAGGACAGCGAATCCCTGGCAATGGTAAATCCGAACGTCCGGACCTGAAGCGCATCGACAAAATCGCGCGCTGCGGACACCATCGTTTCCTTTAATCCACCGAGTGCCGCCAGGGAATACAAGGCATACCGTGTATCCAGGAGGTTGGGCTTCTCGCCGAAGCCGCCCTCGCGCTGCAAGCTGGCGATCCATTTTATAATCGCCGGCGCGGCGAGATCGCCGCCCAAAAGCCGCTTGAGCCGCACCGTCTCAAACATGCCGCGCAAAACCGATGACAGCGGTGTTCGTCCAGGAGACGGCGGCGCCAGCGGCAGTCGGCGAATCTCGTTCCGTTCGAAGAGATCGGAACGAGCGAGATGATGCAAGATAAAGACGCGATAATAAAGCGCGGGAAGCTGGCCACTTGGCGAAAACGATCGAACGAACCGCAACAACGCGCCCTGCTCGGCCACGGTGTCTCCCATAAGTGTCAACGCCGCCACAGCATGATACGTGTCGAACAGATTCGGCTCGTCAACATCGGTGGTGCGATAAAAGCAAAACCCGCCCTGGGGAGACTGGCGGCCGCGCAAATAATGCGCAGCGCGGACAAATACCGCGCTCGTTTCCTTCGATATCGTCGATGAGCGTTGCACGTCTGGCTGCAGTGACATGACCTTCGCGTCTCAGGAATCGTCCGCCGACAGCTCGGCGGCCCGAAGCCGGACCGCCCTCGCTGGGTGCCGTTGCGCCAACATCCGCAGGGCATTCCGGCGCACCACTTTGTCGTGAATGCCTCGCACGCTCTCCACGACCTGCAAGCCTTCCACGATGTCGACTGGGTGATGCAAGGCGCACCGCGCAAGTGCTTGTGCCGCCTCACCTTCCCCGCGCCAACCGAGCGCGATGATGGCGCGCAGACGCACGTCGGCGAGGGGATGGTTCAGCGCGGTCAACAGCTTGTCGCGGTACCCCCGCCCGCTCAACCACACGAGATCATGGTCGCAGAACGGGCAAACCGGGGTATCGGCATCGATCAGCGCGAAGCAAGCCGGGCAATAAGCCGCGTGCCCCAATGCAATGGAGGGTGGACGATAGTACCGGTGAGTGTGACGCGACTTCACCGCGCCTCCGTAACCGTGCGGCGTGCGTACCGGCTATCGCGCTGCCGGAAGGAGAACCAGCTGGCGACGTCTGTACGCCCCAGCGCGAAGAGCATCCAGGTTTCGGTCATGACATGCCTCCATTCCTTTTTTCCTTATTACGGCGGCACGCCGCACGCAGCCGGCGTGCCGACAGTCAACGGACCCACGCCAGAGCGAGAGATGAGTACTCGCCACGACAGGATGAGGAGGCGGGAAAGTTGGCCTTTGCATGCCTACATCATCCCTCGCACGAGGGAGTCCGCAGGCATCATCAGCCGGTAAGGGCGGTTCAGGGAGGAATGCCATCTCCCGTAACTGTGTGACCAGTATAGCAAAGCGTCGGGTGGCTGCAATACTTCAAGGACATCCTTGGCGTTTGCCGGGTTGCCCCTCTCCGTGAGGTACTCCTATAAACGCTCAAGCGCGATGTCCTCTTCGGCACCGCGACGGTAAATAACCTGCGCCGCCGGGGCATCGCCGTGCTCCAGCCGGGTGACGGTGGAGGTAAGCGGGATCACGCCCACGGGCAGCAGGTCGGCGCCAATGAGCGCGTTCACGAGCGTGGTCTTGCCGCGCTTGAACTCGCCGAGCACCCCGAGGTTGAACGCGTTCGCGTCGATGCGCTCACGCAACCGGAGACAGGGTTCGGTGGGAACATCCGCGAGCGATGCCATATGGTCAAGGCAACGGGCAAGCGCCGGCAGTAGCGACATCGCGGCTGCGGTACCGCAGGGTGTCTCGTCGCCGTGGTGGTCCGGAAGTTCGTTCATGCAGTTTGCCACGCGTTCGCTATCTCCGGGCCAGCGCCTGTTGCGCTGCCGCGCGCGGCATGCGCCGCAGGCTGTCGACAATCGCCAAACCCGCGATGACATGCGTCTGGTGACTCAGGGCGCATGCCGCCAGGGCATCAGTGGCCTGCTCATCGGCGCGCAAGCCCAAGGCGATGATGGCGCGTAGACGTATATCGGCGAGCGGGTGATCCACCATGGACAATAATTTGTCACGGCAATCACGCGTGTTCAGCGCTGCAATGTCAGCCCCACAAACGGGGCAGTTGCCCGCTTCGATCGGGATTCTCGCGAAACACTCCGGACAGTAACCCTCTCGCGTCACGGCCCCATCGCCTCCTTCCGATACAGCCGTTGGTTCACGCATCGTTGCGCCGAATTGCGCACAGAGGTGGAACAACAGCAGGTCAGCAGCGCGTACGCCACGCCTATCGGCGCGTCCGGGTCGTCAACCGAACGATGCCGACGGTGATTCCTTAGTTGTCCGCGCACTCGCACTGCGCATGCCAGAACACCACATGGCCGGGTGGCACGAGGTCTTTCACCATCTTGATCGCGGCTTCCGCGACTGCCGGTTCGTCAAAGAATTCGATCACAAGCGGCAAGCGGACAGTGAGGCGCAGGAGGTCGGCCGAGTGCACTTCGCCTTTTGTGCCGAATCCGGCGATACCGCGAAATACCGTAACGCCGTGAACACGGTGTTGATCGTGCAACAGCGCAAATATCTCGTCGAGCAGCGATTTGTGACGCCCGTGATCAGCTTCACTGATATAAACTCGTACGAGCAGTATGTCTTTGATCATGCTGTTGTCCCCTCAGGTTAATAGGTGCGCGCCAGGTAAGCGCCGCTGAATACTGCCAGAAGCCCCAGCGCAATCGACAATGCCACATAGGTGGCTGCTTTGAGTACTTCGCCCTCCTCGGCGAGCAGCAGCGTTTCCATGGAAAAGGTGGAAAAGGTGGTGAACCCGCCCAGTCCACCGGTCAGGATGCCGGTGCGCAGCGACGGGGAGATCGTTATCCGATCCAGGGTTACGATGAACAGGAATCCCATCAGGAACGAGCCGAGAACGTTGATACCCAATGTGGCTATCGGAAAGCTGCGACCGAACAGCGTCTGCAGCAGGCTGGTCATGCCGTAGCGGGCCCAACAGCCCAAGGTGCCGCCCACAGCGATAGCGATGTATGTCCATATTCTCTGTTTCCTCTTTTTTTCTAGATTAACGTAATGGCCAGGATAATAATAAGCAGACCGCCGATCAGCGCAATGTAGAAGTTTAGGTTGCCGGACTGCAGTTTGCGCAGTTTCCCGGCAAGCAGCCACATCCCGCGGATGACCGGCGAGAACAGATAAGGGCCGAAAATCGGCGCGACTTCGTGGGTGAATGCCAGGCGTTTTACGAAATAGGCATTGTCCTGATGATGTTCGCGGGCCGTATCCGCGGTGGGGCGATAGATGAAGCTGTAAAAAGTGCGCAGCGCATTGGCAAAGGACAGTGCCGTGGTCGACACTTGGCGCGTGTCCTGGCGCAGCCCGCCGTACCACACGGGTGCCTTGCGTACGACGAAGCGCCGACGTGCAGCGATCAGCAGCCCCAGGGGCACAAGGGCGAGCAGGGGCATGCTGATGGCCAGCAGCGACGGGGAAATGAAGGCAAACTTGGCGGTCAGGGGTACGAGCAACCAGCCACTGCGCATCTGCTGAGCGCTGTGCGCGCCGAACTGAGCCCAAACCGCCCAATCCAGGGCGCCGAGCCAAACCGGCATTCCTACGGCCAGCACGAAAACGGCTATTCCCAGCACGAATACCGCCGCGCTGATGGTGCGCGGCATGCAGGGATTATCGCTGCGATGCCCGTCACCCAGCAGACCGATTCCGAAGACTTTTATGAACGTGGCGAGTGCAATAGCGGCGGTGAGTGCCAGGCCAGCTCCAGCCAGAGCAAGCACCAGGCGACCCAGCAACGCGCTCAGGTGAAAACCCTGAAACACCGTTTGGAACACATACCACTCGCTGACGAATCCTGCCTGCGGCGGCATCGCCGCGAGGCTCATCGCGGCGAACAGTGCGCCCAGCCCGAACGGCCAGGTGCTACGCCGCAGTAGACCGGACTGGGCAATCGCATAGCTTCCGTTTACGCGCGATATTCCGTCTGCTGTGAGAAACAAGCCGCCTTTGGCCAGGGCATGGCCGGCCAGGTGCAGCATCGCGACCGTCCAGGCGAGGCCCGCAAGACTGCCCAACCCGTCCTGCCGGAACAGCAGCGACACACCGAGCATGGCCACGGCGATGGCCGCATTTTCGGCCGTTGAAAGGCTCAGGAGTGTGCGCCAATCCTCCTGCTGGAAGGCGTAGAGCGCGGCAAGGATGGAGGACACCACGGCGAGTGCCACGATGATGACCGCGAGGGTGGAGGTCCAGGGCGTGCCCGCGGCAGGCAGCCATCCGAGCAGACCGCGGCTGAGGCCGAAGAACGCCGCATTCAGAATGACACCGGAGAGCAGCGCCCCAGTGGCGCCGCTCGCGCTGCCGTAGGCTCCTGGGAACCATTCATAGAATGGCAGCAGGCCGAGTTTGGCGCCGAAGCCCAGAACCAGCAGCAGTCCGACCGATAGCTGCAGTCCTCCGGACAGGTTCGGTGCCGCCGCAACAAAGCCCGCAAATGACATGCCGGAGCTCGCATGATCAAGCAGCAGCAGCGCCGCGACCAGCGCCATCGTCCCCACTTCGAGTAGACCCAGCATGAATAGCGTGGGACGGCCGGCGTGCAGATGCAACCCTTCGCCGAGAATCATTGTCGCGCTCCCCAGACTCATGAGTTCCCAGGCGATGAGAAATGCCATGCCGTCCTGCAGGCCGAACACCCCGAGTACACCGATGAGGCTGATACCCGCACCCAGCAGCCAGGCACGTCGGCCTTCCGCTCTGGGTGAGCCCAGCCAACAAGCGAGCACGGCAGGCACGAGACCGAAACCCATCAGCCAAAGCGCCGCAGGCGAGAAGTGCAGCGTTACGCCTTGTCCGGCCAAATGCATGGGCAGCACCAGCGAGGCCGTGTTGCCTGGAAGGGTCGTCAGCGCCGCGATGATGGCGCTAATACCGCCGGCGCCGAGCAGGACGCGCACTAGCGGCACTAGGCGACGTACAAGGGCCAGGCCGGCACCGGCCAGCCACAGCCAGAATGCAGCGACGATGAAATCAATCGGCAAGGCGTCCTCCTTCGATCCGCTGCGGGGCGCGCCCCAGCAACAGGAGCAGGGCCTCGATGAGGGCTGCGGGATTGGGAGGGCAGCCGGGCAGGTAGACATCCACCGGCAGAATGCCTTCGAGCCCGGCGGCGCAGGCATAGCCCCCTTCTGCTACGCCACCCGACACCGCGCAGGTGCCGCTAGCCATTACCCAACGCGGTTCGGGCATAGCCTGATAGGTCTCGACCAATGCTGCGCGCATCGCGTAGGTCACTGGTCCCGTGACCAACAGCAGATCGGCGAAGCGCGGCGATGGCGTGAAGAAGATTCCGAGACGATGCAGGTTGTAAAACGGATTGTTGAGTGCCTGAAGCTCGGATTCGCAGCCATTGCAAGAGCCGCTGTCCACGTGGCGCACGTGCAGACTGCGCCCAAAGGTGGAGCGGATCATGCCTGAGAGCGCGCGCGCCGGAGCGGTTTGCGTGGCTGCGGCCCAGACCAGATCGGTGCGCGCACGGACGCCGAAGGCCCAGTCTGTGGACGGTGCGAACGCCCCCGCGGGACAGACCTCGGTGCATAGCTGGCAGGCGACGCAGCGACCATAGTCCACATCGAGACGCGCGCCGGCCGAGGCCTCGGTGTGCACGCGGATCGCTCCGGGTAGGCAGGCGGCGGCGCACGCGTCGCAATCGTCCTGGCATCGGTCTGGATAGTGGCGCGGCATGCCGAGCACGCCTGTTTGACCATTATCCGCGCCGCTCGCAGGCCAAGCGGTGGTCGCTGTACCGCGGGTCAGTCCGAAAAATGTCCAAAGCGGCATGGGGTGCGTTCCTAGCGGTCGCAGCCGGCGGTAGTGAGGCCGAAGCTGGCTTCGTTGATGGCGTAATCCATCATGTTGCTGTCATGCACTGTGAACGGGAATGCACGCCAGTTTGAAAACGACGGTGACTTGATTTTCACACGTGCGAGCTTGCCGTTTTGGTCCAGGTGTACCGCGTAGTAGAGCGAACCGCGCGGGGATTCGCTCCAGCCCAGGCCCTCGCTGGCCGCGATCGGGTGGCAGTCCGTGCGTACCGGACCCGCCGGCAGCAGCAACAGTACGCGCTGCATCAGCGCGAAGCTGGTCTCGATTTCTGCGATGCGAACCTGCATGCGCGCGCAGGCATCCCCGGCTTCGCGCAGCGCCACCGTCATCGGCAGCTCGGCGTAGGCCGCGTAGGGATGATCGCGGCGCAGGTCGCGGTCAAGACCGGAAGCGCGTTCTATCGGTCCGGTCGCCCCCTGGTCGACGGCAACTTTCCGAGTAAGCACGCCGGTGGAGATGAGCCGGTCGAGGTGGCTGTCGGTGCGCTCCAGGCGTGCAGTGTAGTCGGCAAATTCGCGCCTCAGGGCCTCCAGGGCATCGCTCAGGCCTGCCGAGTCAAGATCGCGCCGCAGCCCGCCTGGCTCGATGATTCCACGCAAAAGGCGGCTGCCGGTGAGCTTGGCATTAAGCTGCTTGGCGCGCTCCTCGAGGAGCCTGCCCTCGGCCTCGCCGACTTTCAGGGTGGTCGTATGGCAGAGATAGCCCAGGTAGTGCAGGTGGTTGTACAGCCGCTCGAGCTCGGCCAGTAGCACGCGCAGCCAGCGGGCGCGCTCTGGAATCTGACAGGAAGCTGCCGCCTCCAGCGCTTGGCAGTAGGCAAGCGCATGCGCGACGCTGCCCACGCCTGACACGCGTTCAGCCAATACCGTCCCGAGTTTCGGGCAGAGTCCTTGGAACCGCCGCTCCATGCCGCGGTGCTTGAAGAACAGCCGCGGGTGATAGTGAATAATGCCCTCGCCGATGTAGAAGAACAGGAACTGGGCCGACTCCAGCACGTCGGCGCGCACCGGGCCGAACGGCAGGAGCTGCACGTCCTTTCCGCCGAGCTCCGGAATCCGCCATGGAGCGGCCTCGAACTCCACCGGCTGGTCTGCGGGGTAACGCGGGTCGAGCGGCGGGAGCGTGGAGCGCGCACCCTCGTGCAGCACTAGAGGGAAAGGCTCCGGATGGCCATCGAAATGAACGCCACCGAGCTCGGTGATCTCGCGCTCATACCAGCCAAGCAGCGGCGAGATCTTTGCCAGGCTCGGCAGCGCCTCGCCCGGCTGCGGCCGGCAGCACCATAGGGCAAACGGCTGATTTGCGCCCTGGCTCGCGAGATAGCGGATTTCGGGCGTTGCGCCTGCCTGCGGAAACCAGACATAGGCCATCTGCATGCGCCCGCCCGCCCGCATATGCGCTGCACACATTTCCAGGAGATCGGGGGCTGCAATGGTCCGCGCTTCAGTGCCGTTCATAACGTATTCTCTCCCAGCTGAACGGAAACGTGCTCGAAGTAGTGCAGCAGCCATTGAGGCCACCACAGCCCCAGCAGCAGGAGCGGGATCAGCGCCAGCCACATCGGTGCCACGCACCAGCCGCCGCAACGCGCCCGCAGCTCCCGCGTCCCCGGGCCATCGCCGAAATACATACGGCGGAAATGGTTGAGAAAGCCGATGAAGATGACAATCAGCAACAGCACCATCAGCCATGCCGCCCAGGCATTGTTTCCCGCCACTCCGGCGCGCAGGATGCTCAGCTCGCTCAGGAATAATCCGAACGGCGGTGCTCCAGTGATGGCGATGGCGCCGGCGAGCCATAGGGCGCCGGTGACGGGCAGATGCCGCAAAACACCGCGGATCGCACCGATCTCCTTGGTGCCGAAGCTGCGCATGGCGTTGCCAGCGCCGAAGAACATAAGCGACTTATTGAGTGAATGATTGAACATGTGATAGAGCGCACCTGCCACGCCAAGGGTTCCGCCGAAGCCGAAGCCGAGTGCCAGCACCCCCATATGTTCGACGCTTGAGTAGGCCATCAGGCGCTTCACCCCTTCCTGACGCACGATGAACAGTGCAGCGACCAGGAGGGAGAACGCCCCGAATGCCACCAGCACAGTCCGTGGCAACACCATATGATGGGCAGCATCCGTCACCGACAGGAAACGCACGATGCCGAGCATGGCGGTGTTGAGCAGGGCGCCGGAGAGCATCGCCGATACCGGTGCCGGACCTTCGCTGTGGGCGTCCGGTAGCCATGTATGCATGGGGGCCAGCCCGGCCTTGGTGCCGTATCCCACCAGCACCAACAGGAACGCCATGACGAGAAGGGTGGAATTGATGCGTGGTGCAACCTCACGCAGCACCGACCATGTGAAGTCATAGGTTGGACCAAGAACCAGGCTGCCGCCCCAGTAGAACAAGACGGTGCCGAGAAGTGCCAAACTGATCCCGGCAGACACCACGATGATGTATTTCCAGGCTGCCTCGACGCTTTCCTTGCCGAGTTCGAAACCGACGAGAAAGGTGCTCACCAGCGTCGTGAGTTCAATGGCGATCCAATAGACTCCAATGTTGTTCATCAATGGGCCGGCCAGCATGGTGAGCGCGAAGCCTGCGAACAGCGCGTAGAAGCGATGCAGCCGTTCATCCTCATTCAGCAGTCGCATGTAGCCGACTGCATAGATCGATGCGAGCAGGTAGACGACTGCGGTGCACAGCAGCACCCATGCTCCGGCGGAGTCGAGAATAATGTACTGGTTCAAGTAGAATCGCGGACCGCGCAGGCTCAACAGCGGCAGCGGCACGGCCGCGGCGAACGCCACTGCTGCAGCCACCAGATTGATATAGGCGGAAAATCGCGCACGGCGCGATAGCAGGCAGCCGAGCATTGCCGCCGCCGGCGCAAGCATCATGATCAGCAGCAACAGGGCTGTCATATCAGCCGACCAACCGTTGCAGATCGCGGCTGCTGGTGCTGCCTACATGCGCCAGGAGATAGCGCACCAGGATACCGAAGCTCACCACGACCACGAGCAGGTCGAAGAGGATCACGAGTTCGATCAGCAGCGGCATGCCTGGCACCAGGATCTGCGAACCGAGAAAGATGCCGTTTTCCAGGACCAGCAGTCCGAGAATCTGGCTGATCGCTTCGGAGCGCACCGAGAGCATAAGAAAGCCGATGAGCTTCATCGAAAGCATCACCGTCAGTGCCAGCACGGCGATGGTGCCTGCCAGCCCGAGCTGCCCGCCGAGATGACTCGCCACCACAAATGCGAAAATCACGAGCAGCGCGCCCACCACCAGGCTTGAGCTTGGCTGCAGCGTCATGTGCAGCTCGCGATCCACGTTCAGGCGGCGGATAATGCGCAGGATCAGGTAAGGCAGCAGCATGCCGCGGAATAGGATAGTCAGGATCGCGATCAAATAGAGTTCGGGATAGCCGCCGTAGTAGGCGACCGCTACGGACAGGGCGGCGATCACCCAGGATTCCACGGTGAACGCCAGCAGGTAATCGAGGAGCCAGCGCGAACCCAGCATCACGAAGGCCAGCAGCAAACTGGCGATGGCGAGCAGGCTGAACAGCGAGGCGGCGAGGGGGCTCAGG
>JAJYEK010000099.1 GCA_021785795.1 Pseudomonadota bacterium
GGGTATTTGAAGACATGCTGGCCGGGGTGCCCTCGCTTGCCGTGATCGAGGACCGCGCCGATCGCGTAAATGGTTACTTTCGCCGGATTAGCCTAAAACGGCTGCCCGACTGACGCGGAGCGTCCGTCCGGCAGCGACGCTCAGCGTCACTTCGCCGATCGCCACTACGCAACTTCCTGTTTTTCCAGTGTTTTTAACGGCCCTCGCGACCATATGCCAGGCTGGCACGACCCTTGCTTTGTTTGTCATCAGAAGAAAGACAGGCGTTGCAGAGGGAGGCCGACATGTTGAGCTTCGTGATTACTTTGGTAAACAGCTATGAACAACGTTTCGGGACGCGCCCGAACGTGGTCTACATGAACGAAGCCCACTATGAATACCTGCGAGAGGAAATGCCGGGCATCAACGCCCACGACGACGTGGTCGCGCTGCTTGGCATCGACATCTCCTTGTCAAACGATACGCTAAGCCCGCATGTCGCGACCGCGGCCTTTGCTGAACGCCACATTCTGGTGAGCTGAACAGGGCTTTACGGGGGTGTACACCAAAGGGCCTGCCGATGCAGGCCCTTTGCCTGTCTGTAAACACCCGTTCCGCGGAAGGCATGCCCGCCGTATCCGGAAACAAACGCCACACCGCTGACCGGGGTCGTGATGAGAAAAATGCCCTCCTTGCGGGCAGCAACGCAGGCAAGGACACCCTCCCTTTCCGCGAAAAGGGGGCGTTTATCTGCGCCCATGCGCGCATGACCCGGGATGTACAGGGAACCTTCAGCGATCGGCCTGACAGCGCAACCGTTTTGCGCGGGCTTTTCTGCTTGCCCTGTTCCTTCCCGGCCCACGACCGCGCGCGCAACACAATCAGTGCCGGGCCCGTAAGGCGACATCTGCCTGTTCATACGGCGGCAGGGCCCGCTTCAGGTTGCAAGATCGGGCTTCGTGCCGAAAAAGGTCAGGCTGTCCCGGCGCAAAAAGGCCGCACAGTCGATAAGCATACCCTGCCCGATTACAAGGAAGATGGGGGTTGCGGCGCCGCATGGCGCCACCTATCTGCGCAATGGCGCGCGCCCTGTACGCAGGATAATTTTGCCTTGATTGCAGGGATCAGGCGCTCGAATGGCTGGCGACGAACGGCCAGGGGGGCCGCATCCAACGGCACGCCACTGTGCCCGTACGGGCACAATCAGGAACGCTGATCGCGGATGCGACGCCAGACGGTGTTCTTCCCAACCTGCAGAATCTCGGCCGCCTTCACCTGGTTACCCTGGGTGCATTCCAGTACATAGGAAAAATAATGTCGCTCGAGATCGGCCAGGCTCATAAGCCTCGGCAGATGCCGAAACACACCCGCATCCACCCCGTAGACGGCGGCATCCAGCTGAATATCATCGCCATGCAGCACATCGGTCCTTGCCGCAAGGGTGATACTGCGTTCGATCACGTTGCGCAGTTCACGCACGTTGCCAGGCCATTGGCCGGCACTCAATTTGCGCGCCGCCTCGGCCGTCAGGCGCAAGACTGGACGGCCGGTCTTGGCGCAGAACTGTTCGATGAAATAAGCGGCCAGCCGCGGAATGTCCTCGCGCCGGTTGCGCAAGGGCGGCACCATCAACGGCAGGACATTGAGACGGAAGTAGAGATCGTCGCGAAACGTGCCGTTACGCACAAGGACGCTTAGATCGTGATGCGTGGCGGCGATAATGCGCACATCGACTTTGTGATTGGCATTGGCACCCACCGGCCTGATTTCCTGCTCCTGAAGGACACGCAGAAGCCGTACCTGAAGGGCAGGCGAAATGTCGCCTATTTCATCCAGAAACAGCGTCCCGCCATGGGCCTCGTCGAATAATCCCCGCCGGGTGCGGTCGGCGCCCGTGAATGCACCCTGTACGTGACCGAACAATTCGCTTTCGAGGAGATTTTCGGGCATCGCCGCGCAATTGACGGCCACGAACGCCTGCGCATGGCGGTTGCTGTGATCGTGAATGGTCCGCGCCACCAGCTCCTTGCCCGTGCCGGATTCGCCCTGCACCAGGACGGGCAGATCGGACACGGCTACGCGGTCAAGAGAGTCAAACAGCGCTTTAAGGCCCGTTTCGGCCCCGATCACACCAAAGTCCCGGTCGGCACAAAGACGCGACCGCAGATTCTGCACCTCACGTTTCAGCTGCCGGCGCTCGAGGATGCCCGCGATGCGCAGCAACAGCTCCTGGGTTTCGACTGGCTTCATCAGATAGTCATCGACCCCTATGCGCATGGCCTCGACCGCCGAGGGTACGCTTGCATAGGCCGTGATGATGAGGACACCGATGTTTTTCTGCAGCTCCCGCACACCCTGCGCGACCCTCAAGCCGCCATCGGTGTCGCTCATCCTGAGATCCGTAATGACCATATCGAAACTGCGCTGCGCCGCCTGGCTTAGCGCCGCCTCCGCGGAATCCGCAGTGGCCACCACGTAGCCGGCACGCTGCAACGTCCGCGAAAGAATCTTCAGCAAGGGCCGCTCATCATCCACCAGGAGGATGTCAGTCACGGCTTTTCTCCCGTGACAGGGCGAATACGACCTCCGTGCCGTCCGGCGTATTGGCAATCGTTACCCAGCCACCATGGGCGTTGGCGATGCGCCGGACGAGCGCAAGCCCAAGCCCCGTGCCCTCGTTCTTGGTTGTATGAAACGGCACAAAGAACCGCTCCGGGTTCCCTTGAAACCCTGTTCCTGTATCCACCACCCTAATATAGACCCAATTCTCGTCTGCGGCGGTGGCGATAGTGATATGGCCATGGTTAGTCATCGCCTCGGCGCCATTGAGTATAAGATTCCAGATCACTTGCCGTATCTGGTCTGCATCAAATGACGCCGCCCCCAGATCATCCGGCAGCGCCAGGGTGAATACATGATTGTGCTCGCGATTTAGGGTCTGATCGTACATCTCCACAACCTGGCGGATCAGTTCATTCAGGTCGCCCTCTTCGCGAACAGTGTCCGCGGGCCGCGTCCACTTGAGAAAGTTCTGCAAAACGGCGTTCAGCCTTCGCGATTCATCGCGCACGATGGCGGCAAATTCCTGCCGCTCGGCGTCTGAAGCAGACTTGTCATCGACGATGAGCTCGACGCCGCTGACTATGCTGGCCAGAGGATTGCGGATCTCGTGCACGATCACCGAGGCCGTCTCCGCCAGGCAGGCGAGACGTTCCGATTCCGCCTGCTTGCGCCGCTCCGCATCCATCTGCTGAGTGGCGCGGGCAAGCCGCTCCAGCATGGCATTGAACGCCTCGCTTAGAACGCCCACCTCGTTGTGGCGGCGCACGCGCACCCGCTGGCGTGCGTTATCACCGATACGCACCTCGTCGACATCGCGCATGAGGCCCTGCAGGTCGTCAGTGAGATTGCGCGAAAGAAGCCAGCCGGCGCAGCCACCGATCAGGGCGGCAACCAAGGTGAACAGCAGACCATAATTACGCGCCGCGGCGATCTGCCGCAAGGCGCGTGCCTGCGACAGGCTGAGAGTCACCTCGCCCACGGGATAATGGCTGACGCGGATGATCTGGCGCACGGTGAGCCAGCGCGCCATGCTGTCGGCGGGCCCGCTGCTGCCAAGGACGACGCGCTCCATGTTGGCGATACGGATACGGCGCACACCCGAACGGTGCACGGCATAGCGAATAATCGCGTTTATGGTGCCAAGATTCTCCGTCAGTACGGCATCGCGCGCGGCGATGGCGACGGTCCGCGCAAGCGTCTGGCTGTCGCGGTGGAGCAGCTTGTCCATGGCCTGCTGCTGACTTCTGACCACGGCCGCTACCAGCGCAAGCATGAGGACCACGTGCACGAGCGTGATCGATGCGACCACTTTGAACCGGAAGGTCTGGTAATAGCGCAAAGGGGCCATGGTTACGATCCCGCCCCGGCGGGTACGGCTGACCGGTGGACAAAGTGCGGGATGCGCGCGTACGTGCCCGGGCGCACGGCGACAAACCCGTCTGGCATATGCAGGCGGTTTAGTACGCGGCGGCCGCCAGGGCTCTTTTCGAGGCCGGTCAGCGCCCGGCGAATGGCGTGCGTCACGGCGGGGGCAAGCGTCCGGCGCACGGCGATTGGCATCTCGGGCCCTGCCGGGGTGTGCGCAACCACGCGAATTTGCGCGCGTACAGAACGCGGCTCCTGGTCCAGCGACCACGGCCAGGTCCCACCGATATCCGCCAGTCCGCGGGCTACGGCGAGAATCACGGAATCCTGATTACGCAGGTAAAGCGGCCGCATGAGGGCACGCACGATCACGCCCCGTCGACGCAGGTATTCCTTGACCATGAGCGTGGCGGCCAGGGCCCGCCGGTCGGGAAAGGCGATCGTGCGACCGGCAAGGGCGGCCGGCGTCAGTGCGCGGATCGCACTGCCCCGGCGGACGATGATGATACCGACGAACGGCAGACCCTTGATGCGGACCAGCGCACGATAGCCATGGATGTTCTGATACAGGTAGGGGTTTAGAAAGATGATGTCGTAGCGCCCGGCGTTGGCGCGCGCCATGAACCGTTCGAAATCCGGGGCCGTGGCAAAGATCACCGGTCGGTGCAGTACACGGGTCAGGTATGCGCAAAGCGGTATGAACATATGCGCAAGGGATACCGGATTTTGGAGTGGCAATACGCCAAAGCGCAAGGGCCGGGGAGCGGCGGCCACGCTGCCCGCCAGCGCCCACCCTACCAACCCCGCGCCACAGAGGCGCGCCAACACCGACTGTCTTCCCGCACTACGCCGGACCAGGTTGGTGACGCCCCCATTCATTTTCGTGCCACCGCCGTCTGCATAAGAGGTTCACTGCGTCCGCATGAACCATGTGCCTTATAAAAAAAGGGGGGCTCGCCCCCCGCAACACAGCTTCTCAGGAGGATTCCCGTCCGACTCAATGAAGCAGGCGCGCCCCAAACGGCAGGCTGACCATGACACTGATAGCATTGTCCGTCGGCGCCCCGGTGTTGTTGTAGCTGGTACGGTCCCATTCGATGTAATAACGGGTCCCTTTGTTCGCCAAGTAGACGCCGATCAGGCTTTCCTGATCAAGACTCGTTGTGACTCCCGCCGCTCCCACATAATGAGGCGCAAATACCGGGCCATTCGCGGCGCCGGCGACTGGTTCTACGTTTTCAGAATTATATGTGCTATACCGGAAAACCGCCATGACATGCTTTATTGGGCGCACGCCGGCTGCGGCAAACCAGCCGCGCGCGGTACCGGCGCCGCCTACGCCTGGCTGCTGGGTGTTCCTGGCATGCTGATATTCGTACCAGATCCAGAACGGATCGGTTATGTAATTGCCGTAACGCAGGTCAATTGCGAATTTTTGTTGCTGGTAGCTTGCGAGGGGCAGCGCGGCCGGCGTCAGGGCTCCGTCGGGCCCGATGACCTGCCGGCCGTTTTCGTAACCGATCGCCAGCCCCAACGGACCATAATCGGCGCCAACATGGGCGAGCAGCTGATCGGGGTGTTTCATGCTGCTTTCGAGCTCCGAGACCCCGGTCCCGTTAAAGAGGCCGAGCGCATAATTGAAGGATGCGGGTCCGCGCCCGAAGGCATCAAAAGCCATCAGGCCGAGCTCGCCTCCCGCATTGAAGAGGCCCGGTCCGGGACCGGCGATGCCGTTTGGGGCGGGCGTGGCGGCGAATTCGTTGTAGCTTATGTTGTACGTCGCCGGGGAGTAGTTGATCCAGGGGAGAACCGGGGCTGCGGTGATGCCCTCTTCGGCAAACGGCACGAGCATCTGCCCGAGCTGGAAATGCACACCGGGGACATAGTTCAGGGTCACTGACGCGTCGAGGACATGGGCATGACCGATGATGCCGCTATTGGGGTCGGCCGGGTTATCGGCAAACTCCGCCAGAAAATAGTAATCGATGTCGGGGCCGAGCGAACCGCGGATACCCGGGCGTACGCGATAGAACTTGAACGCGGCGTTGCCGGTCACGGTGGCTTTCGACGTGTTGGCGGAATCACCCTGAATGTACGAATAACCCGGCTGAATGACCCCAAAGAGCATCATCGTCGGGGCTTGCTGAGGCTTTTCGGTCCCATACAGCATGGTCCATGGCGCCATCGGTTTTTCGGTCATGGACGGCAGCAGACCGGCGGCGGCCGCGACCGATGTCCCAAGCAGTGCGCCCGCGCCCACCACGCGCGCCCATGCTGAACGTTTTCTGGCTGGCTTTTTCATGACACTCCTCCGCAAAGATTCTTGTTATAGGGTTGTGTTGTCATAAGATTCGGCGCGGCGCGCCCGGCCTTGTCGGGCCTGTGCGTATTCCGGGTGATGCCCGGTGCCTGACGGATGCCATTGCGCGACGTCGGGCGTCCGACGGGCTGATCATGTGGCGGCCCGGCCTTATTTCACGAAGCCGACGGCAACCGGATCGGTTCGGTGGTAGGCCCACTGCGTCATGGAGCCGTCATAGAGCCGGACATTGCGATAGCCCAGCACCTGCGTGGCGACAAACCAGCCGATGCTCGCCCAGTGGCCGGTATTGCAATAGGTCACGATGGGCGCATCGGGATTGGCTGGAAGATGGGCCACGCGGGCCAGCGCCTCGAGTCGTGCCTTGGGCAGCAAGCCGCCGTTTTGGTTGACCATCCAGGTCACCGGATAGGGGACGGCGCCCGGAATGTGCCCGTAGCGGGCTACGAATGGCGCCTTGGTTAGACCGACTATCTGGTGCATCGGCCGGTTGTCCATCAGCACCACGTGACGATGGAGATCGGCGCGCACCTGCACGAGGCTTGCCCGGATACGCGGCTGAAAGCGGGCTACCAGATTACCCGTCATGTGGCGCGGCGTGGTCGTCATGGCGCCGCCGGCTTTTTTCCAGCCCTCGATGCCGCCGCGCAGGATCGCGTCCTGCTTGTGACCCAGCACCTTCAGAGTCCAGAATGCCCGCGTCTCGGCGCCGAGCCCAAGGCCCATGGGCGTGCGGATATTGGTGTAGATGACCACCTGCGAATCATTGCTGACGCCAACCGAGCGCAGATAATCCTGGATGACCGGGATGGGCGGCAACATACGGTTGACGTGGCGAACCATGCGGCGCCAATGAAAATAGGGGGCCGAAACGGCGCCGGGAATGTGCCCCGCGGCGTAGGCTTTCGGCGAGCGCAGATCGAGGACCACCAGACGGGGATCGTGCCGATGGGCATACAGCCATTGCGGCGTCACCCGCGGACCCGGCAGCGCCGCCCACGCCGCGCTTGATGCCAGCGCCGCGCACATCGCCACACCTACTCGCCAGTTCATTGCCATGGTGCGTCCTCCTCTGGCCGATATCGTTGTCGTTTGGGCGTTACTAGCAAGGGCCGGGCCATAATGACCCGTCCTTGAAAAACAAGACTTTTTTAAAACTGGAAACATAAACACATCACCACAGTGGTGATCCGCATCACCAAAGTGGTGACGGTATCGGCCATCACCCACGCCGGTATCAGCCCTGATGCACCGCCGTGCTATTCTTTCCGCTTTTTGGAGCTCACCCGTGCGTCTGTCGTCGACAATCACTCTGGTCGTCGCCACCCTGGTGGTGTTGTGTGGCATGGCGGCCAACAGTCTGCTGGCCCGCGCCGCCCTCGCGGACCATCTCATTGGTCCTGCGCTATTCACCGCCATCCGCCTCGCAAGTGGCGCGCTGCTATTGGTCTGTCTGTCGATGCTGCGGGGATCGCGCCTGCGCCGCCCGCCCCTGACGGCTTTGTTTTTGTTCGTGTACGCGGCGGCGTTCTCCTACACCTATGTCGTTCTCGGCGCGGCCATGGGGGCTTTGCTGCTATTTTTCGCGGTGCAGACGACGATGCTGGCCATCGGTGCGCGGCGCGGCGAACACATGGGCGCACCGCAGATTGGCGGCGCGCTGGCGGCCTTCGTCGGTCTTTACGTGCTGGTCGCCATGCGCCTCCACCGGCCACCCGTCGCCGACGTCATCGGCATGCTCGCCGCTGGCAGCGCCTGGGGGTTTTATTCCAGGTGGGGCTGGCAGGGTGCCTCCGCGCTCGCGCAGACAACCGCGAACTTTGTGTATGCGGCAATCGGCGCCCTGGTTTTGGCCGCGTGGTCATGGACGACAGGTCATTGCGGGCCGGTGGCCGCCAAAGGCATTGCCTGGGCAGCTCTCTCCGGCAGCGTCGCATCCGCCCTCGTTTACCTGCTGTGGTATGCCATCGTTCCGCGTCTGGCGACGCCGGTGGCGGCTACGGTGCAGCTGGCCGTCCCGCTGCTCGTCGCCGGTGGCGCGTGGCTCGTGCTCGGTGAGCCGCTGACCTGGCATCTGGTGATCGCCGCAGCCCTTCTGCTTACGGGTATCTCGCTTACCATGGTGAAGGCGCGCACTGTCCGTTCGCCACAGTGACCGCGTAGACACGCGGCGCCGACTTGCGCCAAAAGCGAGATTCCGCGCCCGGCGCTTACGCGCCGCCGCGTTTCTTTGCGTCTCCATTTTGGAGACCCCGATCACCACAATGGTGATCGCCGGTTTCCGGTTGCACGCATAACCCGTTGATAAAAAAACAAGACCTGTCGTTGGCCTGGCTCTTGCTCATAAGACTCCAAGGGCAAAGCCCGGGCGTACTTCTTCGGGGGCCGGCAGGCAAGCGGTGCGTCGATCGCCTGGGCCGGAGGGGCGCTCAAGGTCAACGGGGGTTTGGGAGGAAGCCGGTATGGATTTTTTCAAGAAGTCGCTGGATCCGATCGTGGCGCTTGCCATCATTGCCGTCATGGACATTTTTCTGTTCCAGATCGTCGGCGCATGGACGGTGGGCGGCGGCGAGACCATGATCGCCGGCCTGTTCGTGCGCGCCCTGATCGGCGCCAAGGCCATCAACAGGATCCCCTTCTGGCATTTGGTATTCAAACCCACCTGGGCCTATTGGAAGATCTACATCAGTCTGGGCATGGGTTTCGGTGCGCTGGTGAGCGCAATCCTGAGCAAGGAATTCTACTGGCGCGTCCCCAAACACCTGTCGGAATGGATCATGATCACCATCGGCGGGCTTTTGATGGGCATCGGCATCCGCCTGTCCTTTGTTTGCAATGTGAGCACCTTTCTGGGCCTTACCCCCGAAATGAATCTGGGCGGCTACCTCGCGGTGAGCGGCCTTGTCATCGGCGCCTGGGTAGGCTCCTGGGTCTACAAAAAAGTTCTGGAGATCTGACCATGATTACAGTGGTGGGGCAGTGCGTGGCCGCATTTGTGTTTGGGACATCCGTCGGCGTACTGGTACAGCGGTCACGCTGGTGCAACACGGCAGCGCTGCGCGACGCAATGCTTTTCAAGAGTTACCGTAATACCAAGGCATTGCTGGTGGCGATGATGATCCTGACGCTCGGTTTCACCGCCCTGATCAGCGTCGGCAACGGCAATCCCATGCGCTTTGATGTCGGCATCAACCAGTTCATCGGACTGTTCCTGTTTGGCATCGGCATGGTCTTTGCCGGCGCCTGTACGGTATCGTCGTGGGTCAAGACCGGTGAGGGTAACATCGGTGCCCTGTGGGCGCTGCTGTTTCTGATCGTGGGCCTGTTTCTGTCGTCGCTCATGTGGTCGTTTTCCTATTGGCCACCGGCCGGTCAGACCATGACCGGACAGCCCAATCTGGCCGGACTGCAGTTTGGCTGGGCCGACGCCCTGACTTTGCAGCGCGATACCGGTGTCCCCGCGCTCTTTTTCGGCATCATTCAGTTCCTGGGGCTACTGGTCATCTATCGCCGCATCCTGCAACGGGAACGCGCAACAGCCGAAGGCATGAACCCAACGCCCACCCCCGCGCCCGTACCCGCAGTCGACAGCATGGACCGGGCGCCAGCAATGCCTGCCGTGGCGCGATTCGATTCTCACACGAACGCAAGGAGTCCCTTATGAGTCTTTTTGGCCGCAAGAACGGTCCGCCCCCCGCAGCTTCTGCGGGCCCTGGCAAAGTCGTCCTTCCGGACGGCCAGTGCTGCATGGTCGGCCGCGTTGTCGATGTGCTCGGCGACTCCTGCCCGCGCCCCCAGCTGATGACCAAAAGGGCGCTTGCCGAGTCACCGTCGGGAACGGTCATCGAGGTTCTGGTAGACAATCCGACTTCGATGGAAGCCATACCCACCATTATGGCCGCCACCGACGGCGTGTATCTTGGCACCATCAAGGCAGAGCGGCACTGGCGGGTCTTCGTACGCAAGAAATAGGGAGAATGAGTCATGGCAAGGTCGGTTGGTCAAAAACAGATGGTGATGCTGGCATGGGTGACGGGGCTTATGACCGCGGCGACGTTGACCTACATGCTCGTGAGGCCGCCCGCATACCTCCACCGGACGCGCACTGGCGTCGCCTATTTCACACCGCCCGTGATCAATCCCGCGGGAGGCAAACCGCTGAATGTCAACCGGCTTGCCGAATACTACCGGGGCAATAACGACGCCGGATTGTATGCGACCACGAATCGATAGGAGACGCACATGCTCAATACCCAGATTATCGCTCAGATCATCCTGTTCGTCGTCATGCTGGGCGTGTTGTATGTGGCGCTTACCACGGACGTCTTTTAGGCGAGGAGGGTGCCAATGATTTTGCGGACAATCAGGGCGCTGTGGATCACCATCCGGTCCCGGACGCACACACGGGGCGCTACGCCCCCGGCAAAAGCCGCCATGACCCCGGGCCAGATCTGGACCTACTGCGCCGTGACCCTTGTCCTGACTGCGTTTGGGCTGGCATGGCTCATGAAAGTCGCGGCCGTGGCACCGGGAACCATGACCCGCAGCCGCACCCCACAGTTCGAGGGGCAGTTCGCGGCGATCCCGATGGGAGGGCTGTATGGCACGGTGACGGTTCGCCAGCTCGTCAATTATTACCTGCAAAACCCGCCGAAAGCACCCAAGGGCGCGGGGGCGCGGCCGTTACCGCGCATCGGCGGCTGCTAAAGTCAATGATGCACGCGCAGTGGACAGCGATGCGGGCGGTCTATGACCTGTCAGAGGCCACAGGCAGACGCCCGGTGGTCGTGATCGATAGTCGTCCGCGGGCACGGTGCCTGAGCCGGACGCTCGCCGGCGCCCGCTGCCTGCCACCTGACGCATTTCTCGGACCCCGCGGACAACTGGCGAACTTCCGGAACATCCGCTGGCTACTGGGCACCGCCGATCTCGGTGGCAAAGAGACTGCGGTGGTTGTCGGTGATCAGCGCACGGCAAGGGACTTCGTGGCCGGCATCCTCTATCTGGCTGGCCAGAGACGGGTCACAGTCGTCAGGCGGCCGCTGACGCCGTGGCTTGCCAGCCACCCCTGGGCCGCCGGGCCCGGCCTGGCGCACGGCATGGTGCGCCTACGGGAGTATGCTGTCTGGCCGCGCACGCGATTCATTGTGTTTCGCGATCCGCTGGCGCGATCCCAGCCGACCACAAGCCTCCGGCACAGGCCAGACGGGTGCCCCTCGAAGAGCCGGGAGCAACGACCCGCCGACCCTCGATGCAAAGGGCAGATTCCGGTGTCCCGGTCCTTGTTCTTTGCGCGTCTGGTCCAGGGCGGGGCGCATCCCCCCCGCTGGCATGGCCCCCTCATTGTCTCTGCGCAGGACGCCTATCGCTCCATAGCGTACTTCGCCGCGCTGCGCCTGCGCGGCTGGCCCGTTGATGTATTCATCGGGGGCATGCGTGACGGACCCGCTCCATTGCGCAAACCGCGGCCTGCCACAACCGGCCCTGCCGTATCCCGGCCGGGTCTGGTCGACACCAAAGCCCCCGCCGCCCTCTCGGCCTCTCTTGTCCGCCCCAACCGGCGTGTTTGCGCCGCAGGCACACCGGTTTCCAGGACAGGCGTGGTGATGCCTGGCTTGTGGAGCTACCCATAATGGACATCCTCTTTTTCGTGTCGCACCCCGAATCAGGCCCGGTCCTGACCGCCCTGGCGCGTGCCTGTACGCGCCAGAACGTCCCTTGGGGCTGCTTTCTGACCGGCCCCGGGGTGGGAGTTCTGCGGGATCCGGATCTTGCCATGCTGGTGTGCGCGGCCCCGGAGGGCGCCATTGTCTGCGAGCACTCCTGGACACGATTCGCAGCCGGAGCCTGTCCGCTGCCTTTGGGCAGCCAGACCGACAGCAGTGCGCTGGCGGCGCGCGCCTTACGCATCATCAGTCTCTGAGGTGACCATGGATACCGCACGATCGATCCTTGTCCTCGGGCGTCGCGACCACACGGAAGCCATGCGTGTCGCCGCCGGGCTAACCATATTCGGACACACAGTGAAGCTCGTGCTTATGACGACTGCCGTGGCCGAGACCGCAGACAACATCCTTCAGGCGGAGACGCTCGAACTGGCCGGCGTCACCCCGGAGACCACCATTCCCGGCCAGGAGATGGCGGTGCTCGATGGCGCCGCGCTGGCCACTGCCATCGCCGCGGCATCGGCCATCATCAGCCTGTAGCCACGGACCCGGAGGCAAGCATGCACACCATCATCCTGCAAACCGCTTTGTTCGGACAAGACGACGTGATCGACGAGGCGTTGCGCGTGGTGGCG
>JAJYEK010000294.1 GCA_021785795.1 Pseudomonadota bacterium
AGTACGATCTGCAGACCTTGCGTGTGCAACCAGTGCGCGAGCTCGCGCCAACCCTCCCGGGTCCACATCTTATAGGGAAACTTAGGATAGACATGGAGCAAGGCAAAGGGCCGAACCCGGCTATCAAACGGCAATTGGGTATCAAGCGAAGCTTCGTCCTCGGTGGTCCAGGATACAACCACCTCAGGGCAGCGCGGTATGCCTAGCAGATCGGCGATTGCCAGATTCATCAGCACCGTGTGGGTGTTGACACCGTCGAGTGGCGCTGAACGCGTCAGCATGCGCATCTTCAACGGCTCCTTCTTGCGTTGCGCGTACAGACCGGCGCGCTGTTTTCCGGCCAGCCAGGTGTACAGGACGGGACGGTCACCCGTCTGGGTAGTTACCGCCACATCGTATTTGCGGAACAGCTGGATGAGAAACTCCAGATTGCTCCAGAAACCGCGCTGCCGGGGTACCGTGAGTATGCGGTGGATGTCGGGGTTGCCGCGCAATATGCCTTCGGTATTTGCGAAAACTAATACGTCGATGTGTGCGGCCGGCCAGGCCCGGTGCAGGGACCGAATCAGCGGTGTAGTGAGCAGCACATCGCCAATGCGTTGTGTGGCGACCACCAGCACTTTTTTTGGAGGCTGTGTCACGTGAGCTATCGATTGGGCTTGGCTGGATCGATGGGCGCTGCCGCCTGTCGCAATTCCAGCGCCTTGGCATATTTCATGAATGATCCCAGGGCTGTGGCAAGGGCAATGCCGACACCATCGCTGCCGTCCAGGAATCCGAGGCGGAAGACGTAGCCTTTCAGGAAGGCAGCGAGCGCGTGCAGCGGGGGGTCATAGCGGCTGATCGTGCGGCCACGTGCCATCAGACCGCGTGCATTCAGATCTGAATAGAGGTCAAGCTTTGCCAACATGGCCTTGTAGCTTTCGAACGAATGGTGGCCGATTGCAGCACTGAGTCGGCAAACCGAGCCGTCGGTGAGCCATCGCTCGTGGACCGCATCGTTTGAAAATCGACCACGCCGCCGATCGACCAGGCGCAGTACCTCATCTTTTCCCCAGTCCCCGAAGCGTATGCGCTTGCCATGAAAAAAATTGTGCCGCCGCAGCGTAAAGCCGGCAGGAAGGGTGGCAGCGGTCAGGGCATTCCGGATCGATATAACGGCCGGCGACAGCAAGATTTCGTCGGCATCCAGGATCAATACCCAGTCGTGATTTGCGTGTTCGACGGCAAATTGCTTCTGCGGTCCGAAACCTCGCCAATCACGTACCACGATTCGCGCACCATGGCGGGCAGCGATGGCAAGCGTGTCATCGGTGCTCCCCGAATCTATGACCACGATGTCGTCAGTCAGACCGGTGACGCTTTTCAAACTCTCGTCGAAACAGCGTGCGGCATTACAGGTAATATAGACAACACTCAGGGCTGGCATGGCGGTGTCTTCGTTTTGGCCATCAAGAGCTTGATTAGACCATAGTTGCTTTAAGGGCGGCATTTATCCGGCAACCCCCAGCTTTTCGGGCGCCCGAGGATATGCCAAAGGACGATTCGCCAGTAACCGAGCGTGCGACTGCGCTGCGTGCCCGATTGGCACAAGGTTAACATGCAGGCAAGGCTGTTGGAGAGCGCGTTCACGACTGCTTTTGCCGGCAGGACCGCGGATACAAGCAGATAGGCAAGACGGCCCTGAGTTTTACGAAAGAAAATCAGCTTCGATCGCTGAAATTCGATACGGGCGGCGCTGCGAAAGCGCTTCGCAGTTTGTCCCTGGGCGTGCAGCGCGTGCGCCGCTGGAACGTGATAGACCTGGAAACCGAGACGCCGTGCGCGCTGGCACCACTCGGTTTCCTCGAGAAAAAAGAAATAATCCTCGTCCAAATTTCCGAGATCCGCGAGGCCGGAGCGACGCATCGCCAGGCAGGCGCCTATCACGCTTTCTACTGCTACCGGGCTGGAGCCCTGCGATTTGCCGTGTAGCGGCCATGACTTGCGCGATTTCTGCAGGAACTTCGGCAGGAGTTCGCCGGCGAGGCTCGGAATTGCCGCAACCGAGTTTTGCGGATGCCCGTCCGGGTAATACAGCTGCCCCCCAGCGATGAGCACCGTGGGAATCTCGTCAAAGACCTCGGCGAAGGCGCGCAGGCTGCCTGCCTGCAGTTGCGCATCGTTGTTGAGAAGCAATACAAAATCGCTGTTTGCCAATTCCAGCCCTTGGTTGACGGCACGGGCAAATCCTGCGTTACAGTCATTGCGGATCAGGTTTATAGCAGGCGCCTCCCGTTCCGCCAGATCCACGGAATCATCCCGACTGCCATTGTCGATGACCACGATCTGCTCTGCCGGTACGCCTTGTTTCAGCACTGAACGCAGGCATTCTGACAACATGCAGCCGCCGTTGTAGTTGACGATAATGGCGAAAAAGCGCCGAGCGCAGTCAGGTCCAGTCATGGGTTCCGGCGACACGCAGGTCAGGGTGCACAGCTATTTTTTCGGGGCAGCTGCTT
>JAJYEK010000100.1 GCA_021785795.1 Pseudomonadota bacterium
GAAGATCCGCGCGGCACGTGGCAAGCTTCACTGGGACGGCGATCTCGACACCATGCGGCGCGATGCATGATCGTTGTCGATACCAGCGTCTGGATCGATTATTTCAACGGCGTCGCCAGTCCTCATGCGGATCTGCTCGACCAACTCTTGTCACACGAGCGTTTGGTCATTGGTGATATTATCCTCACGGAGGTTTTGCAAGGCTTTCGCCGCGATACTGACTTTCGCCAAGCGCGGACGCTTCTCGATACCCTGGAGTTCCGTCCGATGCTGGGCCGGGAGGTTGCGCTGCTTAGCGCCAAGAATTATCGGAAACTGCGCCGGGCCGGCGTGACGGTGCGCAAGACCATCGACGTAATGATCGGTTCCTTTTGCATCCAGAACCGCCATCGCTTGCTGCATACTGATCGGGACTTCGACCCGATTGAAAAGCATCTGGGCCTGAGCGTTCTGCGGCCATGATGCTTTGTCAGAGGTATCACCTGTCACACACGCTCTGGGGTTCAAGGTAATCCGCTGCGACCTTGGCCGATCAAGAGTCAGCGGGTCGAGAAATCTGAATGGCAGCACCCGCTGCATTGCTGCCACTGGCCCTTCGGTATCCAACCCTATGTTGCACAAAACGGCCCGATCCCAAGGCCCCGTTGAACACCGGGTTTCCCACCTCAGATTGCAAATAGCCGCAGTATTTTCCAATCGCTAAGATGAGGGTGAAACTGCCTGGCCGGGGCGGGTCTTTGAGTCTCTCTGTTAATCGGGTTTGAAGGAAGCTATCCGCGGCAGGAACGGCGGTGGGTCACTTCCTTCCCCTTCATTATCGTCCATCGTTTGCGCTGTGTCATGGAGCGGGCGCGTAGGCGATGTCAGGCACGTTTTCTTGGGGCGGTTTGCATGAGCGCTCTTCGGCCGTCCCGCACGCGTCGGGCCGTCTCGGAATCGGTCATGGAGCGGGCAAAGGCCTCCAGGGCCGTGAGCGTGTGCGGTGGCTTGAGCAGCGCCTCGAATTCGCTGACGGTCTTAAGCTTCTACCACGAGGTCATGATGAGCCCGGCCGGATAGGTCTTGCGGATCTTGCCCTTGGCGTCGGTGGTCTCCTGGGCAAAGTAGCAGGGCCGATGGAAGTTGAGGTAGGGGTTGAGCGCTTCGGCGTAAAAGCGATTGATGTCCGTGGCATGCTTCTGGGGGATATGGCCGTAGCCCATGAGCTTGCGCACCACGGCACCGTTCTTGGACTCGGCCAGGGTATTGTCGTTGGTCTGACGGGGCGTGAGCGGGTAAATTCGACGTTGAGCTTGTTCAGAAGCTTGGCCGCGTCGTGGTTGAGGTGCTCGGAGCCGGCGTCGGAATGAAATCCGCGCACGGTAAAGGAAAACCCTCGAGCAGAAGCGCGATGACGGGCAACAGGTACGCCTCGCTGATGCGCTCCACGCAGGCGATGAGTTCCCATTGGGTGACGATGTCGACGGCGTTGATGTGATAGACGCCCTTCCTTCCGTCCTGGTCGCCCTGATGCACGGTGTCGATGCGGATGTAGCCGGGTAGCCCCTGCGGGGCGGGCGCTTTGCGCACGCCGATCGCCACCGGCGAGGGCCGGGTCTTCTGCCAGACCCTGCGCTGCTTGCGGTAGGGGCCGCTCGCGCGCAGGTTATAGAGGTGCGAGACCGAAATGCCGGCCAGGCGCTCATAGCGGGCATCGCCGTCAAGATCCAAGGCCCGCTGCGCCAGCACCCGAGTAATCCGTACCGGCGAGCGTGTCGTGCAGGCTGTCCAGTTCGGCCGGCAGCGCCACATCCTCATCCGTAGCGACGCGTATCGCTGCTGCGGCTCGCCCGGCTGCGGGGGGGTGGCGACCGGGTCTCGCGGACCCGGGCAATGAGCCGGTTGAGATGCTGGCGCGAATAGCCCGACACCCGCAGCAGGTAGCGTACCAGCACGTTGCGCTGCCCCTTAGGCAGCCGCTCATAGCCAAATCGGGTCCGTACCGCGCCGATTAAGCCGCGCCGCGCCTCTTCGTCTTTGGGGCCCGAAAAATCAACATCAGCAGTGCCCGCCAAAAACTCCTTGATCTGCTCCAACGTACGCAAGGAATGGATATTCATGTCGATCATCATCTCCGTATGATCGACTCAAAACCCCAATTTCACCCTCTTATCCCGTTGGAAACACGGACCCCCGTTCACCCTCCTATCCCATTGGAAGAGGCTATTGATCGACGCAGCGCCCGGGCTTCTGGCACAATGCTAATCCCCTGAAAATCCAGCACCCCGGTCGGTATCAAGGAACATGCGGAACATAGGCAGAAACAAGCGGCAGGATGAAACGCCAATCGCCGCGCGTCGCGATCGGCTACGGAATCCGGACGCGGCGCGGCGCTGCCCGCCCATCTGGGTCGGGGAGGGCGAATGATCATCGTCATGCGCTCCGATGCCACCGAGGATCAGATCCAGGCGGTGGATTCCCGGCTGCGGGCGCTCGAGCTGGCGTCCAACATATCGCGCGGGCGCGAGCTGACGGTAATCGGGGCGATCGGCGACGACCGCAAGGTCCAGACGGAGACCCTGGAAGCGTTACCGGGCGTGGAGCGGGTGATCCGGGTTCTCAAGCCCTACAAGATCGTCGCGCGCGAGTGGCACCGGGAGGACAGTGTCATCCGCATCGGAGGCATCCCGCTGGGAGGCCGCACCGTGCAGGTGATCGCCGGTCCGTGCTCTGTCGAGACTCCGGGGCAAATGGATGCCTCGGCCGCTGCGGTGCGTGCCGCGGGCTGCCGGCTCATGCGCGGGGGCGCATTCAAACCCCGCACCAGCCCGTATACCTTCCAGGGATTGGGCGAGAAGGGGCTGGAGTATCTGGTGGATGCCGCGCGTCGGCACGGGCTGCCGGTCGTTACGGAACTCATGGATGTACGCCAGCTCGACACGTTCCTGCGATACGGCGTGGATGTCATTCAGATCGGTACGCGCAACATGCAGAATTTCGACCTGCTGAAGGAGGTCGGCCGCGTAGACCGGCCGGTGATCCTCAAGCGCGGCATGGCAGCGACGATCAGCGAGTGGCTGATGTCAGCCGAATACATCGCGGCCGGCGGCAATCACAATATCATTTTCTGCGAGCGCGGAGTACGGAGTTTCGAGACCGCCTACCGCAACATGCTGGACGTCACCGCGATCCCGGTGCTGAAGCGCGAGACCCATTTGCCGGTCATCATCGACCCCTCTCACGCGGGCGGCAAGGCGTGGATGGTCCCGTCCCTGGCCCGGGCCGCGGTAGCGGCCGGCGCCGATGGCCTGCTGGTCGAGATGCATCCCTGTCCGAACGAGGCCTGGTGCGATGCCGACCAGGCGCTCACGCCGCACGAGCTCGACGCGCTGATGGGTCAGCTGCGGGGAATTGCCGCGGTGCTGGGGAGGGACCTGTGACGCGGGCAATGCGCGACCCGGACGCCGCCGCACCGGCGTCGGCGGAGTACGGCAGCCGGTGATCGGACAACTCGCCATAGTCGGCGTCGGTCTCATCGGCGGGTCGCTGGCGCGTGCCCTGCGCGCGGCGGGCGCGGTCGGCGAAATCGTCGGCTATGGCCGCGGAATCGCCAACCTCCAGCAGGCGGTGGATCTCGGGGTCATCGATCGCGTAGAGAGCTCGGCCGAGCGCGCGGTGCGTGGGGCGGACATGGTTGTGCTGGCGCTGCCGGTCGGTTCGATGGCCGCCACGATGAGCCAGATCGGCCCGCAGCTCCGCCCGCAGGCCGTCGTCACGGATGTCGGCAGCGTCAAGGGCAGCATCGTGACCGCAGCGCGTGCGGCGCTGGGCGGACGGTTTTCGAGATACGTGCCCGGGCATCCGATTGCCGGTACCGAGAAGTCGGGCGTTGCAGCGTCGTTCGCCGAGCTGTTCCACGACCGGCGCGTGGTGCTCACGCCGGTGGCGGAAACCGACCCCGATGCGATCGAACGGGTGCGCGCGATGTGGCAGGCGACCGGAGCGCAGACCGTCATGATGGAGGTCGGTCATCATGACGAGATCCTTGCCGCAACCAGCCATTTGCCGCATCTTCTGGCCTACTGCCTGGTGGACACGCTGGCGCGCATGGATGACAGCCGCGTGATTTTCGACTTTGCCGCCGGCGGATTTCGCGATTTCACGCGCATCGCAGCGAGCGATCCGGTGATGTGGCGCGACATCTGCCTGGGCAACCGCGCGGCGATCCTGTCCGCCCTCGGGCGCTATCGCCGCGACCTGGATGCGCTGATGGCCGCGATTGGGCAGGAAGACGGCGCATGGCTGCAGGAGCTGTTCACGCGTGCCAAGCGCGAGCGCGATGCGCTCAGCGGCGGTCGCGTGTAGGTTGTCCGCTGTCATGTCGTCCGGTCACCACGCACCATTGTCGAGCGCGCTCACTTAAAAAATGCATTGTGAGAAATCTTGAATGACAGCCAGCCCGGACCAGCCCGGTTCCCTGTTTGATTACCTCGTTGCGCCCGGCGGAAGGCTGAATGGCCGCCTGCGTGTGCCCGGGGACAAGTCCATCTCGCACCGCTCGGTCATGCTCGGCGCCCTGGCCACCGGACAGACCCGGGTGAGCGGCCTGCTGGAGGGTGAGGACGTGCTGGCCACGCTTGCGGCGTTCCGCGCCATGGGTGTGGAAGCAGAGGGTCCGCGCGACGGAACCCTGCTGATCCGGGGTGCCGGCCTGCAGGGCTTGCGCGCGCCGGCCGGGGCGCTCGACATGGGCAATTCGGGCACGGCCATGCGCCTCATGGCGGGGATCCTGTCCGGACAGGCGTTCGATTCCGTGCTCATCGGCGATGAATCCCTCAGCAATCGCCCCATGGGCCGGGTCGCGGAGCCGCTGTCGGCAATGGGTGCCCGGATCGAGACCGCCTCCGGTGGCAGGCCGCCGTTGCGGATCCGTGGGGGGCAGCGGTTGCGGGGGATCGACTATCGTCTGCCGGTGCCGAGCGCCCAGGTCAAGTCGGCGCTGCTGCTGGCCGGATTGTACGCCGAGGGCGAGACGCGGGTGAGCGAGCCCGCGCCGACCCGCGACCACACCGAGCGCATGCTGCGGGGGTTCGGCTATCCGGTCGAGACCCGGGACGGTACCATCAGCCTGCGCGGGGGCGGAACCCTGTCGGGCTGCGCCATCGACGTGCCGGCAGACATCTCTTCGGCCGCGTTCTTTCTGGTGGGCGCAGCCATGACCCCCGGGTCCAATCTGGTTCTGGAGCATGTGGGCGTCAACCCGACCCGCATCGGCGTGCTGAACATCCTGCGTGCGATGGGGGCAGCGATCGAAGTGGTCAATGAGCGCACAATCGGCGGCGAGCCGGTGGCCGACCTGCGCGTGACCGGGGGCCGCCTTCATGGCATCGCGATTCCCCGGGACCAGGTGCCGCTGGCGATCGACGAATTTCCGGCGCTGTTCGTCGCGGCCGCCTGCGCCGAAGGGACGACGTCGCTTACCGGGGCGGCGGAGCTGCGGGTGAAGGAGAGCGACCGCATCGCGGTCATGGCCGAGGGGCTCCGGCGCCTGGGCGTGGATGCGCGCGAAACACCGGACGGCCTGGTCATAGCGGGCGGCCGCGAACTGCGGGGGGGCGAGATCGATAGCCACGGAGATCACCGCGTGGCCATGGCCTTTTCCATGGCTGCCCTGCAAGCGCAGGGGCCGATCCGGGTGCGGGACGGCCGCAATGTCGCGACCTCCTTTCCGGGGTTCGCCGCGTTGGCTGGCCGTGCCGGGCTCCGGATCCGCGCGGTCGCGCCAGACTGACGGGCCGCCGCCGTGACCATTCCGGTTGTAACCATCGATGGCCCCGGCGGCTCCGGAAAGGGTACGGTGAGCCAGCTGCTGGCAGCGCGGCTGGCCTGGCACTATCTGGACAGCGGCGCGCTGTACCGCGCCGTCGGGCTGGCAGCGCAGGAGCAGGGGGTGCACCTGGACGACCCGGCCGCCCTGGCACGTCTGGCGCGGGGGGTGGACATCCGCTTCGAACCGCAGGCTGACGGCCGGCCGGCCGGGGTCTGGGTTGATGGCCGGGACGTGGGCGACGTGCTGCGTACGGAGGACACCGGTCACCTGGCCTCCCAGGTGGCCCAGTTTGCAGGGGTGCGCGCGGCCTTGCTCGACAAGCAGCGCGATTTTCGTCGCCCCCCCGGCCTGGTTGCGGACGGACGGGACATGGGCACGACTGTGTTTCCCGAGGCGCTTCTTAAGGTGTTCCTGACCGCCAGTCCCGAGGTGCGTGCCGAGAGACGGTATAAACAGTTGAAGGAAAAGGGGTTAGATGTTACTCTTCTAAAGTTATTGGGGGAGATTCGTGAGCGCGATGCGCGCGATGCCGCGCGTCAGGCCTCACCGTTAAGACCCGCTGCGGATGCCGAGATTCTCGACACCTCCGGTCTCAGCATTGCCGAGGCGGTGGAGACCATCTTTCAACATCTTCGGCAGCGGTTGTGACGGCAGGCCGGGCAGGCGGCGACCACGAAACTCCGCAACTTAAACGACTATCCCATGGCGTCACGGGGCCTTTCGCAGTTGGAGGGCATGCCGCGATTCCCTGGGCAGCACAGGGAAGAGGACGGCCGTTGCCGTTCTTCCCCTAAATTCCATAGGTTAACCAGAGCATGAGTGAAAGTTTTGCCGAACTGTTCGAACAGAGTCTGACCAAGGCCCCCGTGCGTGCCGGCGGGTTGATTACTGGCGAGGTCATGCGCATCGACAATGAAGTGGTGGTCGTAGACGCCGGCCTCAAATCCGAAGGCATGATCCCGGCCGAGCAGTTCCGCGACAGCCACGGCGAGCTGAACGTGAAAGTCGGCGACATGGTCGAAGTGGTCGTCGAGAATATCGAGGACGGATTCGGCGAAACCCGTCTCTCGCGCGAGAAGGCCTGCCGCGTCAAGGCCTGGGACGTTCTGGAGAAGGCGTTCGAGGCGCAGTCCGTGGTCACCGGCGTCATCACCGACAAGGTGAAGGGCGGATTTACGGTGGCGATCGACACGATCCGGGCGTTCCTGCCGGGGTCGCTGGTGGACGTGCGCCCGGTGCGCGATCCGAGCTACCTCGAAGGCAAGGATCTGGAGTTCAAGGTCATCAAGCTGGACCGCAAGCGCAACAACGTGGTCGTGTCACGCCGGGCGGTGGTGGAATCGGAAATGTCGGTGGAGCGCGATGCGCTGCTGTCGAATCTCGAGGAAGGCCAGATCGTGAAGGGTGTGGTCAAGAACCTCACCGATTACGGCGCGTTCGTCGACCTCGGCGGCATCGATGGCCTGCTGCATATCACCGATCTCGCCTGGAAGCGCGTAAAGCATCCTTCCGAAGTGCTCAAGATCGGCGACGAGATCGAAGCCAAGGTGCTGCGCTTCGACCGCGAGCGCAACCGGGTGTCGCTCGGGCTGAAGCAGCTGGGTGACGATCCGTGGGTGGATCTCGCGCGGCGCTATCCCGAAGGCACCCGCCTGTTCGGAAAGGTCACCAATATCACCGATTACGGCGCGTTCGTCGAGATCGAGGAGGGTGTCGAGGGCCTGGTGCACGTCTCGGAGATGGACTGGACCAACAAGAACATCCATCCCACCAAGGTCGTGCAGCTCGGCGACGAGGTGGAGGTCATGGTGCTCGACATCGATTCCGAACGCCGGCGCATCTCCCTGGGCATCAAGCAGTGCCAGCCGAATCCGTGGGAGGAGTTTGCCACCAGCCACAACAAGGGCGACAAGGTGCGCGGCCAGATCAAGTCGATCACCGATTTCGGCGTGTTTGTCGGTCTCGAGGGCGGTATCGACGGCCTGATCCATCTCAGCGACCTGTCATGGGGCCGTGCCGGGGAAGAGGCGGTTCGCGACTACAAGAAGGGCGACGAACTGGAAGCCGTGGTGCTTGCTATCGATCCGGAGCGGGAGCGCATCTCTCTGGGCATAAAGCAGATGGAAGGTGATCCGTTCACCAGCTTTGTTTCCGAACATGGCAAGGGCAGTATCGTCAAAGGCACCGTCAGGGAAGTTGACGCCAAGGGAGCAGTGGTTAAACTTTCTGATGAGGTCGAGGGATATCTACGGGCGTCCGAGCTTTCGCGCGACCGCATAGAAGATGCCCGTACGGTACTCAACGAGGGTGAGGTCGTGGAAGCGAAGATCACCACGATAGACCGCAAAAATCGCAAGATCTCGCTGTCCGTGAAGGCGAAGGACCTCGAAGAGGAAAACGAAGCAGTTCAGGAGTACACGCGCAAGTCCGGAGCCGGGGCATCGACCCTTGCGGACAAACTGAAGGAGAAGCTGGTCAACAAGGACAGCTAGGCGTCACGCCCACGCGTGGCTGTCCCGGACCGGCTTTGTGCGCAGTCCAGAGGGGTGCCATAGATGACCAAATCGGAGTTGATCGCCGTGCTCGCGGCGAAGCAGCCACAGCTCGAATACCGGGACGTGGAGCTCGCGGTCAAGGAGCTGCTTGAGCAGATGTCCGCGGCGCTGGCCGTGGGAGAGCGCATCGAGGTGCGGGGTTTCGGGAGCTTTTCGCTGCATTACCGTCCGCCGCGGATGGGGCGCAACCCGAAGACCGGAGATTCGGTACGCGTTCCCGACAAGCACGTACCGCATTTCAAGCCCGGCAAGGAGTTGCGGGAGCGCGTCGATCTCTGAGGCGGTCTTCGGTCTGGTCCAGTCATCAGGACGGAAAACGGCATTGGGTTTCTTCCAATGCCGTTTTTTGTTTTCCGGGGACCAGACGCAGTTTAAGCCGTTCCGCCTTTTCCTGTATTGTGACCTAGTTGCGAAGTGAGCTTGTGGAGGCAGTTATGAAGCGGCTGCTGTATTTCATGTTAGGAGTCGTGACAGTTGTCTTCGGGCTGAGTTTCGCCTACAAGAACGCCGAAGTCGTCGCATTGAATTACTATTTCGGGCTGCACTGGGAGAGTCCGCTGTCCCTGATGCTGCTGGCGACCTTGGCGATCGGCATCGTTCTCGGTTTTGTGGCGAGCCTCGGGATGGTTGTGCGCATGCAGCGCCAGCTGGTGCGCGCACGCCGGGAGATCCACGAGATCGAACAGGAGGTCATGAACCTGCGCGCGTTGCCGATCAAGGACGTGCTGTAGGACATGCAGTTCGCCGCGATCGACTTGCTGTGGCTGCTGCTGCCCCTGGCAGCTGCCTCCGGCTGGCTCGCGGCGCGCCTCGACCAGAAGCGCCACCCTGGACGGACGGCCAAGGAGCTTCCCTCAGCCTACTTCAAGGGCCTCAACTTTCTGTTGAACGAGCAGCCTGACAAGGCGATCGAGGTATTCATCCAGATGCTCGAAGTAGACTCCGATACGGTCGAAACGCATCTCGCCCTCGGCAATCTGTTCCGGCGGCGGGGTGAGGTGGAACGCGCGATCCGCATCCACCAGAACCTCATCGCCCGGCCGACGCTGGACAAGCACCAGCGGTCCCTGGCGCTGCTCGAACTCGGCCAGGATTATCTCAAGGCGGGCCTGTTCGACCGCGCCGAGAACCTCTTCCTGGAGCTCGCTGAAATCAGGCTGCACACCGAGCAGGCGCTGCGCTTTCTGGTGCACATCTACCAGCAGGAAAAGGAGTGGGACCAGGCGATCGCGGTGTCCCGCCGGCTGGCCCGCGCCTCGGGCCGCAGCCAGGATGAGGTGATCGCGCAGTTCTACTGCGAACTCGCCGAACAGGCTTTTGCCGAGGGCAATCCCACTCTGGCGCGACGGCTGGTAGGGGAGGCGTTCGGAGCCGATCGCAACTGCGTGCGCGCCAGCATTCTGCTCGGTCGTCTCGAGGTGGATGCGGGGCGACACCGCGAGGCGCTCAAGACCTGGAAGCGCATCGAGGAGCAGGATCCGGTCTATCTGGGCGAAGTCGCGAGCCTGATCGCAGCGAGCTATCAGGCAGTCAATGATGAAGCCGGACTGTACGATTACTTCGGTGGGTTGCTGCGCCGGCACGGTGGCATTGCGCTGATGCTGGCGCTGGCCGATGTCATCCGCAGCCGCGAGGGGGTGCGGGCAGCCGAGGAGTTCGTTACGGGCTGGCTGCGCCGGCAGCCCTCGGTGCAGGGACTTCACCGCCTGCTGGACCTGAACCTGGTCGCGGCCGACGCATCGGCCCAGGCCGATCTCAATCTGCTGCAGGGCGTGATCGGACAGCTGCTCGAGCAGCAGCAGGGCTATCTGTGCCAGGAATGCGGGTTCCGTGGCAAGGCCTTGCACTGGCAGTGTCCCGGATGTCACCGGTGGAATACAGTCAAGCCAATCCCGGGCCAGCCGCAGGAACGGGCGCTGGAGAAGCTGCATGGCTGACTTCCCGCAAAATGCAAAAGGGAAGGACCCGCGTGTCATCGTGGCCCTGGACGTTCCGTCCGCCGCCGAAGCGCTGGCGTTTGCCGGGCGTGTCACGCCGGCACTGTGCCGGCTCAAGGTGGGGCTCGAACTTTTTTCCGCCGCCGGACCGGGCGTGGTCGAGCAGCTGGCGGCACGCGGATTCGATGTCTTTCTCGACCTGAAATTCCACGACATTCCCACGACCGTGGCGCGCGCCTGCGCGGCCGCGGCCCGGCTCGGGGTGTGGATGCTCAATGTGCACGCGCTCGGCGGTACGCAGATGCTGGAGGCGGCCCGCTCGGCGCTCGAGAAGGTGCCGTCGCGCCGGCCGCTTCTGATCGGCGTGACGGTCCTGACGAGCCAGGGTGCCGGGACGCTGTCCGAGATCGGGCTCGACGCCGATCCTGCGGCCCAGGTGCTGAGGCTCGCCGGATTGGTCCAGAAGGCAGGTCTCGACGGGATTGTGTGTTCCGCCCAGGAGTCGGGGATCCTGCGCGTGCGTTTCGGCACTGGCTTTCTTCTGGTCACCCCGGGCATCCGTCCGGCCGGGACTGCATCCCACGACCAGCAGCGCACCATGACGCCGCTCGCTGCGGTGCGGCAGGGGGCGGATTTCCTGGTGATCGGCCGGCCCATCACCCAGGCTGCAGATCCGGTGGCCACGCTGGAGGCGATCGATCATGAACTCCGCACTCCATTCTGACAATCCGGATTCACGCGGATTTGCGGCGCGGACCCGGCGTGCATCATGAGCACTGCCGACGAGTGCTGGTATCTGGTGTACTCGAAGCCGCGGCAGGAAGAGACGGCACGCGAGAACCTGGAGCGGCAGGGGTATGCGGTATATCTGCCGCGCGCGGCCCAGAACCGGAGGCGGGCGGGACGGCGCCTCACGGTCGTGGAGCCGTTGTTTCCGCGCTATCTCTTCATCCGTCTGAGCATGGGAACGGACAACTGGGCGCCGATCCGCTCCACCATCGGGGTGAGCGCGCTGGTGCGGTTCGGAGCCGAACCGGCGCGGGTTCCCGATGCCCTGGTCGCCTTGCTGCGGTCGCACGAGACCGGATCCGGAATCCATGAATGGACCCAGAAGCCCATGCGGAGCGGGCAGGGGGTGCGCGTCGCGGAAGGCGCGTTCGCCGGATACCAGGGAATTTTTCTGGCACGCTCGAGCCGTGAGCGGGTGGTCGTGCTGCTCAATATCCTGGGGCGTCCGGTCCGGGCACAGCTTGTCGCCGATCAGGTGGATCCACTGGACTAGCGGGACGGGGACCGGTCGGCCGCGCAACGCCCTCACCGGCAATTTTCAAGATCGTCCGCATCGCCGGCGATTACCGACGCCGCCGGCAGAGCTGATCCATCGCAAGCGCCTAGGTCCTACCACCGTCGGACAGGGCATTGCCGTGACCATCATGCGCCTCGGTGATTTCGATAGATGTTCCGGAGGAAATCCTCACCGGTCAGATGACCCGCCGCCTCGGCATAGGGCCGGAGCTTGTTGCGCATCGCAGCGAGTTCGCGCACGAGGATGTGCCGTCGCAGCCGGTCTCGCGCGAGCTCGCTCTTCGTGCGGTGTTGTGCTTTGGCGAGCCGGTTCAGCTCGCGCTCGAGCTTGTCATCGAGGCGGATCGTGGTCGAGGACTGCCATCGCCATCGGGTGGCCGGCAACCGGGCGGCGATTGCCTGCGGCGGATGAGACGGAAGAGGGCGATAAAGACGCACGCCACGTCCCTCACGCTTTCCTTCATTCGGCGTGGCCTCATCCCTAGACTGCAATTCATCGAAGGCGTGAGCAGCGCCATAACCTTTGTGACCTATACGCGCGGCACGTGTCCGAATGTCCCAAAGGCGCCTGCGACCGAGCGCGTGCGGGTGCCCTGCGAGAGAAACTCGGGGTGCCTGTGTTCGATGCGCCGGTGCGTTGCGAATGATGGCGATTGCACCCGGGAAAGCGTCGAATGCCCAAGGTGAGCCGTGCGGAATCGTGATGTCTCCTCGTCGCGATCCACTGTCAGCCGGACCGCAGTTCCCCGTACCGAAGTGCAGGCGCGATCCACCGGGAAGACGTCCGCCGCGCTCGAACGGGTCGTGCACGCCGGCGGGGCCCAAAAAACAGCTTTACGGAATGCCGAAAATCCTTGGCGGGTACCCGTCGGAGCCTACGCCGGCAT